>JAHJPG010000051.1 GCA_018819925.1 Pseudomonadota bacterium
AACCAGTGGATCATTTTTTCCGGACCTCATAAACGCGTCCCCATCTCCAGCGGCGTGCTTTTCCCCAGCAATCTGTGGATGGTCAGGCGTGACGGCAGCGGCCTCACCAACCTCAAGCTGGACTTTCGGGGAGTGCTGGATAAGCCGCCCGCGGCCCTGCGCTTGCCCTAGGCGGACCACAAGGAAAAAGGGAACGCCATGAAACACGAGCAAATAGCCGACTACCTGAACCACAACATCTCCCAGGCCCTGGAGGCCCAGAACCTCCGCTTCCGGGAGCACTGGGAGCCCCAAGTCACGGCTGCGCTCACCCCGGCGGCCGGGGAGTGCCTGGCCAAGATAAAACAGGCCTTGGCCAGGCAGCGCCGTATGTCCTGGCACCGGCGCAATCCGGCGGCCCTGCGCCTGGCCCTGGGGGCGGGCTGCGCCCCCATCGCGGCCAGGCATTGCGTGGCGGCGGGGGAGGTTCTGATAGCCATGGTTCAAGCCGAAAGCGGCTTGGCCGGCGAGGCCCTGAGCCTGGGCGGTTTGCTGGGCCAGGCAATTTCCCCAGCCCAGCGCCACCCGGACCCGCAAGGCGAGGCCCGCCGCCTGGCCGCCGTGGCCGCCCTGGAGCGGGTGGTGGAGAAAAGCTACCGGCTATTCGTGCAACGAGTGGGGGCGGAGTTGGAGCAGGCCGCCACCGGCGAGCCCGACTGGGTGCGCCTGGAGGCCAGCATGGAGCGGCTGGCCGGGACTTGGGGCAGCCGCCTGGCCACCATCGCCCGCACCCTGACCCACGCCGCCGCCACCCGCCTGCGGCTGGCCCTGGCCTAACCGAAAAACCCCCGGTAGCAAAGCCAAACCCCCACGGCCAAGAGCACCAGCCCCTGCACCACCATGATCGCGCCTGCCTTGCGCCAGGCCTCGGCCAGGGCGGCCAGGGGCCCGGGGATTATAATCAAGGCGGCGCCCTTGATGAGCATCAGCCAGCCGATGATGGTGACCACCACCGTCCAGTCGGCCCGCCAGGCGTGGAAGAGCTGCAATACGACCAGCCCCCCCGCCAAGGCCATGAATCCGCCCAAATAGAGCAGGGCGCGGCTTTGGATAAACTCCTCGGCCACCTCCCGGTAGGCCTTGGGGTTGAGCAGCAGGCCCACGGAAACGATCACCAACATAGGGCCCAGCACCCGGGCCAAAATCAGCGCGTTTTCCATGCCCCCGTCCTTTCCGGGGCCTCTCGGCAAAATCGCCCCGCAACGCCCGGCCCCTACAAACACCCTGCCACAGGTGGCGGGGTCAAGAAAAGCGGCTTTGGCCACGGGGCCGCCGGCCGCCCGATTTCCAGCGCTTGCCAGGGAAAGCCCCCTAACGTAACATAGCCTTGTCTTTGCACATGTCCCGTCTAGCCCGGATTTTTCATGAGGGCTGGACGGCACAATGAACAACGATTTAGTGTTCAGGCGATCCTTATGATAAAAGCGTTGGCCTTATCGTGGTACGGTTTGTACACGGGCCCGGCACAGCCGGCCGCCGGCAGACAAGGCGGCCGGCAACGCGGTATGCCGGTGGCCGGCGCAGCCGGACGCGCGGCCTTCATGAAAAGTCCGGGCTAAACCAGGCGAGGGCCCCCAAGTGGCTGATACGGCCGAGCTGGAGCGCAGCAAGGAGATAAGGCGCCGCAAACGCGAGCGCATCATCATCGTCATCACCCTGATTCTGGTGGCGGCCATAACCTATGCCGAAACCCAGGTGGTGGACCTGGCCCAGGGCCAGCCCTTGGCCAGCTCCCTGCTGGTCTTCGCCCTTATCAACGTCAACGCCCTGCTGTTGCTTCTGGTCATCTTCCTGGTGTTCCGCAACCTGGTGAAGATGACCATGGAACGGCGCAAGGGCATCTGGGGGGCGCGGCTCAGGACCAAGCTGGTGGGCACCTTCGTGCTGCTGTCGCTGGCCCCCACCATCCTGGTGTTGTTCGCGGCCTTCCAGTTCGTGGGCGCCTCCATGGAATACTGGTTTAGCGCCCAGGTGGAAAAAAGCCTTTTCGACGCCATGGAGATCTCCGACGCCTACAGCCAGCAGCTGGCCTCGGAGTCCAGCCACTTCGCCGGGGTTTTGGCCACCGAGCTGCAACGGCGGGGCTACCGCCTTTCGCGGGCCGACGAAAAGCTGGACGAGCTTTTGGAGAGCCGGCGGGCCCTTTTTGACCTGGCCGGGGCCAAGGTCTTCTCCGACGACCTCAAGATTTTGGCCCAGGCCACCCAGAGCGGCACCCACGCCAGCCACCTCCAGGGCCTGCCCATGGAGATGATAAGCCGCTCCATCTCCACCGGCCTGCCGCTGACCCACCTCCAACCCGCCCCCACCGGGGATTTCGCGGCGGCCATCCAGCCGGTGCTGTTGCCCCGCAAGGACATGAAGCCCAAGGTGGTGGGAGCGGTGGTGGCCTTTCAGCTCCTGCCCCCCGGGGCCCTGGCCCGCAGCCAGCAGGTGCGCAAGGGCCTGGAGGGCTACCGCCAGCTCAAGGCCTTCAAGGAGCCCATCCGCACCAACCTGTTCATCACCCTGTCCATCGTCACCCTGCTCATCGTCTTCGTGGCCACCTGGCTGGGCTTCCGCCTGGCGCGGACCATCACCGATCCCCTGCGCGAGGTGGCCGAGGGCACCCAGCGGGTGGCCGGGGGCGACTACGACTTCGACATAGCCGGGGCCGGGCCCGACGAGATCGGCACCCTGGTAAACGCCTTCAACCGCATGACCGCCGACCTCAAGACCTCCAAGGCCCGCCTGGACGAGGCCCAGAGCGAGATGCGCCGCACCAACCTGGAGTTGGACCGGCGGCGGCGCTACATGGAGATCGTGCTGAGGAGCGTGGCCGCCGGGGTCATCACCGTGGACGCGGAGGGCAAGGCCAGCACCATCAACCCCTCGGCCGAGCGCCTGCTCAAGGTGCGGGCGGCCAAGGTCCTTGGCCGCCCCTGGCGGGAGCTGGTGGACGGGGAGAACCGCGCCCTGGTCGAACGCATGCTCACCGGGCTCATCCCCGGGGGAGCCGGCACCATAGATCAGCAGGTGCGCCTCGCCGTGGGGGGGGAGAGCCTCTCGCTGATGGTGCATCTGGGCCTGCTCAAGGACGAGAAGGGCACCGACCTGGGCATGGTGGTGGTGTTCGAGGACCTGAGCGAGCTGGAAAAGGCCCAGCGCATGGCCGCCTGGCGCGAGGTGGCCCGGCGCATCGCCCACGAGGTCAAAAACCCCCTGACCCCCATCAAGCTCTCCGCCCAGCGCCTCATGCGCCGCTACGGCGGCCAGGTGCCCGAGGGCGACACCGTTTTCGACGAGTGCACCCGCACCATCGTGCAGCAGGTGGAGGAGCTCAGGCGCCTGGTCAACGAGTTCTCCACCTTCGCCCGCCTGCCCGCGGCCAACCCCGCCCCGGCTGATTTGACCACCATCGCCGCCGACGCGGTGAGCCTGTTCAAAAGCGCCCACCCCGAGGTCAGCCTGGAGATGGAGGTGGAGAGCAAGATACCAATCTTCGAGTTGGACCGGGAGCAGATGTCCCGGGTGCTCATCAACCTCCTGGACAACGCCGTGGCCGCCGTGCAAAAGAGCGAGCCGCCCCGCCAGGTGGTGCTGCGCCTGAGCTACGACGAGATTCTGAACATGGTGCGCCTGGAGGTGGAGGACAGCGGGCCGGGGGTGTCCCCGGAGGACAAGATCCGCCTGTTCGAGCCCTACTTCTCCACCAAGAAGGGCGGCACCGGTCTGGGGCTGACCATCGTCAGCACCATCGTGGCCGATCACAACGGCTACGTGCGGGTGCAGGACAACCAGCCCACCGGGGCCCGGCTCATCGTGGAGCTTCCCGCCCGGGGCGCCCGGGGAACATAGGAGGTCAATTTGCTGGCCCAAGTGCTCATCGTGGACGACGAGGCCCCCATCCGTTCCAGCCTGGGGGGCATTCTCTCCGACGAGGGCTACGAGGTTTCCGAGGCCCCGGACGGCGAAAGCGCCTTGGCCCTGCTGGAGCAGGAGAGCCCGGACATCATGCTCCTGGACGTGTGGATGCCGGGCATCGACGGCCTGGGCGTGCTGGAGCGGGTTAAACGGCGTCAGCCCGGCCTGCCGGTGATAATGATCTCGGGCCACGGCACCGTGGAGACGGCGGTGAAGGCCACCCGCCTGGGGGCCTTCGACTTCATCGAAAAGCCCCTGGACATGGACAAGATCCTCTTGGCGGTGCGCAACGGGTTGGCCATGAGCCGCCTGGCCGAGGAGAACCTTCTGCTCCGGGCCAAGGCCGAGCCGCCCTCCATCACCGGCTCCGGCCCGGCCATCCAGGCGGTGCGCCGGGCCATCGCCCAGGTGGCCCCCACCGACTCCTGGGTGCTCATCACCGGGGAAAACGGCACCGGCAAGGAACTGGTGGCCCACGCCATCCACCGCCAGAGCCGGCGGGCCGACCAGCCCTTCGTGGATGTGAACTGCGCGGCCATTCCCGAGGAACTCATCGAAAGTGAGTTGTTCGGCCACGAGAAGGGGGCCTTCACCGGAGCCACCGGCAAAAAGCGGGGCAAGTTCGACCTGGCCCACCAGGGCACCATTTTCCTGGACGAGATCGCGGACATGAGCCTGAAAACCCAGGCCAAGATCTTGCGCATCCTCCAGGAGCAGCGCTTCGAGCGGGTGGGGGGCACCAAGACCATCTCCGTGGACGTCAGGGTCTTGGCCGCTACCAACAAGGACCTCAAAAAGGAGATCGCGGCGGGCCGCTTCCGCGAGGACCTCTACTACCGCCTCAACGTCATTCCCATCCACGTGCCGCCTCTGAGGGAGCGCGCCGGCGATGTGCCCGAGTTGGCCGCCGACTTCCTGGGCCACCTGGCAATGAAGCACAACCAGCCGGTGAAGCGTTTCACCCCCCGGGCCCTGGAGGCGCTGGGGGCCCAGGCCTGGCCGGGCAACGTGCGCGAGTTGAAAAACCTGGTGGAGCGCATGTGGATTCTCTGCCCGGGCCGGGAGATCGGCCTGGAAGACCTGCCCCCGGAGATGAGGGGGGCCTCGGCCGACCAAGGACCCCTGCCCGAGCTGTTCGCCGGAGACTTCAAGAACGCCCGGGCCGCCTTTGAAAAGGCCTACCTGGAAGCCAAACTGAACCAAAACCAGGGCAACGTCTCGCGCACCGCCGAGGAGGTGGGCCTGGAGCGCAGCCATCTGCACAAAAAGCTCAAGACCCTGGGCATCAAGACCGGCAACGGAGACTAGGCATGAGTCAAAACGGCAAGACACACCCCGCCTCGGTGCCCGCCTGCCTGAGCCTGGAGCAGGCCCGGGCCATGGTGGCCGGTTTCGTGGAGGCCTTTCACAGCCAGGACGTTCAGGCCCTGGCCTCGGGCTGGACCGACGACGTGGTGATCCGCTTCGCCGACCTGCCCGAGATACGGGGCAAAGAGGCGGCCAAGCAATGGGTGGCCTCGCGCTTCGCCCGCCAGCGGGACTACCGCCTGGTCAAGACCTTCCAGGCGGTGACCGGCGACGTGCTGGGCGACTCCTGGAGCGGCCAATGGGTGGACGCGGTGACCGGCAAGAAGATGCAAGGCAAGGGCATGGAGTTCCTCACCCTGCGCGGCGGCAAGATCGCGGTGTGGGAGGCGGTGTTCAACGTGTGGGAGGAGGGCGCGGGTGGAAACACCCCTGTCACTTAGCCGGGTTCGCCAGCTGCCCGTGGGCGGTGTTGCCGGCATCGCTTAGGCCTCGACGTAGCTTAGGCTACGCCTGCGGCCTGCGCTCGCCGGACGCCTTGCCCCCGAACACCTGGCGAACCCGCCAAGAAAGAGCTTGGTAGCCTGCCGCCTTGCCCTGCGGCGGCTGGCTGTGACGGGATCAAGTCCAGACAATTGCCGGACAAGGCAAGCGCGTCTTTCATAAGAAACGCATAACCGAAAGATTTTTACCCTCTAACGCAAACGCCCGCTTCCCTGGCCGGGAGGCGGGCGGCGCTTTTTCATCCAGGTGAAATGCTAGGCGCGCAGGGCCTTCTTGCGGCGGCGCATGTAGCCCCAGGCCCCGGCCAAGGCGCTGCCCATCAAGAGCAGGCTGCCCGGCTCCGGCGCGCCGACGCCGCTGGTGGCGAACAAAAGATCCTGGCGATTGTCGCTGGTGGCGTAATGAAATTCGTTTTTAAAAGTGTAGGTGCTGAAGTCCACTCCGGCGGCCTCGGCCAGAATTTCATAATAAAGGGTGGTCACGTAACTACTCTGCTGTTTGCTGCCTTTGACCTTGGTCAAGTCCCAGCCGTCGAAAAGGTTCCACAGGGCCGCCTGCACCGCGGTGGCCGTCTCCGTGTAGTAGGCGTCATCCACCGTGCTTAGGGACGGGGAGTAGTTTTCCATGATCCAGGCGGCCTGGTACAGGCTGCTGTAGGTTTCGTAATCATAGGCGCTCAGGGCCTGCACTTTGTACTCGCCGCCCACGCCGAAGGTAAGCATGTCGGTGCAGTAGGCGGCCAGGACCTCCTGCTCGTCCCAGGTTATGTTGAACTCTCCCACGTAGTCGGCCTTGACCTTGTGCCAGCCGATGTAGCCCTCGACCTTGAGTCCGGGGATTTGATAGCCTTTGAAGCCGATGGTGTCGGCCAGGGCGCCGGCGGGGAGCGACAGAAGGCAAAAAAGCAGCGCGGCGATTATTCTTTTCATGATTATTCTCCCCATGGAGCGCCATTGCCGGGCAAGGGCCCGGCCGCCCACGGTCTTGCTGGGCCGTCCGTTGATTAGTCGCGGCCGATTACCCGCACATACCTATGATATTTAGTTTAATTGCATGAGTGTGGGCGGTCAAGCTTTAGACCGCTGTACTCCCGTTAATCATGCGATCAACCCGTTAAACGACACATGAAATCGTCAAGCTCACAATGCCTTGCGCACGGGCGGCGCTCTAGGAGCCGTCCGCCCGGCGGTTGGGCACCAGGAGCATCAACCCCAGGCCCAGGGCGGCCATGGCCGCGTCCAGGATGAAGCTGATCTCGTAGCCGCCGGTGGAGTCGCGCAGGGCCCCGGCCACCCAATGCACCGTCACCGCGCCCACCCCGTTGAAGGCGGTCCACATGCCCACCACCGTGCCCATGACCCGGCGGGGGAAGTAGTCGCCCGCGCAGGCCCCGTACATGGGGAAGATGGCCCCGAAGAAAAATGCCAGCATCCCCACCAGGGCGGCCAGGGCCCCCCAGGTGCCCCCCCACAGCAGGATGCCCAGCACCGCCGCGGCCACCAAGCCGTTGGAAAACAAGATCGTGTTGCGCCGCCCCCAGCGGTCGCTAAGAGGTAGCAGCACCAGCACCCCGGCCACCTGGGCCAATCCGTGCACCGTGGCCAGTTGGCTGGCCTGGGCCATGGGCAGGCCCAGGGAGTGCTGGGCGTAGTCCACCATGAAGGTGGTGACCCCGTACACGGCGTAGACCACGCAATAGTAGGAGGCCCCGATTATCCAGAACAGGCGCCCCCTGAGCACCGCCCCCAGCAGACCCTTTTCCCACACCGGCGGCGCGGTGGGCGCCGTCTCGTAGGGCTGGCGGCCTCCCCAGGGCGCGACGCCCGCCGCTTCGGGGCTGCTGCGCAAAAAAAGGCCGTTCAACAGCACCATGACCAGGGCCGCCCCGCCCAAGAGCCACCAGGCCCAGCGCCAGTTCAGGGCGGCCACGATCAAGGGAAACACCATCCCCAGGCAGGCCAGGCCCAGGCCGTAGGAGGTGGAGATGATGCCCAGGGCCAGGCCCCGGCGGCGGGGGGCGAACCAACGCTGCACCAGGGTGATGAGCGGAGCCCACATGCCCGAGGCCCCCAGCCCGGTCAGACCGAAGGCGGCCGCCGCCCAGCCCAGGCTGCCCGCCGCTCCCATGCCCAAAAGCCCCAGGCCCAGGATCAGGGCGCAGACGGTCAAGACCGCCCGCCCCCCCACCCGGTCGTTGAGGTAGCCGGCCAGGGGGGTGAAGATCACGTAGGTGAACAAATAGGCGTTGTAGATGGTGCCGCCGCCGGTGCGCGAAATATCCAGGGGTCCCAGCATCTGGGGCAGCACAATCCCATAGCCCAGGCGCGCCGCGAAGTTGATGAACACGTCGGCGAAGCAGACGGCCAGGATCACCCAGGCCCAATGGATGCTGATGCGCGGCATGGGGTTCATTCTACGCCAGGCTCGCCCCGGCCCCAAGCCAAAGCTGACGCCTTGACAGGCCGGACCGCTGTTTGCTAATTAATAACGGGCAGGGCCAAGACCGCCCTGCCGCGAGGCCAAGACCGCCTCCTTCCCCGCCAGCGCGGGGGGGGGCGTTTTTATTTGGGCCGGTGGAAACAAGGTTTTTTGGACGCGTTGACGTGGGGGGAGCCATGGAGCGCGCCGCGCCCGCCGGGCGGGCGGCCGCCATTCCCTTCGCAGTTTAAGCCGATCCCAACTTCCGGCGTGGCCGCTGCCGGGCTTCCGGCGTGGCCGCTGTCTGGCCGCCCCACTGGCCCCTTGGGGCGGCGCGGGACGCGTTTTCGTTGAATCACCGGCATGGCCGAGGGCCGGCCGGGCAAATCACGGGGGGAAATCATGGCGCGAAAGTTGATTTTTTGCTTGAGCATCACCCTGGCCCTGCTGCTGGCCGCCCCCTGGGCCGGCCTGGCCGAGCCAAAAAAACCGGTGCGCATCCAGGGCACCAAGGCCATGTACCTTAGGGTGGTGGCCCGCCCCTTCGCCAAGATCTACAAAGAGCCCAAGGAGGGGGCCGAGGTGGTGGACGCCAACGTGCGCACCTTTCAGCCCTTCTACGTTTACGCCCAGCCCCAGCAGGCCCAGGCGGTGACTCAGACCAAGGAGGAGGGCTGGTACCAGGTGGGCCCCAACGAGCGGGGCGACATCAAGGGTTGGATGAAGGCCACCGACGTGATGGTGTGGAAACACGCCATGTGCCTGCTCTACACCCCGCCCGAGGGCCGCCAGCCGGTGTTGATGTTTTCCGACATCAAGCCTCTGCAGGCCTTGACCAAACAAGCCAAGGACCAGCGCGTCGCCACGGCCAAGGGCTATTACCAGACCATCACCGAGGCCGGCCAGAAGAACCTGCCCGAGACCTTCCCGGTGAAGGGCATGGAGCCCAAGGGCTGGATCGACCCCCGCACCCAGTTCTACCTGATGCCGGTGTTGGAGGCGGTGAACGTGGTGGTTGACGGCGAGGACGCCACCCTGGTCAAGCTGGCCGCGGCCACCGCCGCCGAGCGCGGCGCCAGCAATATTCGCACCAACGTCCAGGCCCGCCAACAAGCCCTGGTGGCGGCCGACTCCGGCGACGCGGTGCAAAAGATCAAGGAACAAAAAATCGACATGGTCTACGTCATGGACATGACCAGGTCCATGAAACCCTACATCGAGGCCACCCTGCGCACCATCCTGGATACCAGCGCCCTGCTTTCCCAAAACATGCAGGGCGGCCAGGACCTGGGCAGCAACATCCGCTTCGGCCTGTGGGGCTTCCGGGACAACGAAACCATCCCGGGCATCGAATTCAACACCCGCAACTTCACCCCCGAGCTGCTGCCGGTGGAGGAGTTCGGCAAGATCCTGGGCACGGTGCGCGAGGCCGACGCGGGCAGCGCCGGCTTTGACGAGGACGTTTTCGGCGGGGTCAACGAGGCCATCCTAAACACCAAGTGGACCGAGGACGCCCTGCGCTTCATCGTGCTAATCGGCGACGCCCCCAGCCACCCCCTGGGCCACAAGTGGAACAGCAGCAACAAGGACGAGAAAATCCTGCGCGCCCTGGCCGACGAAAAAAAGGTCTACCTGTTCTCCATGCACATCCAGCACCCCGACCCCCGCCTGCGCTCCTATCACGAGGTGGGCGAGGTTCAGTTCTCCGCCCTGGCCACTAACCCCGGCACCGACAAGGCGGCCCTGTTCAAGGTGGAGGCCGGCGACAACCAAGCCTTTGCCCGCACCTCCAAGCGTGTGGCCGAAAGCATGGTCGCCGCCTTGAAAAAAGGACAGCATGGCGCGGTCATGACCGCCGCCCCCCAGCCGGCGGGCTCTCAGCCGGCGGCCCCGGCCGGCCAAGCGCCCAGCACCGGCGCGGAAGCCAGCCAGAGCGCTCAGATAGCCGGGGTAATCCGCGCGGCCCAGGTGCAGTGGCTGGGCAAGAAGACCGAGATCAAGGCGCCCCGCGACCTCCTCGTGTTCGCCATCGACAAGGACCTGCTCAACCCCGCCATCCCCAGCATGGACGTCTGCGTGCTGCTCAACAAACGCCAACTCGACTCCCTGGTGAAGATGCTCAAGGACGTCATCAACGCGGGGCGGGCCGGCCAGATAACCGGGGACGACTTTTTCAAGGTGCTGCAAGGGGTGGCCACGGTCAGCGGGGTGGACCCGGACAAGATCCGCAACGCCAAAAAATTCGCCGACAGCGGCATGGTGCCCGACTTCCTGGCCGGGCTGCCCTACAAGAGCCAGCTCATGGCCCTCACCAACGAGCGCTGGGCCAGCTGGAGCGCCATGGAGCAGTCCCAGTTCCTCCAGGTGCTGGACGCCAAGATACAGGCCTACCAGGACATCCACGAGCAGCACGACCAATGGGTCCGGCTCAATCAGGGCGACGACAAGGACCAGTTCGTGCATCCGGTCAAATTGGCGCTGATGCCCTAGGCGGGCGTGGGGGGGGAAGCCGTGAAAAGGGAGGAGCCCGAAGACGGGCGGGTGGTCTATCGCCTGCGCGGGGTGGTGAAAACCCGGGCCAAGGGCGGCAGCTCCTTTGAGCTTCGCGTGCCCGGCCTGGACATTTACAGCGGGGAGTTCGTGGCCATCGTGGGGGCCAGCGGCTGCGGCAAGAGCACCCTGCTGGACATGCTGGGGCTGGTGATGAGCCCCACCCAATGCCGGGAATTTTCCCTGCGGGTGGACGGGGCCAGCCACCAGCTCATGGATTTGAGCGAGTCGGCCCTGGCCCGGCTGCGCCGGGTCCACCTGGGCTACGTGCTGCAAACCGGCGGCCTGTTGCCTTTCCTCACGGTGTACAAGAACGTTCACCTGCCCTGCCGCTTAAACGCCCATAGGGGCGGCCGGGGCCAGGTGGAGGCCCTGCTGGATAGTTTGAAGATCAAGGACCAGGCCCACAAGAAGCCCCAGCACCTCTCCGGCGGCCAGCGGCAGCGGGCGGCCATCGCCCGGGCTTTGGCCCACCGCCCCCCGGTGGTGCTGGCCGACGAGCCCACGGCGGCGGTGGACAAGTTCACCGCCAAGGAAATACGCGACCAGTTCAAGACGCTGACCGCAGAGCTGGGCACCACCCTGGTGATGGTCACCCACGACGAGGACCTGGTGCGGGGCAAGGCCGACCGCATCTTCACTTTCAATATGGACCCCCCGGTGGACAACCACACCCGGTCAACCCTATGGGAGAAGACCTGACATGGACGCGCGGGAAACGGCCGGCCGGAGCCTGGTGCTGCGCCTGGCCCTGGCCGACCTGTGGCACGAGTGGATACTCAGCCTGTGCCTGATGCTGGCGGTGGCCGCCATCCTGGCCCCCCTGCTCCTGCTCTTCGGGCTCAAGCACGGCACCATCGAGACCCTGCGCTACCGCCTGGTGCAAAACCCCATCAACCGGGAGATCCGCCCCACCATAAGCCGCTCCTACAGCAAACAGTGGATACAGCGGCTCAACCAGCGCCCCGACGTGGAGCTGGCCATACCCAACACCCGCGAACTATCGGCCAGCGTGACCGCCCGCCTAAAAGGGGCCAAGCAGGATGTGCGCCTGGAAATAGTGCCCACCGCCCCGGGGGACGCCCTGCTTTTGGAAAACCAGGCCCCGGTGCCCGGGGAGGGCCAGTGCGTAATCAGCCAGGAGGCGGCGCGCAAGCTGGGGGCCAAGGCGGGCGACGCACTGGTGGTGACCACCAGCCGGCGGCGGCAAGGCGCCTACGAAACCGGCGAGGTGAATCTCAAGGTGGCCGGCGTGGCCGAGGCCCGGGCCACCTCCGAGGCCCGGCTGTTCGTGCTGCTGCCGGTGCTGGAGGCCATGGAAAGCTTCAAGGACGGGGACGCGGTGCCCCGCTATGGCTGGCCCGGCTCCCTGCCCAGGGCCTATCCCATCTACGACGGGGCCATCGTGGCCACGCCCCGCCCCCTGGACCGCTCCCAACTCATCCCGCTCAAGATCAACACCGGGTTTTTCGAAGCCCGGGCCATGGACCAGGCCAAGCTCCTGCAAACCAGCGGCCTGCGATTTCCACCGGAGGCCCACACCTATTTCCTCTCCACCCTGGGCGGCGGCCAGGGCGCCACGGCCCCGCGCTCCAGCCCGGTGGACCAAAAAAACCTGACCGCCGTGCGGAGCAAGCTGCGCGGCGCCTCGGCCTGCCTCCTGCCCTGGGTGGCCCCCCAAAAGGCCGAGCTTGTCGACGCCCAAGGCAAGGCCCTGGCCCAGCTGACGCTCTACGCCCTGCCCTCCGGCGGGCAAGCCGCGCCCGGGGTGCGGCCGGCG
>JAHJPG010000052.1 GCA_018819925.1 Pseudomonadota bacterium
CTTCGGGCGCACGGGTGCTCACCACCCTGATCTACGCCATGAAGGACGTGGACGCGGCCACGGGCATGGCCAGCCTGTGCCTGGGCGGCGGCGAGGCGGTGAGCCTTATCGTGGAGAATTTATAAAACGCCCAGCTGGGCGTAATTTATTACATCGGCACTTTGCTGCAACATAAGGAGTTTCACAATGACGGAAGCGGTTATCGTAGGAGCGGCGCGCACGGCGGTAGGTAGGTTTGGCGGCATGTATACCGGCGTTTCGGCGGTGGACTTGGGCGTTACCGCGGCCAAGGCGACCATGGAGCGGGCCGGCGTGGACCCCAGCCAGGTGGATGAGGTTATTTTGGGCAACGTGCTGGGCGCCGGCCTGGGCCAGAACGTGGCTCGCCAGGTGCAGGTGCACGCGGGCATGCCGGTGGAGTCCAATGCCTTCACCATCAACAAGGTGTGCGCTTCGGGGCTCAAGAGCGTGATGCTGGCCGCCCAGGCCATCAAGTGCGGGGACAGCCGCATGGTTTTGGCCGGGGGCACCGAGAACATGACCGATGCTCCCTACCTGGTCGCCAAGGCCCGCTGGGGTCTGCGCATGGGTGACGGCAAGCTCATCGACTCCATGATCCACGACGGTCTGTTCGACATATTCAACAAGTACCACATGGGCATCACCGCCGAGAACGTGGCTGAGAAATTCGGCATCACCCGCCAGGACCAGGACGAGTTGGCGGTGACCAGCCAAAACCGGGCCGAAGCGGCCATCACCTCCGGACGCTTCAAGGACGAGATCGTGCCAGTGCTCATTCCCCAGCGCAAGGGCGACCCCAAGGTGGCCGACACCGACGAGCACCCCCGCTTCGGAGCCACCATGGCGGCCATGGCCAAGCTGGGACCGGCCTTCAAGAAAGACGGCACCGTGACTGCGGGCAACGCCTCGGGCATCAACGACGGAGCGGCCTGCGTGCTGGTGACCAGCAAGGAGGTGGCCCAGGAGCAGGGCCTGAACGTCATGGCCACCATCAAGAGCTACGGTTGGGGCGGCGTGGACCCGGCTTACATGGGCATCGGCCCCATCGCCGCCACCCGGGCCGCCTTGGCCAAGTTCGACGGCAAGGTGGAGGATATAGACCTCATCGAGGCCAACGAGGCATTTGCCACCCAGGCCCTGGCGGTCACCAAAGAGCTGGGCTTCAACACGGACATCGTCAACGTAAACGGCGGAGCCATCGCCCTGGGCCATCCCATCGGCGCCTCCGGATGCCGCATCCTGGTGACCCTGCTCTACGAAATGATCAAGCGCGATGCCAAGCTGGGACTGGCCACCTTGTGCATCGGCGGCGGTCAGGGCGCGGCCTTGGTGCTGGAGCGATAGATACGACCCACGGTTGGGGATTGAGAGGATAGGGAAGATGGCTTACGAAACGATACTGTTCGAGACTCAGGGATCGGTGGCGGTTATCACCATCAACCGGCCCAAGGCCATGAACGCACTGAGCCCGGTGGTGGTGGGCGAGATCGACAACGCCTTGGCGGCCATCAAGGCCGACGATAGCATTGGGGCGGTCATCCTAACCGGGGCCGGGGACAAGGCCTTCGTGGCCGGCGCCGACATCGCGGCCATGAGCAAGATGAACCCCCTGGAGGGCCGGGCCTTTTCCCGCGCCGGCCATGAGGTGCTGTTTAATATCGAGAGGCTTCCCAAACCGGTAATCGCCGCGGTAAACGGCTTTGCCCTGGGTGGGGGCTGTGAAATAGCAATGGCCTGCGACTTCATCTACGCGGCCGAGAACGCCAAGTTCGGCCAGCCGGAGATCAACTTGGGCATCATCCCCGGCTTTGGAGGCTCCCAGCGCCTCACCCGCTTGGTGGGTAAAAACTGGGCCAAGGAGTTGTGCCTCACCGGGGCCATCATCAGCGCCGAGGAAGCCAAGGCCATCGGCCTGGTCAACCGGGTCTTCCCGGCCGGCGATTTGATGGGCGCGGCCATGAAGGTCGCCCAGGGCATGGCCAAAAAGGGCAAGGTGTCCACCCGGGCCATCAAGGAACTCATCAACAGCGGCTGCGACATGCCGCTGGAGAGAGCCATCCCCATGGAAGCGGAGCACTTCGCCACCTGCTTCGCCAGCCCCGACCAACTGGAGGGCATGACCGCCTTCCTGGAGAAACGCAAGCCCGAGTTCAAGGGGGGGTTGGACAAGTAAGGACGACTCGCGCCAATTGATTTTTGCTCTTTAAATTAACGCGCCCTGGTGCGCACTTTTTAAAGGAAATAAACTGATGAACTTCGCGCTGACCGAAGAGCAGCAGATGGTAAAGGAAACCGCGGCCCGTTTTGCCGACGAGGTGCTCAAACCTCAGGCCGCGCATTTTGACGAGACTCACGAGCATCCCGCCGAATCATGCCGCGCCCTGGGTGAACTGGGCTTCATGGGAATCGCCATGCCCGAGGAGTACGGAGGAGCCGGCCTGGATTACATCTCCTATGTGTTGGCCTTGAGCGAAATCAGCCGGGGCGACGCCAGCGTCGGCGTCATCATGAGCGTCAACAATTCGCTCTACTGCTTCCCGGTGAACGCATTTGGCACCGACGAGCAGAAAAAGGCCTTCCTCACCCCCGTGGCCAGCGGCCAGACCGAGGGCTGCTTCGGCCTAACCGAGGCCGGGGCGGGCAGCGATCCGTCGGCCATGCGCACCACCGCAGTGCTCGACGGAGACCAGTGGGTGCTCAACGGCGAGAAGAAATTCATCACCAACGGCAACGTGGCGGGGTATGCGGTGATCGCGGCCGTAACGGACAAGAGCGCCGGGTACAAGGGCATTAGCTCGTTCATCGTGGACCTGGAAAACACCAAGGGCTTCTCCGTGGGCCGGGTGGAGGACAAGCTGGGCATCTGCGCCAGCGGCACCGCCGAGCTGGTCTTCGAGGACGCGCGCATTCCCAAGGGCAACCTTCTGGGCAACCCCGGCGACGGCCTCAAGCAGATGCTCACCACCCTGGACAGCGGACGCATCGGCATCGGCTCCCAGGCCCTGGGCATCGGCCGGGCGGTGTTGGAAGAGGCGGTGCAGTACGCCGGCGAGCGCGAGCAGTTCGGCAAGCCCATCGCCGCCTTCCAGGCCATCCAGTGGAAGCTGGCCGACATGGCCACCGCCCTGGACGCGTCCGAGCTGCTTTTGCTGCGCGCCGCTTGGATGGAAGACGGGCATAAGCACTTCGAGAAGCAGGCGGCCATGGCCAAGATGTTCGCCAGCGACTCGGCCATGAACGCGGCCATCGAGGGCGTGCAGGTGCTGGGCGGCTATGGGTATTGCAAGGATTACCCCATGGAGCGCCACATGCGCGACGCCAAGATCACCCAGATATACGAAGGCACCAACGAGATCATGCGGTTGGTCATCGCCCGCAACCTCATGAAGGGCAAGTAAGAGCAAGCCAGGAAGGGCCCGGCGCTGACCGGGCCCTTCCTTTTTCACCTTGGCCGCGGGCGGCCGTTTAGCTTCCAATGACCTTCGGCGCCAGGCTCCGGCGCGAAATTACAGGAGCCCCATAAATTTCATGACACCAGAGCAAAGAGCCCAAAAGGTTATCTCCGGGGATGTGCGGGCTGCGGCCCGCCTCATGCGCGACATCGACGACAACCAACCCGGCTGGCGCCAGGTGCTCAAACTGCTGCACGCCAGGGCCGGCCAGGCCCGGGTCATCGGGCTCACCGGCTCGCCGGGGGTGGGCAAATCCACCATCACCGACGCCCTGGTGGAGCGTTTCCGCGCCCAGGGACTCACGGTGGGAGTGGTGGCGGTGGACCCCACCAGCCCTTTTTCCGGCGGGGCTATTTTGGGCGACCGCATTCGCATGCAGCGCCACGCCACCGACGAGGGCGTGTTCATCCGCTCTCTGGCCACCCGGGGCCACTTCGGCGGGCTCACCTCCTCGGCCCGGGGAGTGGTCACGGTGATGGAGGCCATGGGCCTTGACGTGGTCCTGGTGGAAACCGTGGGGGTGGGTCAGGACGAGGTGGAGATCGTGCGCATGGCCGACACCACGGTGGTGGTCACGGTGCCGGGCATGGGAGACGACATTCAGGCCATCAAGGCCGGCATTCTGGAGGCCGGGGACATCTTCGTGGTCAACAAGGCCGACCGCGACGGCGCGGGCCGCACCGTGAACGAGCTCAAGGGCATGCTCCACCTTAGCGGCGACCACAGCCGCCGGGCCGGCTGGGAACCCCCGGTGCTGACCACCTGCGCCACCGACGGCAAAGGGCTGGACGAGTTGGTGTCCACCCTGGCCGAGCACTACCGGGTGCTCAGTGCCGACGGAGGCCAAATGCTGGCCCAGCGCCGCAGGGAGGGGCTGAGGCGGGAACTGCTGGAGCTGATCCAGGCTGGTATGATGGAGTATCTATTGGAGCGCTTGGATCAGGGGGAGGGCCTGGCCCCGGTGATCGAGCGGGTTATGGCGGGCCGGGAAGACCCCTATTCCGCCAGCGAAAATATTTTGGCGTCTATCCTGGGCGACTGAGGGCCCGGACAAGGAGGAGTCATGGCACGGAAACTCAAGCGCCAGTCCCTGGGCCAGCGCATAAGCCGGCTGCGCGAACGCCGGGAGATGAGCCTGGAGACGGTGGCCAACATGACCGGGCAATCGGTGGAAAACCTGGCCCTCATCGAAAAGGACGAGATGATACCGCCGGTGGCCCTGCTGCTCACCTTGTCCCGCGCCTTGGAGGTGGACAGCGGCGAGCTGCTCAAGGACGAGGAGGAGGCCGAGGCCGCCGAGCGCCGGGTCGAGGCGGTGAAGGTGCGCACCGACCATTATTCCTACCGCGTGCTGACCCCCGAGGCCGGCCACCGTCACCTGAAGGGCTTTCTGGTCACCATAGAACCCACCAGCGATCTGGAGGGGGCCGGCTACCAGCACGAGGGCGAGGAATTCATCTACGTGCTCAAGGGCGAGGCCGAAGTCAAGGTGGGCCAGAACCTGAACCAGCTCAAGACCGGCGACAGCCTGCACTTCAACTCCAATCTGGTGCATACCCTCAGAAATCCGGGCGAGGAAACCGCCGAGCTTATGGTCGTTCTCTACACGCCGTAGCCCTCATATTTCATGAGGGTTGGGTGGCGATGAACAACGAATCAATATTGTTGAGGCCGTTATTAATATCACGCCCGCATTAGCAAGGTCCGGTTTGTACCTATCACCGGCACAGCCGAGCGCCGCCAGCAACACAGTATGACGGTGGCTGGCGCAGCCGGACACACGGCCCTCATGAAATATGCGGGTTAAGCCCTGGGAGAAAACCATGGCCTTTGCGCTGACCGAAGAGCAGGTGATGATCCAGACCATGGCCCGGGACTTTGCCCGGGAGGTCCTGTTGCCCACCGCCTCCGAGCGCGACCGCACCCATGAATTTCCCCGCGAGAACCTGCTGCAAATGGGTGAGCTGGGCTTCATGGGCATGATGGTGCCCGAGGCCTATGGCGGGGCGGGGGTGGACACGGTGAGCTACGCCCTGGCCCTTAGCGAGATCGCCTACGGGTGCGCCTCCACCGCCGTGGTGATGAGCGTGCACAACTCCATCTGCTGCGAGGCCCTGGTGCGCTTCGGCAGCGAGGAGCAGAAACAATACTGGCTGCCCCAGATGACCACCGGCCAGTGCATCGGCGCCTTTGCCCTCACCGAGCCGGGGGCGGGCTCCGACCCCTCAAGCCAGCGCACCACCGCCGTGGCCGATGGCGACCACTGGGTGCTCAACGGCACCAAGCAGTTCATCACCACCGGCAAGAACGCCGGGGTGGTCATGGTCACCGCGGTCAACGACAAGAGCAAGCGCCACCGGGGCATCAGCGCCTTTTTGGTGCCCCAGGGCACCCCGGGCATGAGCGTGGGCAAGGTGGAGGAAAAGCTGGGGCTCAAGGCCAGCGACACGGTGCAGCTGGTCTTCGAGGACTGCCGGGTGCCCAAAGACTGCATCCTGGGCAAGCCCGGCGACGGCTTTCGCGCGGCCATGGTCTGCCTGGACAGCGGGCGCATCGGCATCGCCGCCCAGTCGGTGGGGGTGGCCATGGCCTGCCTGGACGAGGCCATGGATTTCACCAAGACCCGCGAGCAGTTCGGCCGGCCCATAAGCGACTTCCAGGGCATCCGCTGGAAGCTGGCCGACATGGCCACCCAGATCGAGGCGGCGCGCCTTTTGTTCCTCAACGCGGCCAGCCTCAAGGACCTGGGCAGGCGCTTCTCCATGGAGGCTTCCATGGCCAAGCTCTTCGCCAGCGAGATGGTGCAGCAGGTGGCGGGGCAGGCCATCCAGATGCACGGGGGCTACGGCTTCTGCTCCGAGTATCCGGTGGAGCGCCACTACCGCGACTGCCGGGTGTTCACCCTGTACGAGGGCACCAGCGAGATTCAGCGCATCGTCATCAGCAACAACCTGTTGGGGCCGCAGATGGTGCGGTGAGTTGAATGTTTAAAGGTCACCAGGCCATTTTTTATTGGCGAGACATTCGTCCCTTAGGTTTTGAAGGATACTGCGGGTTGCTTTAAATAACTTTTTGTCATCTATTGCGTGGTTTAGCCTGCAAAATACATTACCATTATTGTCCATCGTTTTGCTAAATAAAGGGAAGTCGGCTTCATGTACAGCGGTACACCTGATGTATTGATAGCATATCTCGGCTAACGAAAAAAGGTCCAGATTGGCTCGCAGGTTTTGTTCGTCCAACCCGCAGACATTAGCAGCTTTAACTTGAGCAATAAAATTATCTTTAGATATATATCTGGTGGCGTTGCTAGCGGGATTAAAAATGTCAAAAATAGCGTCAGGCTGTTTGAATTTGCTAAAATATTTCTTATTCTTGAGCGTAGATTTTGGCCAGTTATAGAAAAACAAGATGTCTATTAACTCGAAAAACTCTTGCATGCCAGAGTATTCCAGTAAAATCTTTTTATAGGCGTCTCTATCGGTGATGTCTGGAAAACGCAATCTGCCAAATGCGCCAATATAGCAACTCAATAAGAGTACACCTTCGCGAAGATACTGTGGCTTAGAAAGCAAGTTGCAAGCTTGTTTTAGGTCTGTATCCCACTCCTCGAAATAGGCTTCAATAAAAAATTTCTTGTCATTCACGGCCGCCTCGCAGTTTTATTCAAACGGCTTGCTGGTGTAGCGGTAGGCGCGCAGAATTTTCTTCTCGTTGTCAAAGGTGAGGTAGAGGCGCTCCTTGACCAGGCCGCCGGAGCGCTCTTTTAGCCAGTAGGCGGTGAACACGGCATCGCCCGGGGACAGGCTGGTGGGCTTGCCCCAGCGGTCCACCGCCTCGGAATAGGTGAGCACCCCCACGTCCTTGCTCAGACTCTCCTCCACCGCGCCGAAGCGGCTGACACCGCCGCAGGACGCGGCCAGCACGGCCAGCATTGCCAAAGCCACGATGATTACAGGGCGAAACCGCATGTGGCCTAATCCCCCGAAAGCACCGGCTCCACTACCGGGTGGCCGAAGAGTTCGTTGACCTGGTCGAACAGGGCCGGTGCCGCCTCCACCCGGTACTGGCCGGGCAGGGCCAACACCGCCTCGCCCTTGCCGGGTACGTTCAAATGCAGCGACACCCGGCAGGCGCCGGGGTGCTTGGCCAGGGTCTGGCGCAGTAGAACCATCTTTTCGCGGGTGAGGCCGGTGGCCTCCAAGCGCAAGCGCAGGCGGCTGGTGCGGGCCTGGGCCGCCCCGCTCAGGGGCTCCACCGAGGTGGCCTTGAGCTTCACCCCCCGCTCGTCCTTGTCCACCGTGCCCTTTACCAGCAAGGGCTCCTCGCCGCCCAGATAAGGCGCGGCCTTGGCGTAGCAGTCCGGGAAGCAGATCACCTCCACCGTGCCCTTGAGGTCCTCCAGGTCCACGAAGGCCATGCGGTCGCCCTTTTTGGTGATCTTCTCCTTCACCTTGGCCGCCACCCCGGCCACGGTCACGCTCATGCCGTCGCTGGCCGCCTTTAGGCTCACCGTGTCCAGAGTGCCCAGGCGCTTAATCTGATCCTGATAGTCGCTCAGGGGATGGCCGGTGATGTAAAAGCCGATGGCCTCCTTTTCGTAGGACAAGCGGTCCGCTTCGCGCCAGGGCGGCACGTCGGGCAACTCCGGCGCGGCGGCCTCGGCCCCGCCGGCCATGAGATCGAAGATGGAGGACTGGCCCGCGTCAACGTCCCGGCGCATTTTTTGCCCATGCTCCAGGGCCTCGTCCAAAACGGCCATGAGCTGGGAGCGGTGGGCGCCGGTGCTGTCAAAGGCCCCGCACTTGACCAGGCTCTCCAATACCCGGCGGTTCACCTTGCGCAGGTCCACCCGCTCGCACAGGTCGTGGAGGCCGCTGAAGGGCTCGCCTTCCCCCCGGGCCTGAATTATGGCCTCCACCGCGCCCCGCCCCACGTTTTTCACCGCCGCCAGGCCGAAGCGGATGGCCTGATCGGCCACCGTGAAGTCGATGCCCGAGAGGTTGATGTCCGGGGGCAGCACGGTGAGCCCGCGCTCGCGGCACTCGCCGATGTGGGCCATGACCTTGTCGGTGTCGTTGACCTCGCTGGTGAGCAGCGAGGCCATGAACTCCAGAGGGTAGTGGGCCTTGAGAAAGGCGGTTTGGAAAGCGATGAGGGCGTAGGCCGCCGAGTGGGACTTGTTGAAGCCGTAGCCAGCAAATTTTTCGATAAGGTCGAAAAGGTCGCTGGCCGCGCTACGGGCGATGCCGTTGTCCAGGGAGCCCTCTAGAAAGCGCTCCTTTTGCTGGCTCATCACCTGGGGGTCTTTTTTGCCCATGGCCCGGCGCAGGATGTCGCCTTCGCCCAGGGAGTAGCCAGCCAGGCGGCGGGCGATCTCCATGACCTGCTCCTGGTACACGATGACACCGTAGGTTTCCTTGAGCACCGGCTCCAATTGGGGCAGGGCGTAGGCCGTCTTTTTGGTGCCGTGCTTGCGGGCCACGAAGTCGTCCACCATACCCGACTCCAGGGGGCCGGGCCGGTACAGGGCCACCAGGGCGATGACGTCCTCGAAAACCTCGGGCCTGAGTTTGGCCAGCAGCTCCTTCATGCCCGAGGACTCCAGCTGGAACACCCCGGTGGTGTCGCCACGGGAGAGCAGCTCGTAGGTGGCCCGGTCCTCCAGGTCGGCGTCCTCGATGGCGAAGCCGGGATCGTGGTTGGCCCGAACCATCTCCACGGCCAGGGCGATGACCGTGAGCGTCTTGAGACCCAAAAAGTCGAACTTGATCAGTCCGGCCTTTTCCACGCATTTCATGTCGAACTGGGTGACGTTTTCGTTGCCCGTGCCCCGGTACAGGGGCACCACCTCGCTCAGGGGCACGTCGCCGATGACCACCCCGGCGGCGTGGGTGGAGGCGTGGCGGGGCAAGCCCTCCAGGGAGCGGGCGATGTCCAAGAGCTTGCGCACCTGGGGGTCGGCGTCCATTAGCTGAACCAGGCGGGGCTCGGAGTCCAGGGCCTCGTCCAGGGAGATGCCCAGCTTGGAGGGCACCAGCTTGGCGATCTGGTCCACCTCGGAGTAGGGGATGTTCAAGGCGCGGCCCACGTCGCGCAGCACCGCCCGGGCCTGCATGGAGCCATAGGTGATGATCTGGGCCACATGGTCGGCCCCGTATTTTTCGGTGACGTATTCGATAACCTCGGTCCGGCGGTTATAGCAAAAGTCCACGTCGATGTCGGGCATGGACTTGCGCTCGATGTTCAGGAAGCGCTCGAAGATCAGCTGGTAGCGGATGGGGTCCAGGTCGGTGATGCGCATGGAATAGGCCACCAGGCTCCCGGCGGCCGAGCCGCGCCCCGGCCCCACTGGGATGCCTTTATTCTTGGCCCAGTTGATGAAATCGGCCACCACCAGGAAATAGCCGGCAAAGCCCATCTGGCACAGCACGTCCAACTCGTAGGCCAGGCGGTCGGCGTATTCCTGGCGGTCGATGGCCTGGCCCCGCTGAGTGAGCTCCTGGATGCGTTTCTTGAGCCCCTCCCGCGCCTCGGCGCGCAGCCGGTCCTCGGAGGTCTCGCCGTTGGCCAGGTGGAACACCGGGAACCTGAGCTCCCCCAGGGGTATCGCCACGTTGCAGCGGCTGGCGATGTCCACGGTGTTGGCCAGGGCGCCGGGCGCCTCGCCGAACAGATCGTCCATCTCCTGGGGCGATTTGAAGTAGATCTCTGGCGAGAGCTTCATGCGATCGGCCATGTCCACCGTCTTGCCGGTCTGGATGCACAGCAGCACGTCGTGGGCCTCGTGGTCCTCGCGCCGCAGGTAGTGGCAATCGTTGGTGGCCACCAGGCCCAGGCCCAGGTGCTGGGCCAAGTCGATGAGGCCGGGGTTGATCTTCTTCTGCTCGGGCAGGCCGGCGTCCTGCAACTCGATGAAGAAGTTGCCCTCGCCCATGATCTGGGCCAACTCACGGGCAGCGGCCTCGGCCTGGTCCTCGCGGCCGGCCATCATCAGGCTGGGCACCTTGCCGTGCAGGCAGGCGCTCATGGCGATGAGCCCCTGGCTGTGGCGGCGCAACAGCTCGGTGTCGATGCGGGGCTTGTAATAAAAGCCCTCGGTGAAGCCGGCGCTGACCAGGCGCACCAGGTTGTGGTAGCCGGTGAGGTCCTTGGCCAAGAGCACCAAGTGGTGGGCTATCTCATGGCCGGGGCGGTGCTCCTTGTCCCGGCGGTCGCCGGGGGCCACGTAGACCTCGCAGCCGATCACCGGCTTGAGCCCCGCCTTTTGGGCGGCCAGTTGGAAGTGGATGGCCCCGAACATGTTGCCGTGGTCGGTCATGGCCACGGTGTCCATGCCCAGTTCCTTGGCCCGTTTCATGAGATCGGGCAGGCGGATGGCCCCGTCCAGAAGGCTGTATTGGGTGTGCGTGTGCAGATGGACGAAGGGCGGAGTCATGATGTGCTCTCAAGCTGTCTAGAACGGAGCGTCTCCATTGCAGAGACTCGGCCGCGAGCATTGCGTAACAGCCAATCATAGGTGTGGATACGGATGTCTAACTGACTGCTTTGCTGGCGGCGGCGCTCTTTTGTGGAAGGATCTACATCTTTTTCTCGACCGATAATAATGAGGCCTGGAAGGTCAGGATCAATGTCTTTTAATTCAAGTCCCTGTTCGCAACGCGGACGGGAAGCATAATTCTGATTTTTTTTTAACCAAGAACGCCAGTCTGAAATTTGTCTAATAGCGTGGTTTGTTTTTGCAGAAAAATCGCCATTTTTGTTGAAAATTTTATCCTTTGGGCTTTCAAGTTCTACAGCAGTCCAATGAAAACCCATTGAATCTCTTTCGCCGACAATGAAATCGGTAACATGATCTGCGCCGAGCCTTTTATGCGGAACA
>JAHJPG010000053.1 GCA_018819925.1 Pseudomonadota bacterium
ATCACCGCGTCGCCGTCTTTGATGAGTCCCACCGGGCGGCCGTTCTCGCCCACCCGCACCGTCGGCTTGATGAACTCGTCGTACTCGCCGGCGGAGTAGGCCTCCTCCACCGACGTGACCAGATCGCCCACCAGACGGCCCTGACCGCGCACCAGGGCGTTGTAGGCCTGCTCAACCCGGTCCCAACGCTTGTCCCGGTCCATGGCCCAAAAACGGCCCGCTACGCTGGCGATCGTGGCAGCGGGGTAGTCGTTCAGAAAATCCTCTAGCTGCTTTAGATACCCGGCCCCGGAGTCGGGGGGGGTATCGCGGCCGTCCAGGAAGGCGTGGATGAAGATGCGCTCCACTCCGGCGGCGCTGGCTGCGGCGATAAGCGCCTCCAAATGGGTGAGCAGCGAATGCACTCCCCCATCGCTGACCAGGCCCAGCAGGTGCAGGGCCTGCCCCTCTTTCTTGGCGGCGTCGAAGGCTTTTTCAAATTCGGGGTTGTCCCCCAACTTGCCGGCGGTCAGGGCCAGGTTGATGCGGCTGATGTCCTGGTAGACCACCCTGCCGGCGCCCAGGTTGAGATGGCCCACCTCGGAGTTGCCCATCTGGCCGGCTGGCAGGCCCACCGCCTCCCCGCTGCAAGCCAGTTGGGTGTGGGGATAGTCCCGGTACAGGGAGTCGATAAAAGGCGTGTCGGCCTGGACCACGGCGTTGCCCTCGTCCTGCGGACTTATGCCCCAACCGTCCAAGATGATCAGAGCCACCGGGGCATGGGCGGGCATAATATCCTCCTGCCTAGTCTGCCGCGGGTTTGCTCTGGCCAAGCGATATCAAGTCCAATTCCGCCGTGTCCAGCTCCACCCGGGGTGCGTCGCCCCACAGGGAGTCCAGGTCGTAGAATTCCCGCACCGGCTCATGGAAGACATGCACCACCACTTCGCCGAAGTCCAGCAGGACCCAGCGGCCTTCGTTGAGCCCTTCCACCCCCAGGGCGGGGCGGCCGGCCTTTTTCAATATCCTGGCCACGTTTTCGCCCACCGCGGTGGCTTGGCGGGTGGATCGCCCGCTGACCAAGAGAAAATAGTCGGCATAGCCGGTGAGTTGGGACACCTCCAAAAGCACCGGGTCCTCGCCTTTTTTATCCAAGGCGGCCGCGGCGCAAAGCAAGGCCAGCTCGCGTGGGTTCTTCGGCCGTGGAGGCCTTATGCGGGGGCGTGTTTGATTGCTCACCTATTTTTGGCCCGCGTTGGTGTAGAGTTTCATGGTTTTAATATAGTCTTCCACCGCCTGGGGCACAAGAAAGCTTATGGAGCGCCCAGCCGCCACCCGGCGTTTGATGTCGGTGCTGGAGATGTCCAGCAGGGTGGTGGCCACGTGGCGCACCCCTTGGCCGCCCGGCAAACGGAACCAGCCGTCCTCGGCGGGGGCGAAGGCCTGGTCCACCTCGGTCTGCAAATAGTCCAGCAAATCCCAGCGCGGCGAGGAGGGCCGGTCCATGACCACGAAATCGGCCATCTCCAAAAGGCGCATGGGCTGATACCAGGTGTGCAGATAGAAAAACTGGTCGTTGCCCAGGAAGAAGAAAAGCTTGCGATCCGGGTCCTGTTTGAGCAAGTGGGACAGGGTGTCCACCGTGCGGCTGGCCCCGCCCCGCACTATCTCCAGGTCGCTCACCGCGAACTCTGGGTGCCCGGCCACGGCCAGGCGCACCATTTCCAGGCGATGCTCCGCCGAGGCCTGCACCTTTTTCTTGTGGGGCGGCGTGGCGCAAGGGATGAAAACCACCTTGTCCAGGCCCAACTCCTCGGCCACCTCCTCGGCCGCCCGCAGATGGGCCAGATGTATGGGGTCGAAGGTGCCCCCGCAGATTCCCAGCAGCGAGGCCACTAGGGGCGCACCTGGCCATCGCCGTAGGCTATGAACTTGGTGGTGGTCAGCTCGGCCAGCCCCATGGGCCCGAAGGCGTGCAGCTTGCTGGTGTTGATGCCTATCTCCGCGCCCAGGCCCAACTCCCCTCCGTCGTTGAAGCGGGTGGAGGCGTTTACCAGCACCAGGGAGGAGTCCACCCCATTGATGAAGCGTTGGCTACGGGCGTAGTCGCTGGTGACGATGGCCTCGGTGTGTTGGCTGCCGTAGCGGGCAATGTGCTCCATTGCCTCCTCGAGGCTGTCCACCACCTTCACCGCCAGGATCAGGTCCAGAAATTCAGCGGGCCAGTCTTCCTCCACCGCCGCAGTGGCGGAGGGTGCCAGCGCCAAGGTGCGGGGGCAGCCCCTGATCTCCACTCCCTGGTCCATGAGGGCCTGGGCTGCCCGGGGGAGGAACTCCTCGGCCTCGGCGGCATGCACCAGCATTGTCTCCAGGGCGTTGCACACCCCAGGCCGCTGGCACTTGGCGTTAATCGCGATGTTCACGGCCATGTCGTGGTCAGCGCTCTGGTCCACGTAGAGGTGGCACACCCCCTTGTAGTGCTTGAGCACCGGGATGGAGCTGTTGTTGGCCACGAAACGGATAAGGCTCTCCCCGCCCCGGGGGATGATCACGTCCACCAATTCGTCCTGCTTCAAGAGGGCGGTGGTGGCCGCCCGGTCGGTGGTGGGTATCACCCGCACCGCCCCCTGGGGCGCGCCGTTTTCCTCCAGCACCCGGCCGATGATTTGGGCCAGGGCCAGGTTGGAGTTCAGAGCTTCCTTGCCGCCCTTGAGCACCACCGCGTTGCCGGACTTTAGGCACAGCCCCGCCGCGTCAACGGTCACGTTGGGCCGCGATTCGTATATGAAGCCGATGACCCCCAAGGGGATGCGTTGGCGCCCCACCAAAAGGCCGTTGGGCCGGCGGGCCATGCCGGTGACCTCGCCCACCGGATCGGGCAGGGCTGCTACTTCCCTGAGCCCTTGGGCCATGGAGGCGATCACTTTGTCCGAAAGGGTCAGGCGGTCGAGCATGGCGGCGGGCATTCCCGCCTCGCGCCCGGCGGCCAGGTCCTTGGCGTTGGCCTCCTGCAAGGTGGCCGCGTTTTGCTCCAGGGCCTGGGCCAGGGCCAGGAGGGTCTGATTCTTCACCCCGGTGGGCAGGACGGCCAGGCGCCGGGCGGCCCGGCGGGCCTCCTGGCAAATATCCTTGACTAGCTGCTCAACAGACATGCCACGCTCTCCTCGTCCTCCAGGGCGAACACCACCAAATTGTCACGGTGGATCACCTCGTCATAGTCCTTGTACCCCAAGCGGCTCTCAATTTCCTGGGAGCGCAGGCCCTTTATAATCGCCAACTCGTCGGAGGAATAGTTGGTCAGGCCCATGCCGATGACCGCCTCGCCCGGGCCCACCACCCGCACAGCGGCCCCACCCAAGAACTCGCCCCGCACCTGGCGGATGCCCGCGGCCAAAAGGCTCTTGCCTCCTTCGCACAAGGGGCGCACCGCGCCCTCGTCCACCACCAACTCGCCCACCGCTTCGGAGTCGAAGGCGATCCATGCCTTGCGGCGGGTCAGACGCTCGGCGTGGGGCAAAAACAAGGTGCCCCGGTCGGACCCGCCTTGAAGCTCGTCCAGTATCCCTGGTTTGGTCCCATTGGCCACGATGGCGTGGGCTCCGCAACGGGCGGCCTTGTCCGCCGCCTTGACCTTGCTGAGGATGCCACCGCGCCCCACTGCTCCGGGCTGGGCGCTGGCCGCCTTCAGCAACTCCGGGGTGACCCGCTCCACCAGGGGAATGCGTCTGGCCTGGGGGTTTTCCCGGGGGTCGGCGTCCATGATGCCGTCCACGTTGGTCAAATTGATGAGCAGGTCCGCCCCCAACAAATTGGTCAGGGTGGCTGCCAAGTTGTCGTTGTCGCCCAGCTTTATTTCGGCCACGGCCACGGTGTCGTTTTCGTTGATTATGGGCAGCACACCCCAACCCAGCAGGGTGATCAGGGTGTTGCGGGCATTGAGGTAGCGCTTGCGCCGCCTGAGATCGCCGCCGGTGAGTAGCACCTGGGCCACCTTGATCCCGTGGGGGGCGAAGGCGTCCTCATAGGCCTGCATGAGCCGGGCCTGCCCCATGGCGGCAGCGGCCTGTTTCTCGGGGATCGATGAGGGCGAGAAGCCGGGACGCAGGTGAGCCGCTCCGGTGGCTATGGCCCCGGAGGAAACCAGAACCACCTGACGGCCTCCGGAGCCCAGGCGGGCTATCTGCCCGGCCAAATCGGCCACCCGGGCGGTGTCCAGCCCTTGGGCCCCGGTCAAGACTCCCGAGCCCACCTTGACCACCACCCGCCCGCTGGCCTGGATTATCTCAGCCCTGTTCACCTTCATCCTCTACCTGGGCTTGCCCCAGCCGGTCGGCCAGGGTCTCCAGTAGCTCGGCCACCCCTTGCCCGTTCAGGGCGCTCACCGGCCACACCTCCAAGCCCAGCTCCCCGGCCGCCTGAGTGAAGGCGGCCAAATTCTCCCGGGACTGGGGCAGGTCCATCTTGTTGGCCGCGACCATGGCCCCGCGCCGGGCCAGGGCGGCATCGTAGGCCAAAAGCTCCTCGCGCACGGTCCACAGGTCCCCCGCCGGGTCCTCCCCGCTCATATCCACCACATAGAGGAACAAGCGGGTGCGCTCCACGTGCTTGAGGAACTTCAAGCCCAACCCGGCCCCCTGGTGCGCACCGGCCACCAGGCCGGGCACGTCGGCCATGGTGAAGGGGGGCCGGTTCTCCAACTGTACCACTCCCAGGTTGGGAGTGAGGGTGGTAAAGGGATAATCGGCCACCTTGGGCCGGGCCGCGCTGGCCGCGGTGATGAGGCTGGATTTGCCGGCGTTGGGCAGGCCCACCAGCCCCACCTCGGCCAGGAGCTTAAGCTCCAGGCGCAGGGTGGAGCGCTGGCCCTCCTCGCCGGGCTGGGCCATGCGCGGGGCCTGGTTGGTGCTGGTGGCGAAATGGGCGTTGCCCTTGCCCCCACGGCCTCCCTGGGCCACCACCACCACCTCGCCGTCGGTGGTGAGGTCGGCCACCAACTCGCCGGTTTCATCGTCGTAGACCTCGGTGCCCACGGGCACCAGCACGAGCTTGTCCTCGCCGGCCCGGCCGTTTTTGTTGGCGCCCTGGCCGTGACCGCCCCGCGGGGCCCTGAAATGCCGGAGATAGCTGTGGTCGGAAAGGGTGGCGACCCGGTTGGTGGCCTGAAGAACCACGCTGCCGCCCCGGCCGCCGTTTCCGCCGTCCGGGCCGCCCCAGGGCCGGAAGCGCTCGCGTAAAAAACTGACGCAGCCGTTGCCGCCGTCGCCTGCCGCCACCTCTATGATGGCCTCGTCTACGAAGCGCATGATTCACACCCCGGAGCCGGGGCTGGTCTGAAACCAAGGGCGGCCAGGGTGCTTGCCCTGAAGCACCGCCCTTGGCCGCCCGGCAAAAGCCTCTTTAGGAGGCGTATACGCTGACCTGCTTGCGGTCGCGGCCCAGCCGCTCGAACTTCACCGTGCCGTCGATGACGGCGAACAGGGTGTAGTCCCGTCCCATGCCCACGCCCTTGCCGGGGTGGATCTTTGTGCCACGCTGGCGCACGATGATGCTGCCGGCGCGAATCAGTTTGCCCTCGCCGCTCTTGATGCCCAGTCGTTTGCCGGCGGTGTCGCGCCCGTTGCGGGAACTGCCGCCCGCTTTCTTGTGAGCCATGCTGCAGACTCCTTATTGCTGTGGCCTAAGCCGGAATCTCATCAATGCGCACCGCTGTGTAGTGTTGGCGGTGGCCTCTCTTGACTTGATAACCCTGGCGGCGCTTCTTTTTGAACACCACCACTTTTTTGGCCTTGCCCTGGTCGATGATAGTGGCGGTGACGCTGCTACCGTCAACAAAGGGCTGGCCGATGGTGGGCTCTCCCTCGCCGCCGATCATCAAGACCGGCTCGAGTTGTATCTTTTCGCCAACCTCACCGGCCAGTTTCTCCAGGCGGAGCACTTGGCCGGCTTCTACTTTATATTGCTTGCCGCCCGAGGCGATCACTGCGTACATGGTGGTAGCACCTCCAAAATTTTAGAAGGTGAATTATAGCAAAAGTTTAAGCCCTGTCAAGGGATGCGCCGGTTCATCCGGCGCTAATCGGACCTTTCGTCGACGCTAACCGAGCCCTTAGATACACCTACGGGACCTGGCGCGCAACCCCGCCGGAGCCCTGAGGGGGCAAAAACGGGCCGCCGCCGTGGGCGGCGGCCCGGGGGTGACAAGAGCGGACCCTACTTGGGGGCCTTCAGGAACTTGTAGAAGTCGCTTTCCGTGGAAAGGATCAGCTGGCTTCTGCTGGAGTCGGCCCTGCCGTAGGCCTCCAAGGTCATGAACAACGCGTAGAAGTCCGCGTCGCGGCCGTAGGCCTTGCCGTAGATGCGCGTGGCCGCGGCGTCTCCCTGTCCCTTGATCTCCTCGGCCTTTTTGTAGGCTCCCGAGCGGATACGAGCCATTTCTTTTTGCATCTGACCGAGAATACGGCGTTTATCGCCCTCACCCTCGGAGCGGTACTGGCTGGCGATGCGCTTGCGCTCGGAAATCATGCGCTCGAACACCTGGCGCTGCACGCTCTCTACGTAGTTGATGCGCTTGATCTCGATGTCCACCACCTGGATGCCGTATTGGGGGGCCAGTTTGGCCGCCTCGGCCAGCATGGCCCGGGTGATGGTCTTGCGGCCGATCTTGACCGCGGTGTCGATGCGGGTCTGGTCGTCCTCACCGCTTCCGGGAGCGGAGGCGGGCATGTATTTCTCATCGCGCTGCAGGACGGTAACCGGCTTCCAGTCGCTGGAACGCACCAATTCCACCAGCAGGTTGGAGCTGACCTGGTCGCGCACCACCGAGTCGATGATGTCGTCCAGGCGGCTCAAGGCGCCACGCTCGCTGGCCACGGTCTGCAAAAAGCGCAAGGGGTCGGTGATGCGCCAACGGGCGGTGGTGTCCACCCAGATGTATTTTTTGTCCCGGGTGGGGATTTGGTTGGGGGAGCCGTCCCACTTGAGCAGGCGCTCCTCAAAGGTATGCACCTCTTGGATCATGGGGATCTTGAAGTACAGGCCGGCTTGCTTGTAGGGACCGCCCACCGGCTTGCCGAACTGGGTGACGATGGCCTGGTGACCCTCGCGCACCGTGAAAAAGGCGCCCGAGGCCACAAGGGCGGCCAGGAGGATCACCACCAGCAGGGGAAGGGTTTTCTTGCCCGCGCTCATCATTTCACCTCCTTGCCCGCGGCCTTGGCGGCGCCTGGGCTGAGGTTCAACAGAGGCAACACCCCGCGCACCTGTTCGTCCACCACATAGATCTTTTCGGCGTTCTTGATCATGCGCTGCATGGCCTCCAGGTACAAACGGCGGCGGGTGACGTCCTTGGCGGTGAGGTAGCTGGCCAAGACGTCCTCGAAACGCTTGGCCTCGCCCTGGGCCCGGTTCACCTTTTCGGTGGCGTAGCCCTCGGCTTCGGTGACCACCCGGGAGGCCTCGCCCAATGCCTTGGGAATCTCCCGGTTGTAGGCCTCCTGGGCCTCGTTGATCATGCGCTCCTTCTGCTGGCGGGCCTCGTTGACCTCGTTAAAGGCCGGCTGCACCGGCGGGGGCGGGTTGACGTCCTGCAGCTTGACCGTGACGATCTGCACGCCGGTCTTGTAGCTGTCCAGCAGGGTTTGCAGCTCCTTCTGGGCCTTGGCCGCGATCTCCACCCGCTGCAGGGTGAGCACCTGGTCGCTCAGGCGGTTGCCCACGATCTGACGCATCACCGATTCGGAAAGGTCGCGGATGGCCGCCACGGGGTCGCGCACCGCGAACAGCCAGAGTCTGGGATCGCGGATCTTGTACTGCACGATCCACTTGACTTCGATAACGTTGAGGTCGCCGGTGAGCATGAGGGACTCATCGGAGTATCCCTTTTCGGTGAAGCGGCTTTTGATGCCCGGGCTGATGCCCCGGAAGCCGAACTCCTCCTTGAAAACACGGCCGGTCTTTACATTGATGGCCTGTTCGATGCCAAAGGGCAGTTTGAAATGCAATCCCGGTCCGGACTCGCGCACAAAGAGGCCGAAGCGCAGGATAATGCCGTTCTCCTCCGGCCCTACCGTGTAGTAGGCGGTGGAGCCCAGGATGATGGCGGCTACTATGAGCACCACCACCCAAATGCCCTTTACCTTTTTAAAACTCGGCATTTTGTTTTTGAAATCGCTGAAGACCTTGTTCAGGTCTGGTTCCCGGCCGGTCCCCCGCGGTGGGGGGGTCCAGTCCATGGGCATGGTTGCTCCTCGCTGGGGGTGGGCTAAGTTAACGATTCTCGACACTGAAAGCATAACAGGCCGGTGGCGGGGGGGCAAGGTCAAGTGACGTGGGCGCAAGAACCGGGTATGGGCGGCCCCTTGCAAGACGTGAAAACTCAGATTCCCGGTTCGGCGGGGCGCTGGGGCGGGGCGTAGCGCAGGAGCAAAATCAGCCCGGGTATGGCCGCCAGGGTGCAAAAAATGAAAAAGCTGGGCCAACCCATAACTTGGGCCATCCAGCCGGTGGGGGCGCTGGCCAAGACCCGGGGTATGCCGATGAGGCTGGAGAGCAGGGCGTATTGGGTGGCGGTGAAGCGCCGGTCGGTGAGGCTGGCCATGAAGGCCAAAAAGGCGGCGGTGCCCATGCCCGAGGTGAGGTTTTCAAAGGCGATGACCGCGGCCAGGCCCCCGATGTGGTGGCCCAGGTAGGCCAGCACCGCGAAGCCGGCGGTGCTCATGGCCTGCAAGATTCCAAATATCCACAGACAGCGGCGGATGCCCAATTTGAGGATGGTGATGCCCCCCAAGAGGCCGCCGCCCAGGGTGGCCCAGAAACCGAACAGCTTTACCACCGCCCCTATCTCGGTCTTGCTGAAACCGATGTCCAGGTAGAAGGGGATGGCCATGGTGGAGGCCATGGAGTCGCCGATTTTGTAAAGCAAGACGAAGGCCAGCAGGCCCAAGGCCCCGGAGCGCTGGAAATATTCCACAAAGGGCTCCACCACCGCTTCCTTCAGGCTGCGGGGAGCGCCCCTGGGATTGGGCGGCTCGCGGCATAGCAGGGTGGTGAGCACACCCACCAACATGCACGCGGCCATGATCGCGTATACCAGGGCGAAGCTGATGTGATCGGCCAGGATCATGCCGCCGCCGCTGGCCAAGAGCATGCCCACCCGGTAGCCGTTGACGTACAGCGACGATCCCAGCCCCAGTTGTTCGTCGCTCAGGTCTTCCCGGCGGTAGGCGTCCACCACGATGTCTTGGCTGGCGCTAAAAAAGGCGACCAGTAGGGCCATGAAGGCCACCAGGGTGGGCTGCTGGGCCGGCTGGGTGAAGCCCAACCCCACGATGGCTCCAATCAGGCAGAGTTGGGCCACCAGAAGCCATCCCCGCCGCCGTCCCAAAAAGGGCAGGGTGTAGCGGTCCAGCAAGGGGGCCCACAAGAACTTGAGAGTGTAGGGCAGGCCCACCAGGGCCATGAGCCCGATGGTGGCCAAATCCACCCCCTGCTCGCGCATCCAGGCCTGCAATAGGCTGATGGTGAGTAAAAGGGGAAGCCCGCAGGAGAAGCCCATCAACAGGGCCACCAACATGCGGGTGTTGAATATCTGGAGGACTAAACTGGTCATGCCGCTTCCCCCCCGGACAGGGGGAAGCGGCATGATTGATGCGATGATGTGGAGGCAAGAGGCGCGATGAGGCGAAGCGAGCCCATCAACCCACGCTGACCACCTCTAAAATCCGAATGCCGCCTGGGGTTTGCACCTTGACCTCGTCGCCTTCCTCCTTGCCCAGCAGGGCCTGGCCGATGGGCGAGGTCATGGAGATGCGGCCGCAGTTGGCGTCGCTTTCCGCGGCGCCGACTATCTGGTAGGAATGTTCCACGTCGCTGTCCACGTCGTACACCGTGGCCCGGCAGCCGAACACCACCCGGCCGCTGGGTTCGGGCAGGGGGTCCACCACCTCGGAGGTGACCAAGAGGTTTTCCAACTCGGATATCTTGGACATTATAATTGAGTTGCGTTCCTTGGCTGCGTGGTATTCGGCGTTTTCACTCAAATCGCCGTGGGCCCGCGCCTCCTCGATGGCCTTGACGTTGGCCGGAAGCTCAACCCTGCGCATGTGAACTAATTGATCTTGCAGGTTCTCGTAGCCCTGTCGGCTTATAAGGGAGCGCGACACCTTGTCTCCTTGGTTCCGGCCGCCGGCGGGCGGCGAAAAATTAAATCAACGGCGCGGACCGCGGGCCCGCGCCATTGCCCAAAGTATAACACCAAGGGCCATGGGGCTCAATGCCTCTTCACTTAAGAGTTTGGGCACCTTGTTAAGGTTACGGGGCAGTGTTATACTACGAACCCGTTAAAGGGGTTGGGCGGAAGTGGGAACCCCCTGAAAGCCCTTGAGCATTTTGCCCCGGCTGAGGCTTGACAGCCGGGGCGGTTTGCTATAGTCAACATCAGGCCCAAGGTGTTTGGCCATGAAGGTCGCGGTAAACGACATACCCCCGGAAGGAATGACGCTTTCCTTCAGCGATGCGGTGGCCGGCCCCCAGGATTTGGGTCCCCAGGTCGAGGCGGTGGTGCGGGCTCCTTGGGCCGAGCTGAGACTGGAGCGCGTGGGCGAGTTAGTCACGGCCGAGGGCGAGTACGCGGCGGAGTTGGTCTTGACCTGCAGCCGCTGCTTGGGTCCCTTGCCCCTGAGTTTGCGCGGGGAGTTGGAATGGGCCTTTCGCCCCCTGGGCCAGGAGGACCGCGACGAGGTGCAATTGGCTGGGGATGACGCGGACCTGTCTTTTTATGAAGATGGTGAAGTGGACCTGGCCCAGGCTCTCAGAGACGAACTGGGCCTGGCCCTGCCCATGGCCCCTCTGTGCAGTCAGGACTGCCCGGGCCTCTGCCCGGTATGCGGCAAGCTGGTAAAGCCGGGTGAATCCTGCTGCCGGCGAGACGATACAGACCCCCGCTGGGCCAAGCTGGCCCGGCTGAAAAAATAGCACCGGCAACCCCGCGGCCCTTGGCCGCTCTTGTGGAGATTTAGAAAATGGCTGTTCCTAAAAGACGTCATTCCACCACCCGGCGCAACAAACGCCGCTCCCACGACAGCATCACCTTGCCCAACCCAACGGCCTGCCCCCAGTGCGGCGAGGCCAAGATGCCTCACCGGGTATGCCCCTCCTGCGGCACCTACAAGGGCCGCCAGGCCCTCAAGGCCGAGGAGTAGGCAAGCAACTCCATGCGCATAGCCCTGGACGGCATGGGAGGCGATAAGGCCCCCGAGGCGGTGGTCAAGGGAGCCCTGCGGGCCCTGGCCGAGACGCCGCCCGATGTGGAGATAATCCTGGTGGGCCAGCCCCAGGTCCTGGAGCCTCTGTTGGCGGCGGAGGGGGCTTCCTCGCCCCGCCTGAGACTCCATCCGGCCTCCCAGGTGGTGGCCATGGACGAGTCTCCCAGCATCGCCCTGCGGCGCATACCCGACTCCAGCATCAGGGTGTGCTACGACCTGCACAAGGCGGGCGAGGCCGACGCGGTGGTGAGCGCGGGCAACTCCGGGGCCACCATGGCCCTGGGCACGGTGATCATGGGCCGCCTGGCCGAGGTGGACCGCCCGGGGCTGGCCTCGGCCTTCCCGGCCCTAAGGGGCCCCACATTGCTCATCGATGTGGGCGCCAACGTGGACTGCACCGCCCTGATGCTCTTGCAGTTCGGCTACATGGGGTCCGTGTACGCCGAAAGGGTGATGGGGCTCACCAACCCCAAGGTGGGGCTGCTGTCCATCGGCGAGGAGCCGGGCAAGGGCAACACCGCGGTCAAACAGGCGGCCGAGCACCTCAAAAGCAGCGGGCTGAACTTCATCGGCAACGTGGAAGGGCGCGATATGTTCGTGGGCGAGACCCAGGTCATCGTCTGCGACGGATTCGTGGGCAACGTCTGCATCAAGCTGGTGGAGGGTTTCGCCGACACGTTCGAGTATTTCTTCCGGGAATACATGGCCCACAGCATCAAGGCCCGCCTGGGCGGCCTGTTGCTCAGGGATCAATTCCGCGACGTGGCCAGCCGGCTGGACTATGCCAACTATGGAGGCGCGCCCCTGCTGGGTATCAACGGGGTGGGCCTCATCGCCCATGGCGCCTCCTCGCCCAAGGCCATCGCCACGGCGGTCAAGATGGCGGCCAACGCGGTGCGCGCCGAAGTGACCCGCCATCTGGCCGAGGGCCTGGAGCAGTACCGCGGACGGCTGCTGGGCGACAAGGCCCACAACTAGGCAGGCACCTCCGCCGCCGAGCCGCAGAACCAGGGGAGTAAATAGCAGATGGATTACTTCTTCACCGAAGAGCAGGAGATGATCCGGGATCTCTGCCGGCAGATCGCCGAAGAGCGTATCAAGCCGGTCAGGGCCGAACTGGACGAGAAGGAACAGTTCCCCCACGAGATCATCAAAGCCCTGGCCCAGGCCGACCTGTTCCAGATTATCATCCCCGAAGAGTACGGCGGATTGGGCGGCGGCTGCCTGGAAAACTGCATCGCGGTGGAAGAGCTTTCCAAGGCCTGCTGCGGCGTGTCCACCAGCTACGCCGCCTCCTTCCTGGGGGCCTATCCCATTCTTTTGTTCGGCAGCGAAGCGCAGAAGGAAAAATACCTGCCCCTCATCGGCAGCGGCGAGCAGCTTTGCGCCTTCGCTCTCACCGAGTCGGCATCGGGCTCGGACGCGGGCAGCATCGCCACCGAGGCCAAGAAGGACGGCGACTCCTACGTGCTCAACGGCTCCAAGCAGTGGATCACCAACGGCGGCGAGGCCGGGGTGTATACGGTGATCGCCATCACCGACCGCAGCAAGGGGGCTCGGGGAGCCACCGCCTTTATAGTGGAGGCCGGCGACCCGGGCTTCAGCGTGGGCAAGAAGGAGATCAAGCTTGGCATCCGGGCCAGCGCCACCGCCGAGTTGATCTTCAAGGACTGCCGCATCCCGGCGGACCGGGTGCTGGGCAAGCAGGGCCTGGGCTTCGTGGTGGCCATGCGCACCCTGGACAAGTCCCGCCCCGGGGTGGGCGCCCAGGCGGTCGGCCTGGCCCAGGGAGCCCTGGACGAGGCGGCGGCCTTCGCCCGGGTGCGCAAGCAGTTCGGCAAGCCCATCATCACCTTCCAGGCCGTGGCCCACATGCTGGCCGACATGGCCATCGAGACCGAGGCGGCCCGGGCCCTGGTATACGCCACCGCCCGCTACATCGACAGCGGGGCCAAGGATTTCTCCAAGGTCAGCGCCATTGCCAAGGTTTTCCCCACGGACATGGCCATGCGCACCGCCACCAACGCGGTGCAGGTCCTGGGCGGCCATGGCTACATGCGCGACTATCCCGTGGAGAAGATGATGCGCGACGCCAAGATCCTCCAGATATACGAGGGCACCAACCAGATTCAACGCAACGTCATCGGCCAGGAGCTCAACAAGGAGTACGGGCGCGGTAAGTAGGCACAACCGGGAGCGCGGCTGATGAAAATAGCGGTTTGCATCAAACAGGTTCCAGATACGGCCAACGTAAAACTGGACCCGGAAACCCACACCCTCAAGCGCGAGGGGGTGGAGAGCATCGTCAATCCCTTTGACCTTTTCGCACTAGAGGCGGCCCTGCGCATCAGGGAACAGGCCGGCGGGGAGATCGTGGCCATCACCATGGGCCCCCCCCAGGCCGAGGCGGTCATCAAGGAAGCCATCGGCTACGGCGTGGACGAGGGCCTGCTGCTGAGTGACCGGGCCTTTGCCGGGGCCGACACCTGGGCCACCACCGCCGCCCTGGCCAAGGCCATCGAGGGGCTGGGCGGGGTGGATTTGGTGGTGTGCGGCAAGCAGGCGGTAGACGGCGACACGGCCCAGGTCGGGCCGGGCATCGCCCAGCGCCTGGGCCTGCCCCACGTGGCCTTTGTGAAGGGCTTCCGCGAGATCGAGAACCGGCGCCTGGTGGTGGAGCGCCAGATGGACGACGGTTTCGACGTGGTGGAGATGCCCCTGCCCGGGCTCATCACCGTGGTGCGCGAGGTGGGCGAGCCCAGGCCGCCTTCGCTCAAGGGCAAGATGAGGGCCAAGAAATACGCTATACCCATGAAAGACGCGGCCCAGTTGGGCCTGGAGGCGGGCCAGGTGGGACTGGCCGGCAGCTTCACCCAGGTGGTCAAGGTCTTCGCCCCCAGCCACGGCGGGGAGCGTCATCGCCTGGAGGGGCCGCCGGAGCAGACCGGGGCCCAGGTAATAGACGCCCTGGTGGACAACCAGGTAATCATGCTGGGGAGCTAGGCCCATGGGCGTGATCATCGACAAAGAACTTTGCACCGGCTGCGGCCAATGCCTGGATTCCTGCCCCTTCGAGGCTTTGGAGCTTGAAGGGGATTTCGCCCAGGTCAACGACTCCTGCACCTTGTGCGGGGCCTGCGCCGAAGCCTGCCCCGAGGAGGCCATCACCGTACCCGAGGTGGAGCGCGCCCAGGACGGCCGCGCGGCCCAGGCCAAGGGGGTGTGGGTCTTCGCCGAACAGCGCGGCGGACAAATGCCCGAAGTGGTGGCCGAGTTGTTGGGCCAAGGTCGCCGCCTGGCCCGGGAACTTGACGTGGAGGTGGGGGCCGTGCTCCTGGGCCATGGCCTGGACGGCATGGCCGGCGAGTTGTTCGCCCTGGGGGCGGACGTAGTCTACCTGGCCGACGACCCCCGTCTGGCCGAATTCAACGATGACATTTACTGCACCGTGCTGGCCAGGCTCATCGCCGAACACCGGCCCGAGGTGTTCCTGGCCGGAGCCACCTCCCTGGGGCGCTCCCTGATTCCCCGGGTGGCCACCGCGGCGGCCACCGGCCTTACCGCCGACTGCACCGGCCTGGCCATCGATCCGGACAAGCGGCTGCTGCTGCAAACCCGGCCGGCCTTTGGCGGCAACATCATGGCCACCATTATCTGCCCCGACGCCCGGCCCCAGATGGCCACGGTGCGCCCCCGGGTTATGAAGCGCGGCGGGCGCCAGGACGGCCGGCAGGGCCGTCTGGTGGCTGTGAGCCTGACCCCGGAAGACCGGGCGGCCACCCAGGTGTTGGAGGTGGTCCAGGCCCTGGACGAGCAGGTCAACCTGACCGGCGCCGAGGTGGTGGTCACCGGCGGGCGCGGCCTGGGCGGCCCCGAGGGCTTTGACCTGGTGCGCCAGTTGGCCACCGCCCTGGGCGGAGTGGTGGGAGCCACCCGTGGAGCGGTGGACTCCGAGTGGATCGGCCACGCCCACCAAGTGGGCCAGACCGGCCGCACCGTGGCCCCCAAGCTTTATATAGCCTTGGGAGTGAGCGGGGCGGTGCAGCATCTGGTGGGTATGCAGGGTTCGGACAACATCGTGGCGGTGAACAACGACCCCAACGCGCCCATATTCGACGTGGCTCATTATGGTATAGTAGGAGACTTATTTGAGGTGGCTCCAGCCATGCTGAACCGCCTTAAAACGTTGCGCGGCCAGGGCTAGGCCCCGGTTCGGCCAAACCAGCTTGACAGGGGCCCCGGCCCTCGGGAAAGGTGTTAGGGTGGGCGAGCAAAACAAGGTTCATCTGATTACCGGCGGTTCGCGTGGCATAGGCCGGGCTATCTGCCTGGCCTTGGCCTCCGAGGGAGACGTGGTCTACTTCAACCACTTCGACCCCGACGAATCGGCGGCTGAAGAAACCATCGGCCTGCTGGGGCAGGCGGGGGTTGCCGCCTTCGGCCAAAAGTTCGACATCAGCGACCAGGAGCAGGTTAACCTCTGGGTGGGCCAGGCCATGGAGGCCCAGGGCCGGGTGGACAACCTGATCAACAACGCCGGCATTACCATGGACACCTTGTTGGTGCGCATGAGCGCCGATCAGTTCAACAAGGTCTTGCAGGTGAACCTGGTGGGCGCCTTCTACTGCCTCCAGGCGGCGGCTAAGTTGATGATGAAACAGCGCGCCGGTTCCATCGTGAGCATTGCCAGCATCGCCGGCCAGATCGGCAACCCGGGCCAGGCCAACTACGCGGCCTCCAAAGCCGGGCTGATCGCCTTGACCAAGACCGCGGCCAAGGAGTTGGCTTCCCGGGGCGTGCGGGTAAACGCGGTGGCCCCGGGCTTCATCGAGACGGAGATGACCAAGACCATTCCCGAGAAGGTCGCCGAGGCCATGAAAGGCATGATCCCCATGGGCAGGCCGGGCCAGCCCGAGGATGTGGCCGATGTGGTGGCTTTCTTGTGTTCGGATGCCGCCCGCTACCTGACCGGCCAGGTTTTGTCCATCAGCGGCGGGCTGTACATGTAAGGACCGCCTGTTGGGCGGGTGAATATATAAGGACACCGTGCTGATCGCGGTAATTAAGACGAACATGTCACCACGGGCCACAGGGCCCGGGTAAAATTCGGGAGAGAGATTTCCATGGACGATATCAAAACTAAAGTTAAAGAGATCATCTGCGAACAGCTTTCCGTGGCCTCCGAGGACGTGGTGCCCGAGGCTTCCTTCGTCGACGACCTGGGCGCCGATTCCCTGGACCTGGTGGAAATGATCATGGCCATGGAAGAGGCCTTCGACGTGTCCATCGCCGACGAGGACGCCGAAAAGATCAAGACGGTCCAGGACGCGTGGAACTACATCGAAAAGATAAAGCAATAGCGCTCGTCGGTGGGCTAGGCCGCGCCCGGCCGCATGGGTGGAGGCGCGGTGCGATGGTTTGCTTCCGGGCGTTTAAGGAGTGACCGTGCAGCGTAGGGTGGTGGTAACTGGGCTGGGGTTGGTGTCCCCTTTGGGCACCGGCGTGGAAAAGACCTGGGATGGGCTGAAGGCCGGCAAAAACGGCATCGGGCCTATCACCAAGTTTGACGCGTCATCTTTTAAGACCCAGATAGCCGGCGAGGTGCCGGACTTCGACCCCGAGGAGTGGGTGCCCAAAAAGAAGATCCGGCGGCTGGATCCCTTCATCCATTTCGCCATCGGCGCCTCGCGCATGGCCTGGGCCATGTCCGGGCTGCCCGACACCATGGATGCCGAGCGCGCCCCCCGGGCCGGATGCATTTTGGGGGTGGGGCTGGGAGGGCTGATCACCCTGGAAGAAACCATCCGCATGACCGAGCATGAAGGCTACAAGCGGGTGAGTCCTTTCTTCATTCCCAAGCTCATCGGCAACATGGCCCCGGGCGAAGTCTCCATGATCCACAACTTGCAGGGGCCCAACCTGTGCGTATGCACCGCCTGCGCCGCCGGCACCCATGCCGTGGGCGAGGCCATGAAGGCCATCCAGCGCGGCGTGGCCGAGATCATGGTATGCGGCGGGGCCGAGGTGGTTTGCACCCCCACCACCCTGGCCGGCTTTGGCGCCGCCCGGGCCTTGAGCACCCGCAACGACGAGCCCGCCAGGGCCAGCCGGCCCTTTGACGCCCAGCGCGACGGTTTCATCATGTCCGAAGGCTCGGGGGTGCTGGTGCTGGAGGAGTTGGAGTTCGCCAAGGCCCGCGGGGCCAACATATTGGCCGAACTGGTGGGCTACGGCCTGAGCGCCGACGCCTACCACATGACCGCCCCCGACCCCAGCGCCATGGGGTTTGTGCGCTGCATGAAAATGGCTCTGGACGACGCGGGGGTCAAACCCGAGGACGTGGACTACATCAACGCCCACGGCACCTCCACCGACCTCAACGACGCCACCGAAACCAAGGCCATCAAGAAGCTTTTCGGCGACTACGCCTACAAGGTGGCCGTAAGCAGCACCAAGAGCATGCTGGGGCACATGCTGGGGGCCACCGGCGGGGTGGAGGCGGCCATCAGCGTCCTGGCGTTGCGCGACCAGATTATGCCGCCCACCATCAACTACGAGAACCCCGACCCCGATTGCGACCTGGACTATGTGCCCAACCAGGCCCGGGAGGGGAAGATTGACATCGTAATGAGCAACTCTTTCGGCTTCGGCGGCACCAACGCCAGCGTCCTGTTCAAGACCTATCAGCCATAGCATTGGTTGATGGGCCAGCAGTGGCGGCCGGGGCCGGAGCGCTTTGTCCCCAGGAGGCCGCTTTAGTTGAAAGCAAGACCTAGCAAAGACGCCTACTATCTGGAGATCGCCCGCGAGGTCAGCCGGCGGGGCACCTGCCTGCGCCGGCAATACGGGGCGGTGATCGTCAAGGACGACCAGATAGTCGCCACCGGCTACGCCGGCGCGCCCCGGGGCGTGGCCAACTGCGTGGACCTGGGCCGCTGCCTGCGTCAAGAGCTGAACATCCCCTCTGGACAGCGCTACGAACTCTGCCGCTCGGTGCATGCCGAGATGAACGCGGTGATCCATGCCTCCCGCTCCCAGACCCTGGGAGCCACGCTGTACCTGGCCGGGGTGGAGGTGGCCGATGGAAAGCCCACCGAGCATCCCGAGCCCTGCCTGCTGTGCCGCCGGGTTATAATCAACGCGGGAATCGAGAAGGTAGTGGTGCAGCCAAGGGATTCGGCCATTAATGTCTTGGATCCCCAGGACTGGATCGAGGAGGAGAACCAGGCCGCACGCATGGGCTTGGTGGTGCCAATCGCCTTGGAGGGGGAGTACGGCTCCCCCGGCCGGAGAAAGGGAGGAGGCTCGTGAGGTGCCCGTTCTGCGGAAAGCTGGACAACAAGGTGGTGGATTCAAGGGTGAGCAAGGATGCTTCGGTGATCCGCCGCCGCCGCCAGTGTTTGGACTGCGACCAGCGTTTCACCACCTATGAGCGGGTGGAGGAAATGGAGACCTACGTAGTCAAGAAGGACGGCAGCCGCGAGGTTTTCGACCGGGCCAAGCTCAAGACCGGCATGCTGAAGGCCCTGCACAAGCGGCCGGTGTCCATCGAAAAGGTGGACGCCTTCCTGGACTCCCTGGAGGCGAGCTTCCAGGAGCGAAACCTGCGCGAGATCCCGGTGCGCGAGCTGGGCGAGGCGGTGATAAACCAGCTCAAGGAGCTGGATGACGTGGCCTACGTGCGCTTCGCCAGCATCTACCGGGAGTTCCGCGACGTGGACGAGTTGATGCGCGAGGTCAAGAAACTGGTGGCCCAGCGCGAACAACAGTAGCCTTCATGAAACATCCAGGCTAACCGGGCGTCTTATGCCTATCAGCCCCGAAGAACCCCAAGACCGGCATTTCATGCGGCGGGCCCTGGCCCTGACCAGGCGGGGCCTGGGGACCAGCTCCCCCAATCCGGCGGTGGGCGCGGTGGTGGTGGCCGGCGGCCTGGTGGTGGGCCAAGGTTGGCACGCCAAGGCCGGAGAACTCCATGCCGAGGTGCATGCCCTGCGCCAGGCCGGGCCCCTGGCCCGGGGGGCCGCCATCTACGTAACCCTGGAGCCCTGCCACCACGATGGGCGCACCCCGCCCTGCACCCAGGCGGTGCTGGCCGCGGGCATCGAGCGTGTGGTCTACGGGGCCTCCGACCCCAACCCCCGGGTGGCCGGGGGAGGAGGGGCCTACCTGGCCGGGAAGGGCCTGGCGGTAACTCCCGGGGTGTTGGGCCAGGCATGCGAGTGGGAGCACCGCTTCTTTATCACCCACGTCACCACCGGGCGCCCCCACGTCATCTTGAAGACTGCGGCCACCCTGGACGGCAAGACCGCCACGGCCACGGGACACAGCCGGTGGATCACCGGCCCGGCCAGCCGGCGCTTCGTGCACCGCCTAAGGGGGTGGGTGGACGCCATTATGGTGGGCGCGGGCACCGCCCTGGCCGACGACCCCCAGCTCACCTGCCGCCTGCCCGGCCGGCCCAACCCCCTGCGGGTGGTGGTGGACAGCAATCTGCGCCTGCCCAGCGGGGCCAAGGTGCTGGACCCTTCCCAGGAGCCGGGATGCCTGGTGGCTTGTGTGCAAGACGCCCCCGAGGCCCAGGCCCAACGCCTTGACCAAGCCGGGGCCCAGGTGCTGCGCCTGCCCGCCGGCCCCGAGGGCAGGGTGGACTTGGCCGCCTTGCTGGCGGAACTGGGGTCCAGGGGAGTCAGCAGCATCCTGGCCGAGGGCGGGGCGGGCCTGGCTTGGTCCCTGCTCAGTGACGGGCTGGTGGACGAGGTGATGTATTTCTTCGCGCCCAAGCTGGTGGGCGGAGCCCGGGCCCCTTCCATGGTGGGCGGCCCGGGCCTGGAGCGCATGGACCAGGCCTGGCGACTCCGCCGCCCGGTGGTGCGGCGCTTCGGCGATGATGTTATGCTTTGGTCCGAAACCATACGGTAGGCATAAGAGGCCGAAATAAATCTTTGCCAAGGAGATATGAGATGGCCAATCCCTTCCGTTGGGTGGAGTTGACCACCGACAATTTGGAAGAGGCCAAGGAGTTCTACAGCGAGATTTTCGACTGGAAGCTGGAACCCTTTGCGGAGTCCTCCATACCTTACGATTTCGTGAAAACCGGCGGCGACGCCCAGGGCGGCATGATGGGCAAACCCAGCACGCGCACCCCCACTGCCTGGACCCCCTACGTGGAGGTCAAGGACCTCTCCTCGGTGTGCGACAAGGTGGAACGTTTGGGCGGCCGCATTCTCAAGCACAAGACTTCCATTCCCGGCATGGGCTGGTTCGCGGTGGTCCACGATCCCCAGGGCGCGGTGTTCGGACTGTGGCAGCCCCGCAAGGGCTAGGCGGCATGCGCCGGGCAAGAGAGTAAGCGGTTATGTTCACCGGACTGGTGGAAGGCCCGGGACGGGTGGGGCGCATCACCCCCAAGGGCCCTGACAGCGTGCTCGCCATCTCCGCGCCCTGGCCCGCGGGGCAGACGGTGCTGGGCGAGTCCATAGCGGTAAACGGGGCCTGCCTTACGGTCACCCGCGCTGGTAGCGATGGCTTCACCGTGGACGTCTCGGCCGAAACCCTGGACCGCACCACCCTGGGGCGCCTGCGTCCCGGCGACCTGGTGAACCTGGAGCGGGCCATGCAGTTGGGCGACCGCCTGGGGGGGCACCTGGTCACCGGGCATGTGGACTGCGTGGGTCTGTTGCGCAAGTTGGAGCAGGTTGGCGGCTCCACCCGCCTGGAGGTGGGCCTGCCCGCCGAGCAGCTGCGCTATGTGGTGGAGAAGGGATCGGTGGCCCTGAACGGCATCAGCCTCACCGTGAATTGGGTGGGGCCCGAGAGCTTTGGGCTCAACATCATCCCCCACACCATGGACGCCACCACCCTTCATCTTGCCAAGCAAGGCGATTCTGTTAATATTGAGACCGACCTCATCGGCAAGTATGTGGCAAGGCTGCTTAATCGCGATGAGGCCGATCCCGGGCCCTCCAAGGGGTTGAGCGCGGCGGACTTGAAGCGAATGGGCTGGTAACCGGGGCTTGGACGGCGGAGAAAGCGCGCGATGCAGGGGGCGGAGTTAGTAGGCTACTACCCTGGGGTGATCGGCGAGGTCACCCGCCTGCACGCCACTTATTACGCCCGGCACTGGGGCTTCGACCTTTCCTTTGAAGCCCAGGTGAGCCGCGAGTTGGCCGAGTTTTTACAGCGGGCCGAGCCGGCCCGCGATTTGTTCCTGGCCGCCCGGGGGCCCGCCGGCTTCGCCGGCAGCGTGGCCTTGGACAGCGCCTTCGAGGAGGGCACCCGCCTGCGTTGGTTCATCGTGGAGCCGGCTTGGCAGGGCCGGGGCCTGGGGCGGGAGCTGATCGCCCGCTGCCTGGATTTCGCCCGAAGCGCGGGGCACCGCAGGGTTTTCCTGTGGACCTTCGCCGGGCTGGACGCGGCGCGGAATTTGTATGAAGAGGCTGGCTTCACCCTGGCCGAGGAGCACAGGGTGAACCAGTGGGGCAACGAAATAACCGAACAGAAGTTCGAGCTAAACCTATAGGGCCTAGCCTGCGCCGCCGCCGGAGCCTGGCCCGTTTGGACAAGGCGGCGGCCGGAGAGAAAACATCATGCCCGTGGCCAGCATAGCCGAGGCCATTGAAGATATCCGCAACGGCAAAATAGTCATCCTGGTGGATGACGAAGACCGTGAAAACGAGGGTGACCTGACCATGGCCGCCGAGTTGGTGACCCCCGAGGCCATCAACTTCATGGCCAAGCACGGCCGCGGTCTCATTTGCCTCAGCCTCATACCCAACCAGGTGGATCGCCTGGGACTGACCCCCATGGTGCGCGACAACAAGTCGCCCTTTGAGACCGCCTTCACCATCTCGATCGAGGCGCGCAAGGGGGTTACCACCGGCATCAGCGCCCACGACCGTGCCCACACCATCCGCACGGCGGTGGACCCCGACTCCGGCCCGGGCGACCTGGTTAGCCCCGGGCACGTTTTCCCCTTGCGGGCCCGCCCGGGCGGCGTTTTGGTGCGCACCGGCCAGACCGAGGGATCGGTGGACCTGGCCCGCCTGGCCGGACTTACCCCGGCCGGGGTGATCTGCGAGATCATGAAGGACGACGGCACCATGGCCCGCATGCCCGACCTGGAGGTGTTCGCGGCCGAGCACGGGCTGAAGATCGTCACCGTGGCCGATCTCATCTCCTACCGCATGCGCAATGAGTCCTTTGTGCGTCGCCAGGCCCAGGTGCGCCTGCCAACCGAATTCGGCGAGTTCACCGCAATGGGCTACACCAACGAGGTGGACAACCTGGAACACGTGGCCCTGGTCAAGGGCGAGATCGATCCCGAGAAACCGGTGCTGGTGCGGGTGCACTCCCAGTGTCTCACCGGCGACGTGTTCCACTCACGCCGCTGCGACTGCGGCGACCAACTGGCCGAGGCCCTCAAGAAGATTGACGCCGAGGGCAGCGGGGTGCTTTTGTATATGAGCCAGGAGGGCCGGGGCATCGGCCTGGTCAACAAGCTCAAGGCCTACGAGTTGCAAGATCAGGGAGCCGACACCGTGGAGGCCAACGAGGCCCTGGGCTTCCCGGCGGACCTGCGGGATTATGGCATCGGGGCCCAGATTCTGGTCGACTTGGGGATTCGCCAAATGCGCCTGATGACCAACAACCCCAAGAAGATGGTGGGCCTGGAGGGCTACGGGCTCTCGATGGTGGAGCGGGTGCCCTTGGAAATACCCGCCTGCGCCGACAACGAGGCCTATCTGCGCACCAAGTGCACCAAAATGGGGCATCTGCTTAGCCAGGCCGCCGTAGCGGTCGATAGGGGGTGACATGGCCAAGGTAATCGAGGGAACTCTTAACGCCAAGGGGATGCGGTTTGCCCTGGTGGCCGGCCGCTTCAACGACTTCATCACCTCCAAGTTGGTGGAGGGGGCCCTGGACACGCTCAAGCGCCACGGCGCGGCGGACCAGAACCTGGCCGTGGTGTGGGTGCCCGGCTCCTTTGAAATCCCCTTGGTGGCCCGCAAGGTGGCCGCCAGCGGCAAGTACGACGCGGTCATCACCCTGGGGGCGGTGATCCGGGGCGCCACCAGCCATTTCGACTACGTGGCCGCCGAGGTTTCCAAGGGCGTGGCCCAGGCGGGCCTGGAAACCGGCGTGCCGGTGATCTTCGGGGTGCTCACCACCGACAGCATCGAGCAGGCGATCGAACGGGCCGGCACCAAGGCCGGCAACAAAGGGTCCGACGCCGCCATGGCCGCCATGGAAATGGTCGACCTGCTGAAGAACCTTTAGGCCTCGCCGAAAGTGGGTGAACGCCGTAAAAGCCGAGAGCTGGCCCTCAAGGTGCTCTATCAAATGGAGCACGGCGACGCCACCGCCCCGGAGGCCCTGGCCAGCTTCGCGGACAACTTCGCCGCGCCTGAGCGGCTGTGGGTCTATGCCCAGGAGCTGGTCAACGGCATCGCCGGACACGCCGGCGAGATAGACCAGGCCCTGGCCGAGGCCAGCCGCCGTTGGCGGGTGGAGCGCATGTCCCAGGTGGACCGCAACATCCTGCGTCTGGCCTGTTTCGAGATGCTCTTCAGCCACGGCGCGGTGCCCCCCAAGGTCGCCATCAACGAAGCGGTGGAACTGGCCAAGCGCTACGGCGCCGAGGACTCACCTGGATTCATCAACGCGGTGCTGGATTCCCTGCTGGCCGCCCAGGGCTAGGCGCCCATGCCCCCCTCCAGCACCTTCAACAACCTGCCCCCCGACAAGCAGGACCGCATCCTGGACGAGGCCTTGAGCGAATTCGCGGCCAAGGGCTACGCCCGGGCCTCGCTCAACCACCTGGTGGGCCGCCTGGGCATCGCCAAGGGAAGCATCTTTCAATATTTCCGCGACAAGCCCGGCTTGTTCTCCCAGGTGTTCGACTTCGCGGTGGAGCGGGTGAAGCGCCATTTGCGGCGGGTGCGCGAAGACACCCGGGACCAGGACGTCTTCACTCGCCTGGAGCGAAGCCTCTTGGCCGGCCAGGAGATGATCGCGGCCAATCCCCGCCTGTTTCAGTTTTATCTCCGGGTGATGTTCGAGGGCGATGTGCCTTTCCGGGGCCGCCTGCTGGCGTCCATCCGCCTTTTCAGCCATGATTACATCATGGATCTCTTGGCCGACGGAGTGGCCGCCGGCCAACTGCGGCCCGACCTGGACCTGGAGATGACCGCCTTGGTGGTGGATGCGGCCCTGGAGCGCTTCCTGATAGCCTCGGTGGTGGAGCACATGGACACCGGGCTGGGGCTCAAGGACGCCGACCCCCGGCGGGCGGCCCAATTGGCCGCCGGGCTGGTGGACACCCTGCGCCAGGGCATGGGGACCCGCTGATGGGATTGTGGCTGGCGACCATAGCCATGCCCCCCGAGGCCAGGCTGCTCACCGCCCGCTTGAGCCCAGCCGCCGATTTGGGCCGGCGGCGGACTTGGCGCGGTTCCCTGGCCGGGCATGAACTGCTCTTGGTGCTCACCGGCATCGGGGCGGTGAACGCGGCCCAGGCAACCACCGCCGCCCTGGAGGCCGAGCCCGCCATCGAGGCGGTGTTCAACCTGGGCTGCGCCGGAGCCTACGCCCATAGCGGCCTGCCTATGGGTGGGGCCGCCCTGGCCACCGAGGTGGTGCTGGCCGACATGGGTGTCCAAACCGAGGCGCGCCTGCAAGGCCTGGACGAGGTGGACATAGCCCTGGCCGGGCGTAAATCCGGCGAGCCGGTCTACAACCGCATCGCCTGCGACCCGGGCCTGAACGAACTCATTATCCGGGCCAACCCCGGATTGGCGCGGGGGGCCTTTGCCACCGTGGGGCGCATCAGCGGCGACCCCCGGACCGCCGAGGCTTCGGCCCGGCGCTGGGGAGTCATCATGGAGGAGATGGAGGGCGCGGCGGTGGGCCTGGTGGCCCGCTGGTACGCCAAGCCTTTCGCGGCCATCCGGGGGGTGAGCAACCCCGCTGGCCTGCGGGAGCTGGATGTGGCCGCCGGGGCCGAGGCGGCCGAGCGCGTCCTTTTGACCTTGGAGCAAGCCTCGTGAGCGTCAGGGAGATCGGCTTCGGCTTTTCGCCGTGCCCCAACGACACCTTCGCCTTTTACGCGGCCACCCATGGCCTGGTGGACACCGGGGGGTGGCGGCTGCGGCCGGAGATGGCCGACGTGGAAGAGTTGAACCGCCGGGCCCTGGCCGGTGAGTTGGAGCTGACCAAGCTCAGTTTTCCCGCCCTGGGCCGCTGTTTGGACCGCTACGGCCTGCTGAGAGCCGGGGCCGCCCTGGGCAGGGGTTGCGGCCCCCTGGTGGTGTGCCGCCCGGGTTTCGACCTGGAGCGCCTTGACTCGGTAACCGTGGCCGTGCCCGGATTCAACACCACCGCCTTTTTGCTGCTCAGTCTTTATCTGGGCCAGGCGCCCCAGGCCCGGGCCATGGTCTTCGATCAGATCATGCCCGCCGTGGCCCGGGGCGAGTTCGAGGCGGGTTTGATTATTCACGAGGGGCGCTTCACCTACGGCGGCCACGGCTTGGCCGCGCCAGTGGATTTGGGGGCCTGGTGGGAGCAGACCAGCGGCCTGCCCATTCCCCTGGGGTGCATAGCCGCCCGCCGTGACCTTGGGCCCGAGGCCGCCCACCGGCTGGAAGAAATTTTGGCGGCCAGCGTGGCCCATGCCCAGGCCCACACCCTGGCCTCGCAAGAGTTCGTGCTGGCCCACGCCCAAGAGCTTGAGCCCCAGGTGGTGGCCAGCCACATCGGGCTGTACGTGAATGACTTCAGCCGCGATCTGGGCTCCCAGGGGCTGGCCGCGGTGGAGGAGCTTCTGGCCCGGGGGCGTGGGGTGGGCCTGTTGCCCAGCGCTCCCAATGCCCTGTTGGCGGGGCAGGAAATTTTTTTGACCCCATAGTGCGCGATGCGATAAATTTACCCCGACCCCTTGTGAGTTAACGACGGCATTTTTGTCTGGATGGTAAAAAGGTGGAACCCGAGCCGCGACGAGGTTTTCTCCAGCGAATTAGGCAGGCCCTGGGCGTAAAACCCGCCAACACCTCCGAGGAGCTGGAGCGCGAGATTCACGGGCTGGTTGACCAAGGCGAGGCCAAGGGGCTTATAACCGCCAACGAAGGGCGCATGATCGAGGCGGTGCTGGACTTGGACGAAACCACCACCGGCCAGATCATGGTGCCGCGCACCGAGATGGCCACTGTGCCGGGCACGGCCAGCCTGGAAGAGGTGGTGCGGTTAATCGTGGACTCTGGTCACTCGCGCCTGCCCATCACCGGCGAAGACCTGGACCACATCATCGGGGTGGTCCACGCCAAGGACCTGCTGCCCCATTGGGGAAGGGTCGGCCAAGAGGTCGGCCTGGCCAAGATAAGCCGCCCGCCCTTTTTCGTGCCCCAGTCCAAACCGGTGGATCAACTGTTCAGCGACTTCAAGCGCAAACGGGTGCATCTGGCCATCGTGGTGGACGAATATGGCGGCACCGCCGGCATCGTGACCATCGAGGACGTGCTGGAAGAGATCGTGGGCGAGATCATCGACGAATACGACCAGGACGAGTCCCAGATAATGGAGCAGGCCGACGGGTCGTTGTTGGTGGATGGCCGCCTGGAGGTGGAGAAGCTGGCCGAGCACCTGGGCATGGACCTACCCGAGGAACTGCCCGAAGGGCGCTTCGAAACGGTGGGCGGCTTTGTCACCACCCTGCTGGGGCGCGTCCCCCGCACCCAGGAAGAGGTTGCCTACGGCCCGTTGCGCATGGTGGTGGTCGGGGCCGACGAGCGTCGCGTCACCCAGGTGCAGGTCCACCACGCTTCCCACCCCGCCGCGCCCACCCACGGAGACTGAACCCTAGTGGCCATCTTTGCCCGCTGGCGCCCCGGATGGAGCGCCGCCCTGACCGCCGTGTTGGCGGGGCTGGCCCTGGCTGCGGCCTTTCCGCCCTTGGACCTATGGCCCTTGTCCCTGGTGGGGGTGGCCCCTTTCATCATGCTGGCTCGCCGCCTGAGCCCCCGCCGCGCCCTGATCGCCGGTTGGCTGGGCGGCTTGGCCCTGTTCACCGGGCTCATGTATTGGATCCTGGTGGTCATGACCATCTACGGCGGCCTGAACTGGGTTCTGGCCGGGCTGGTCCTGTTTTTATTCGCATGGTATCTGGGCTCATACCTGGGCATTTTTTGCTGGCTGGTCAGCCTGGGGAGCCGGGGGGGGATCAGCCCCCTGTTGATTGCTCCCCTGGCCTGGGCCGGGCTGGAGTGGGTGCGCTCATTCGCCTTCACCGGGGTGCCCTGGCTGCCCTTGGCCATGGGCCTGGACGGTAGTCTGCCCCTGATGCAGAGCGCCGAACTGTGGAGCACCAGCGGCCTTTCGCTGCTGCTGGTGCTGGTGAACGCCTTGGTGGCCGAGGCGGTGCGCACCCCCTACCGCGCGGCTCCCTGGTGGCGGCGGGGGGCGGCCCTGGTCTTGGGCGTGGCGTTGGTGGCCGGCGGCTGGTGGTGGGGAGCGGGCCGCCTGGAGCAGGTGGAGGCCGCCGCCAAGGATGCGCCCAACATGGCGGTGAGCGTGGTGCAAGGCGATGTTTCCCTGCCCATGCTGTGGCAAAAGGCCCTGCGCCCGGTGGTGGTGGAGCGCCACGTAAAGGCCACCCGCCGCGAGGCGGCCAAAGTGCCCCAGCGGCCCTGGCTGGTGGTCTGGCCCGAATCGGCCGCGCCCTTTTATTTCATGCGCGACGCCCGGCCCAGCCTGCCGGTGTTGAACCTGGCCCGTGAGCTTGACGCCTACATCATGCTGGGCTCGCTGGGGGCGGTGGAGCGCGAAGGCAGGCTCAAGGTGACCAACCGGTCGTGGATGGTGGGCCCCGACGGCACGGCCGCCGGTTTTTATGACAAGGTGCATCTGGTGCCCTTTGGCGAGTACGTGCCCTGGAGCCAGCTATTGTTTTTCGTGCGGGCCGTGGCCCAGATCGGCGTGGACTTCGCCGTGGGGCAACAGGGCAAGGCGCTCCACGCCGGATCGGTGGCGGTGGGGCCCCTGATCTGCTATGAGTCGATCTTTCCCGAACTGGCTCGGGACATGCGCCGGGCCGGGGCCAGGCTGTTGGTGAACCAGACCAACGACGCCTGGTTCGGGCGCACCAGCGCGCCCTATCAGCATATGGCCCACTTGCGTTTCAGAGCGGTGGAGAACCGCCTGGCCTGCGCCCGGGCGGCCAATACCGGCATCTCCGGTTTTGTGATGCCCAGCGGCCGGGTGGTGCAGGCCACCGGGCTTTTCAAGCCGGCGGTGGCCAGCGCCCGGCTGCCGCTGATGAACCAAGACACTTTTTACCTGCGCCACGGCGAAATAGTAGGTCCGACCGCCTTGGGGGCGGTTTTGCTCCTGCTGCTCTGGGCCCTGTGGCGCACGGAAAAACGAGAGGCATAGCCATGTACGAGGAGATCAAGGAAAAACTGGACGAATTGACTGAACGCCTCAACCTGCTTCGGGAGTATCTTTGACCCTGCCGGCAAGCAGGCCCGCCTGGCCGAGTTGGACAAGCTCATGGCCAGGGAAGGGTTTTGGGACGATCAGGACGCGGCCAAGGAGGTGATGCAGGAGCGCTCCGGCTTGGCCGACGGCTTGGAGTCCCTGGCCACGCTAAGTCAACAGGCCGAGGACGCCGGGGTGCTCTTGGAGTTGAGCCAGGAAGAGCAGGACAAGGCCACGGCCAAGGAGGTGGCCCAAAGCCTGGAGGCGTTGGAAAACGGAGTGGCCGGCTTGGAGGCCAAGCGCCTGCTGGGCGAGCCCGACGACCACCGTTCGGCCATCCTGGCGGTCAACGCCGGGGCGGGGGGCACCGATGCTCAGGACTGGGCCGAGATGCTCCTGAGGCTCTACACCCGCTTCGCCGAGCGCCACGGCTTTGAGGTCAAGATAATTGACTTGCAGGAGGGCGACGAGGCGGGTATCAAAAGCGCCACCCTGGAGGTGAACGGCCACCAGGCCTATGGCTTGTTGAAGGGAGAAGGCGGCATCCACCGCCTGGTGCGCATCAGCCCCTTTGACGCCTCCCACCGCCGGCACACCGCCTTCGCCTCCTTGTCGGTATCGCCCCAAGTGGATGAGGACATCGAGATAGAGATAAACGAGAACGACCTGCGCATCGACACCTACCGCGCCTCCGGGGCCGGCGGCCAGCACGTTAACAAAACCTCTTCGGCGGTGCGCATAACCCACTTGCCCACCGGGGTGGTGGTGCAGTGCCAGAACGAAAAGAGCCAGCACCGCAACCGCGATCTGGCCATGAAGGTGCTCCGGGCCCGGCTCTATGAGTTGGAGTTGGCCAAGCGCCAAGCCGAGAAGCAACAGACCTATGACAACCAACAGGAGATATCCTGGGGCAGCCAGATACGCTCCTATGTGCTGGCCCCTTACCGCCTGGTGAAGGACCACCGCACCGGGGTGGAAATGGGCAACGTGGACGCGGTGTTGGATGGCGACCTGGACAGCTTCGTGCAGGGATACCTGCTCTGGCGCTCCCAGTAACCGGCGAGTAACCGGCCGGCGACTTCGCGCCGCTCCCCTGGAGCGGCGCTTTGTTTTGCATTGGAAGGCCCGCTAGCTCTCGGCCCGCTTGAGTTGCTTGGCGTAGCGTACGATGCCATCGGCGATGCCCTGGGCCACCGCCTCGCGGTAGGCCTTGTTGCCCAGCCGGCGGTGCTCCTGGGGGTTGGTGATGAAGCCGACCTCCACCAGCACCGCAGGCATGCGCGCGCCGATGAGCACGTAGAAGGGGGCTTGTTTGACTTCCAGGTCGTTGACCTTGGCCTTATGTCCCGCCTGTTTGAGCAACTCGCCGTGAACCGCGCGGGCAAGGTGGTTGGACTCGTTGATCTTGGAGTTGAGCATCAGGTCGTTGAGGATCACCTGGAGGTCGCTGATGGAACGGGTGGTGGTGGCGTTTTCCCGGGCGGCCACCCGCATGGACTCCTCGTCCGAGGCCAGGTTAAGGAAGTAGGTCTCGATGCCGTTGAGCCTGTGGCTGGCTGCGGCGTTGGCGTGGATGGACACGAAAATATCGGCGTCCTTGGTGTTGGCGAAGGCGGTGCGTTCCTCCAGGTCGAGGTAGGTGTCCCCCTGGCGGGTGAGCAGCACCTCCGCCCCCAACATTTTGCGCAGTTTGGCCGCCACCCGCTGGGCTATGTCCATCACCAGGGTCTTTTCCTGCATGCCCTTCCACTGGGCCCCTGGGTCCTTGCCGCCGTGGCCGGGATCTATCACCACGCGTTTCACCCCCAGGCCCAGGGCAGCGGCCAGGCTCAGATCGGGCGGCTGTTTGCTGGCCTTGCCCCGTGGAACCCGGCGCTCCCGCTGGGCTTGGCTGGCTTGGGCCTTGGCCCGGGGCTGCTGGCCAAAGCAGTCGATCACCACCCTGAAGGGGTCGTTCAGGGTGAAGACCTTGTAGCTGGCCAGGCGCTTGATATCCAGGACCATGCGCACCGTGTCCGGGGTGTATTGCCCGGCCCGGGCCGCTTGCAGCAGGCCGTCGCCGATGGGCACCTTGGCATCGAAGCCCTGGGGCAGGCTGGCTCCCTTTAGGTCCAAATACAGGCGGCGGGGCTTGTCGTGGTCCGGGTCCTTTTTGAGAAGTGCGCTGTTGTAGGGCACCGGCCGCTCCAGGCCGATGACCACCCGGGTGTAGGTGGGGGTGGACCAGTGCCTCAGGCCCTTCACCTTGGCCAGGGCGCCGGCCGGGCGTTTGCCGGTGGCGGCCGGGGGAGAGGCCTTGGCCGGGGGCTGGCTATTGGCCTGGTCCCGCTGGCCGCTGGCCAGTTGTTCCTCCAAGGCGTCCAGGCGCTTCTTGGCCCGGGGGGCCATGTCGCCCCGGGGGTAGTTCACCGTGACCCGCAAATATTCCAGGTAGGCCTGCTTGGGGTCCTTGGCCTCTTCGTAGAGCCCGGCCAGCATGACCTGGCCGTCATCGGCCAGGCGGGAGTCGGGGAAGCGGTTCACCAGGCGCTTGAACAGGTCCACGGCTTGGTGAAAGTCGTCGTCGCGCTTGAAGCGGCGCCAGGCCTGGCCGTGGATGCGGCCCATCCACAGCAGGGCGCCCGGGGCGTAGGTCCCCCTGGGGTTGGCGGTGTAGACCCGGGCGAAGCGGTCGGCCAGGCTCTGCCAGTTCTGGTAGACCTCCTGGGCCTTGGGATGCTCCAGCAGCCAATGGTAGTCGGCCCTGGCCTGGTCGTAGATGGCCTTGTCGTCCTGGGCCAGGGCCGGGGAGGCCCCGGCCAGGCCGGCCAAAAGGGCCAGGCCCAGCAGCAGCATGAGCGCCCTAGCCCAGCTCACCTTGCCACTCATTGAGAAGGTTCAGGGCCTCCAGGGGGGTCAGGCGGGACAGGTCCAGTTTGGCCAGAGACTGGAGCACGGGGTGTCCGTCGCCGCCGAACAGGGCCAACTGGCCGCCAGCAGAAGGCGGGACGGGCGGGGCCGGCTCCTGGCGCGAACCCTGCTCCAGGCGTTCCAGGATCTGGCGCGCCCGGGCCAAAACCGGCTCGGGCAGACCGGCCAGACGGGCCACGGCCAGGCCATAGGAGCGGCTCACTCCGCCGGGGGCCAGGCGGCGCAAAAAGACGATGGAGCCTTGATATTCCTTGACCGCCACGTTGAAGTTCTTGGCCCGGGGGTGGGTGGCGGCCAGCTCGGTAAGCTCGTGGTAGTGGGTGGCGAACAGGGTCTTGACCCCCACCCCGTCCAAATCGTGCAGGTGCTCGGCCACGGCCCAGGCCAGGGACAGGCCGTCAAAGGTGGAGGTGCCCCGGCCCACCTCGTCCAGGATCACCAGGGAGCGGGGGGTGGCCTGGGCCAGGATCTGGCTGGTTTCGGTCATCTCCACCATGAAGGTGGAACGCCCCCCGGCCAGGTCGTCCATGGCCCCCACCCGGGTGAAGATGCGGTCCAGCAGGGGCAGGCGGGCAGCCTCGGCGGGCACGAAGGAGCCGGCCTGGGCCAGCAGGCAGATCAGGGCCACCTGGCGCAGGATGGTGGACTTGCCGGCCATGTTGGGGCCGGTGATGATGAGCACCTGCTGCCCTTGGTCGTCCAGGCGCGCGTCGTTGGGCACGAACTCGCCCTCTTTTAGCATCTGCTCCACCACCGGGTGGCGGCCGGCGGTTATGACCAGCTCCCCGGCGGGGATCATGCGGGGGCGGGTGTAGTCGCGGCTTTGGGCCAGGCGGGCCAGGCCGGCCAAGACGTCCACCTCGGCCACCGCCCGGGAGGCGGCCACCAGGCGGGGGCCCTCGGCGGCCACGGCCAGGCGTAGCTCTTCGAACAGCGCCCGCTCCATTTCCAGGGCCTTTTCCTCGGCCCCCAGCACGGCGGCTTCCTTTTCCTTCAGCTCCGGGGTGATGAAGCGCTCGGCGTTGGCCAGGGTCTGCTTGCGCAAGAAGCTATCGGGCACTTTGTCCTGGTGGGCCCTGGTCACTTCGATGTAGTAGCCGAAGACCTTGTTGAAACCCACCTTGAGCGAACCGATGCCCGTGGCCGCGCGCAAGTCGGCCTGCAAGCTGGCGATCCAGTCCTTGCCCGCGCCCTTGAGCTTGCGCTGCTCATCCAACTCCGGGCTCACCCCGGCGGCGATGACTCCGCCCTCGGCCAGGCTGCCCGGCGGGCTGGGGGTGAGGGATTCATACAGCCGCTGGGCCAAGCCGCCCAAGCCGGACATCTGCTCCAAACGCGAGGCCACCAAGACGGACTGCAATGGCTTCAGCATTACCCGCAGCCCGGGCAGGGCCAACAGGGCGTCGCGCAGGGCGGCCAAATCCCGGGGCGTGGCCTGGCCCAGGCTGGCCCGGCCCGCCAGGCGGGGCAGGTCGGGCAGCTCGTCCAGGGCCGCGCGCAGGCCGTCCAGCAGCAGGGGGTCGCTCACCAACTCCTCCACGGCCTGGTGGCGGGCCTCGATGGCCTCCAGGGAGCGCAGGGGGAAGGCCAGCCATTGTTTGAGCAGGCGGCCGCCCATGGGGGTGGCGGTATGGTCCACCGCGTGCAGCAGGGAGCCCTTGCGCCCCCCGGCGGCGATGGAGCGGAACAGCTCAAGGTTGCGCTGGGCCGCCGCGTCCAGCACCAGGTGGCTTGCCACCCGGTACAGGCTCAAGGGCTCGATGTGTTCGGGGCTGGTGCGCTGGGTGGCCAGCACCGCCGACCAGGCCAGGGCCGCGGCCACCAGGGCCGGTTCGCAGGCCTCGGCGTCCCCTTCGTCCGGCAGACGGCGTTCCAGCAGCTGCCGGGCCTGGGCCGGGGTGGGGGGGCGTCCGGTTTGCAGGCTGCGGGGCAGGGACGCGCCCATTGCGCCTAGATCGCCCAGGCCGGGATGGGCAGCCTGGCTCTCGGCCAGGACCAACTCAGCCGGCTCCAAGCGGGCCAGCTCGTCGGCCAGGGCCGGTCCGGGCAGCAGGGTGGTGGCCAGAAATTCGCCGCTGGCCAGGTCCAGGCAGGCCAGTCCCAGGCTCTCGCGGGCGAAATAGAGCGCGGCCAGGTAGCGGTGGTCCCGGGGGGGCAGATGGTTGGGGTCGGTGAACATCCCCGGGCTCACCACCCGGGTGATCTCCCTTTTGACCAAACCCTTGGCGAGCTTGGGGTCTTCCACCTGGTCGCACACCGCCACCTTGTAGCCTTCTTGGACCATCTTGGCCAAGTAGGCGTCCACCGCCCGGTGGGGCACCCCGCACATGGGGATGGGGTCGGGATGGTCCTTGTCGCGGCTGGTGAGGGCGATGGAGAGCACCTTGGACGCCACCACCGCGTCCTCGAAAAACATCTCGTAGAAGTCGCCCATGCGGAAAAAGAGGATGCAGTCGGGCACCCGCTCTTTAAGCTCGAAAAATTGGCGTAGCATGGGCGTGTCCCGGGAGGGACTGGGGGATGCGTTTCCTGGGCGGCCGAGGCTGTTGCCGGAATCAGGCTGGGCGGCGCGGCTCATGGTTGGCTGGGGCACCACTCCCTTGGGGTTAGTAGTCCAAGTTCCTGCTTAACATAGCAGAAAAGCTTGGCAACCGCCAGACGGCCATTAACGTGCCCTGGGGGCCATGCTGTCCCACTGATGGCAGCGGGGGCATTTCCAGGTCAGCTGGTGGGAGACGAAACCACATTGGCCGCACTGGTAGCGGGCCCAATCTCCCTCGATTTCAGATAAAAGCTCGCCATAGGCCTCCAGGGCGCGGCCCCGGTCGCCGTCCTTTAAGAGCACCTGGCCCCGCATACGGTGCACATCCAGCAGGTGGGGGGCGCGTTCCACGGCTTTATCCAGTATTTCCAGCGCCTTTTCTTTGTCGTCATGTTGGCTGTAATGCTGGGCCATGGCCATCAATGTGGGAACCTCGGCGGTCTCGGGATCGATTTCGGAGAAGAATCCCTCCGCCGCCTTGGGCCCCAACTCCTCCTCGGCCGAGTTCACTCGGTTGATCACCAGATGGGCGAACTGGGGCGAGAGCTTCACCGCCTTTTTCCAAACCCCCAGGGCTCGCCGGGCACGCCCCCGGGCCAACTCCAGGTCGCCCAGGTGCAGATAGGCGTCCAGGCAGTTTTTGTCCACGCTGATGGCCTGGCCAAAGGAGTCCTCGGCCCGGTCCAACTGGCCGGAAACCATGAGCTCCTTGCCCCGTTCGGTCTTGTAGTGGGCCAACACCGGGCGGCTGTTGGATTTGGTCAGCTTGTCCAGGCGCTTGCGGGCCTCGAAAGCAGCCTCCCAGTCGCGCATCTCCTCGTAGAGGGTGGCGGTCTGACGGGCCGCCTCTACGTGGTGGGGATCTTTTTTGAGCACCTCGTCAAAGGCCTCGGCCGCCCGGTTGAACAGGCCGCCCTTTTTGTAATCCAGGCCCAGGTCGTAGACCGCCTGAAGATGGGATTTGATGTCCAGGTTGGGCCGGGCGATGATGGACTGGCGGATGCGCACCGCCCGCTCGATCTCGCCTTTTTGCCTGAAGAGGTTGCCCAAGACCACATAGGTTTCCACCGTGTCGGAGTTCAGGGTCACCGCTTTGGTGAATTCCTCGATGGCCTGGTCGGTGTGGTCGGCCATGAGATGGCTGATGCCGCGCATGAAGGCGTCGTCGCTGGCGCTGCGGCCCGGGGTCTTGTTTTTGGCAGCCGCCGCTTCGCCGGCCCGGCCGGAGCGGCCCAGCAGCCAGCCGATGAGCCACCCCACCAACAAAACGATCACCCCGATCATGAGCCCGGCCATGGTCAGGGTGTGACCCTGCCAACTGAGTATTACGCTTCCCATGCCTTACCGTTTGTCCTTGCCGGCGATTGGGCCGTTATCTTCCGGGCCGCCCTCCAGCCTCTCCAAGAGGGCGAGGGATTCGCTCCCGGCAGGGGCTTCGCCCGCGCTAAAGGCTTCGCCGGCCATATCGACCGAGCCCGCCACCACCGGTTCGCCGGTCACTGGAAGGTTGCGTAAACTGTTGAGCTCTTTGCGGAGCTCCTCGGTCTTCTTGGCCTGGTCCTTTACCTGGCGGCGCAGGCGCCAACGTTCGTTGATGCCCACCAGGCTGGAGGTCAGCAAGCCCACGAAGAAGGCCAGCAGGATCACCAAATAGGTCGGGTAGGGGGTGGATTCCCAGTTTACGAAAAACAGATTCAAACGGATGCCCAGGGGATGGTTCAGGGGGGTGATGTTTTGAATCATGAAGATGATGGCCAGGGCCACCACCGCCGAAAGGACGATCACCTTGATATAACCCATGGTCAACCTTTCATTTCATGCCGGCGAAAAAGGGCTTCAACTTTTCGCGGGTGGCCTTGATGTGCTCGGGAATCACCCTGATGTCGCCGAAAACGGTCATGAAGTTGGTGTCGCCTCCCCACCGGGGCACCACGTGGAAATGCATGTGCTCCTCGATGCCCGCACCGGCCACCCGGCCCAGGTTCAAGCCCACGTTGAAGCCCTCGGGGTTCATCACCTGCTTGAGCGCCCCCACCGCCAGGCGCACCGTGGACAGCAGATCGGTCATCTCCTCGCTGGTCAGCTGGTCCATATTGGGCAGGTGCCGCTTGGGAGCCACCAAGAGATGGCCGTTGTTGTAAGGGTACTTGTTCATCATAACCAAGCTGAGGCGTCCCACTCCCAAAACCAGGCCGTCGGCGCCCTTGCCGTCGATGGCCATGCAAAAAATGCAACCCTCGGGTTTGTCTTCTTCCAGAATATAGCTCATGCGCCAGGGGGCCCAGAGATTGTCCATCCTTAATACTCCCTATAACTGTAGCACGCGCCCTATGATCTCTCGGTCTAATTCCAAGAGACCCACGGTGCCGCTGCCCAGGAACCCTTTGGCGTAGGAACCTGGATTAAATAATAGTATATCCTTCTTGACCAGGTTAGTGGGGCGGTGAGAATGACCGAACACCACCGCGTCCACTCCACTGAATTCCCGGGCCACCCGCCCGGCCAGGCCCATGGGCGAGCCCCAGCCGTGGATCAGGCCGATCTTGAAGCCTCCGGCGGTGACGATTCGCTTGGCGGGCAGATTGGCCCGCACCGCCGGACCGTCCATGTTGCCGGCCACGGCGATCACCTCGGGGGCTTCAAGGGCGTCCAGCACCAGCAGGCTGGTCAGATCGCCGGCGTGCAGGATAATGTCCACCCCCGCGAAGACCTCCGCCGCCTTCTCAGCCAGCTCCTGGTCAAAACCATTCAGATGGGTGTCGGAGATCACCCCGATGCGTATCACCCCTGTCCTCCCGGCTCCAGCGGAACCAGTTCCATGTCTCCCCAGGCGGCCAGTTTGCGGCCCACCACGATCAAGGCCCCCAGCACGCCGGGCACCTCGCACACCCAATCCAGGGCGGCCTGAAGGTCGCCGACGCTTTTAACCCGGTTGCCCAGGGCCGTGGCCGTCGCGTCGGCCAGGGCTCCGTCCGCGGCCTTTACCGTGGCCGCGTCGGCCCGCCCCAGGGATAGCGAGTGCCCCACCGTGCCCGAGCTGGTGCCCAGGCAAAGGGGCATGGACTCCGCCGCGATTCTTAGCCCCAGGCGGCCGGAAATGGGCGAGTTGCCCGCCTCCAGGCCCACGGTGATCGCCTGGGTTGATTGAAGATACAAATCCCCGCCGTTTTCAACCATCACCTCGCCAGCCAGAAGGGCCAGATCCAGGCCCACCGCCTGGGCGATGGCCCCGGCCACCGCAGCCATGGGCCCGGTGCCCGCCGCGCTCCCGGCGGCCAGCATGGCCTTGACCAACGGCGGCGCCCATGGGTCGGGCGGAAGCGGTTTGAGGGAGGTGAGAAATTCAGGGTGTTGGTGCGCGTACTGTTCCAAACCGCGCCGGTGACGCAAAATGGACTCCACCGCTTGGCCGGTCAGGTCTCTGGGCGCGGTGATCCATAGATCGGTTTCCTTGACCCGGGCGGTGAAGGAAACCAAACCGCGGTCCCGGCATCCCAGCCGGTAGCGTCTTTCCTGATAGAGCCCCACTTGCCCATCCCTTGCGCCCTCGGTGCGTAGCGGGCGGTTTCCTGCTTATAGACCAGCCGTGGGCCAGTGTCAACGCAAGGGCAGCCGCGTCGGCCGCTGAACCCGGGCCAAAATTTAGCATGCGGCGCTCGGCCGGCGTTTCTTGACTTATCATGGGTTCTTGGCTATGTAGAGATGGATAAGGCGCGAAAGGAAAGGCATGAATAGCCGCCGTTTGGCCCGGCTCATGGACATCATCTGCGACATCAAGGCCCACCCTCGCCGCAACCCCGACGAGATGTGCACCCGGCTGCAGATTTCCCGTCGCCAATTTTACAAGGACCGCGACGCCTTGGTGTCCATGGGTTTCGGCTTTCACTATTCCCGAGGCCGGGGAGGCTTTGTCCTGGACAAGGAGTTGACCTTCAACGTCAACGGCCTTAGCCTGGCCGAGTTGTTCGCCTTGATCCTGGCGGTGCGCGAACTCACCCGCCTGAGCGATTTTTCCCTGGCCATGGGCGCCCTGGCCGGGCTGCGCACCCTGGTGGGTCAACTGCCGCCCAAGGTGCGCCCCTGGTTCGCCGAGGCGGTGGACGGGGTGGTGGTGGCCGACGGCTTCGGCTGCGACCCGCAGGTGTTGAGCGTCCTGGAAGATGCCATCGCCGGCGAGTGGCGGGTGGTTTTGGTGGTGGACCAGGGCAAGGGCGAGGAGCGCCTGGGGGTGGAGCCCCGGCAGCTTTATCTGCGGGAGGGCGCGCTGTTTTTGGAGGCCAGTGGGGACAAACTGGGTAATGCGGGCCTGGTGGCCCTATCCCGGGTGCGCCGGGTGATCGCCACGCCCATATTCAAGGCCCGGCGCCAGCCAGAGGGAGCCGGCGGCGAGCCCATAGCCTGAGCCGGTTCGCCGGCCGCCGGCGGTCGGGGAGACTCGGCGCCGGGGAGGGGGAACATGCGAGAAGTAGTAATCACCAGCGCGGTGCGCACTGCGGTCGGCGCTTTCCTGGGCGGCTTGTCCAGCCTGAGCGCCACCGATCTGGGCGCCACCATCATCAATGAAGCCATGGCCCGCTCCGGCCTGCTGGGAGCCCAGGTGGACGAGTGCATCATGGGC
>JAHJPG010000054.1 GCA_018819925.1 Pseudomonadota bacterium
ATGTCCTGGCCCGAGCGCTCGCCGTTGCCCCGTAGGAGCAGGCCCAGCACTTGTCCGGCGGTGGATGCCTCGGGGTTGGTCAACGAAGCTCTTCCAGGGCGGCCAGCACCGCGTGGTTGAATCCCGCCGGCCCGGCCAGGGGCTCTCGGATCAGGCCCTCCAGCGCCACTTCGGCGTGGCCGCCACCGGGCTGGGCCACCAGCACCGGACGCTCCACCGCTTCCAGCATGCTCAGGTCGTTGGGCGCGTCGCCCAGGGCCATGGTGACCAGCTCGGGGTCGTGCTTGGCGTAGAGCACCGAGAGCAGGCGCACCGCCTTGCCCTTGTCGCCCCCGCCCAGCAGGTGCCAGAAGCGGCCCCCCTGGGTCACTTGCAGGCCCGCGTCCTGGGCGGCGTCAACAATGGCCTTGACCGCCTGTTGGTCCCGGGGGGGCAGCAGGGGTTCGTTAAACTCCCGCTTGCGGGCCAGGGCCGCCTGCTCCTTGCTCAGGCCGGTGAGCTTGGCCACCTCGTGGTTGCTCATATCGCCGAAGCCTTTGAGACCCAGGTCGTCCTTGAAGCCCTCCAGCCGACGCCGTAGCTCGGCGATGGGCAGGCCTATCTCCAGCACCCGCCAGCCCTCTCCGGCGTCGCTCCAGGTGTCGCCCTTGGCCAGGGGATTGCTTTCCGGGGCGAAGACTCCCCCCCCGTTCTCGGTGATGATGGGCGCGTCCAGGCCCAACTCGGCGTGAAGGGGGATCATCTCGGCCCTGGTTTTGGAGGAGCACAACACCAGGGGGATGCCCCGGCGCTTTATCTCCCCCAAGGCGGGCAGGGCCGGCTGGTAAGAATAGGTGTGGTGATCCAGCAAGGTTCCGTCCAGGTCGCTGAAGATCACCAGGCCCATGTCTTATTCCTTTCCGTGCAAATGCTCGTTCACCAGTTTCATGGCGCAGTACTTGCCGCACATGGTGCAGACTTCCTCCTCGCCGGGAGTGCTGCCGGCGCGCATGGCCCGGGCGGTCTTGGGGTCCAGGCAGAGGTTGAACATGCCCTCCCAGTCCATGGCCTTGCGGGCCTGGGCCATGGCCCGGTCCCGGGCGATGGCCGCCTGGTTGCCCCTGGCGATGTCCGCCGCGTGGGCCGCGATGCGCGTGGTTATCACCCCTTCATATACATCATTGGGGCCGGGCAAGGCCAGATGTTCGCTGGGGGTGACGTAGCAGAGGAAGTCGGCCCCGGCCCAGGCGGCCAGGGCGCCGCCGATGGCGCAGGCCACGTGGTCGTGCCCGGCGGCGATGTCGGTGACCAAGGGGCCCAGCACATAGAAGGGCGCGCCGTGGCACAGACGCTTTTGCAGCACCACGTTGGCTTGCACCTGATCCAGGGGCACGTGGCCCGGCCCCTCTATCATCACCTGCACCCCCGCGTCCCAGGCCCGCTGGGTCAGTGCGCCCAGGGTTATCAACTCGCTCACCTGAGCCCGGTCGGTGGCGTCGGCCAGGCAGCCGGGCCGAAGGCCGTCGCCCAGGGACAGGGTCACGTCGTGCTTCTGGCAGATGTCCAGCAGCCGGTCGTACTGCTCGTACAGGGGGTTTTCCTTCTCATTGGCGATCATCCAACAGGCCAAGAACGAGCCGCCCCGGCTCACCACGTCGGTAATGCGCCCCTCGGCGCGCAGATGATCCACCGCCCCGCGAGTGACCCCGCAATGCACGGTCATGAAGTCCACCCCCTCGGCGGCCTGCTGCTCGATCACCCTGAACAGGTCCTCGGCGGTGATGTCCACGATTCCCCGGCCCTCGCCGGTCACTTCCACTGCGGCCTGGTAGATGGGCACCGTGCCCACGGGCACCGGGCTCAGGTCCAAGACCTGGCGGCGCATGGCCGTGAGGTCGCCGCCGGTGGAAAGGTCCATCACCGCGTCGGCCCCGGCCTCCAAGGCGGCGGAGAGCTTCTCGGCCTCCTCGGCCGTGTCGCAGCGGTCGGGGCTGGAGCCCAGGTTGGCGTTCACCTTGACCGTAAGGCCCGCCCCCACCCCGCAGGGATCCAGGCGGGTGTGCCCCGGGTTGGCCGGAATGGCTATCTTGCCCTGGGCCACCAGTTCGCGGATGTGCTCGGCGTCTTGCCCCTCTTTGGCGGCCACCGTTTCCATGGCCTGGGTGATCTTGCCGGCCCGGGCCGCTTGCAGTTGAGTTTCGCTCATGATTTATGCTCCCTGGCCGGCCAAAAGTAGCAGCCGGTCCACGATCTCGCCCGGGTTGCGGGCCAAAAGCCTTAGCACCGGCTCCTTGCCGGACTCGCCTCGATCGAATATCACCTCGGGCACCCGGCCCAGGCGCTCGATAACGTTGGTGGTCCCCCACTCCAGGGAGGAGCCTTCCCGCTGCTTCACTTCGGGGGGCTCATCGGCCCGGGAAAATTCGCCCACCGTCCAGCCCAGGTCCCTGGCGCGTTGCACCAGGTCTTCGCCGAAGCGGCAGGCCATGGCCGCGCGCATGGCCGGGTCGGCGGCCATGGCCGCCAACACTATCTTGGCTACGTGGCTGCTGGCTCCGGGGCGCACCGGCCCGGCGGCCTTGAGGCGCGGTCCGATGTTGGTGATGCGCCCGGCCACGGCCAAAACCTCTTGGGCCGAGGCCGCCCCGGGCAGGGCATAGCCCAGTTGACCCCGCACCTCGGGTATCATGCCCCCCAGGCCGGGCACCGCCTCCATGCGCTCCAGGGCCGCGTCCATCTCGGCCAGGCAGGGCCCCAACTCCAGGCGGGGGCCCAGATCGGCCAGGGCGTTCACCGGGCCGTGGCCATGTCCAAGGACCAAACCGCCGGCGATGGCCCGGCGCACCAGCAGGCGGGCCCGCTCCACCGCCGGGGCCAACTCCCAGCCCTGGGCCAGCAAAGCGGCGATGGCCGAGGCCAGGGTGCAGCCGGTGCCGTGGGTGTGGGGGGTGTCGATGCGCGGGGCGCTGAAGAAATGGGTGTGCTTGCCGTCGAAGAGCACGTCGCCCGGCTGGCCGGGCAAATGGCCACCCTTGACCAGGGCCGCCGAGGCCCCCAGGCCCACCAAGTCCGCCGCCGCCTGCTCCATGGCCGCCCGGTCGGTTACCGGCCGCCCCAGCAGGGCCTCGGCCTCGTCCAGGTTAGGGGTGACCAGGGTGGCCCGGGGCAGGAGCAGGGTCTTCACCGCCTGAACCGCCTCCGGGGCCAACAGGCGGCCGCCGCCCTTGGCCACCATCACCGGGTCCACCACCACCGGAACCTTGACCCCGGCCAACAGCCCGGCCACCAGCTCCACCAGATCAGCCGAGTGGAGCATGCCGGTCTTAACCGCGTCCAGGCCGATGTCCTCGGCCACGGTGGCGAATTGCCGCTCCACGAAATCCAGGGGCACCGGGTGCACCCCGCGCACCTCTTTGGTGTTTTGGGCGGTGAGGGCGGTTATCACGGTCATGGCGTGGGCCCCCAGGGCCGCCGCCGCCTTCAGGTCGGCCTGGATGCCGGCCCCGCCCCCGCTATCGGAGCCGGCGATTATCAGGACCCGGGCAGGAGTCATGCCGAAAACCTCCGCTACAAAAAAGTTAAGGGCCGCCGTAGATGGCGGCCCCGCTCGGTCAGGGTGCTGCAATAGCTCCTTAAACGGGCGGACCGTTCCCTACGCCGGGATTAACCGGATCAGGTTCAAGGGGTCGCGCCGCCTTTAGCGCCGCTCTCAGCCTTTTACAAGGCACCCCCCGGCCCACGGAGTAACCCTATCAAGCCTTTGGGTTATCGTCAAGGCTGGCGGGGCGGCGTTTGCGCATGGTTATGGCATCGTTTCTTGACGGCGCACCGGGCGCGCCATATAGTGGGAAACGTTGAACCCGTGCTGGCGGAGCTCTGGCGCCGCCGGGGAGGATAAGCGCCCATGGGCTGGTTGCGCCCCATGGAAATGGTGGGGGGGAAATTCTTGCACTGGCTTGAGGAAGCCGGCGAGTTGCTCCTGCTTTTTCTCCAATCGGTCCTGTGGATGATGCGGCCCCCCTTTCGTCTGCAACTCCTCTTCAAGCAGATGGAATTCGTGGGCGTCGGCTCCCTGGGCGTCACCATCCTCACCGGGGCCTTCACCGGCGGGGTTTTCGCCCTGCAGAGCTACCACGGTTTCTCCCTGTTCGGGGCGGAGAGCCTGGTGGGCTCCACCGTGGCCCTGGCCCTCACCCGCGAGCTGGGCCCGGTGCTCACCTCCCTGATGGTCACCGGCCGGGCGGGCAGCGCCATGGCCGCCGAACTGGGCACCATGCGGGTCACCGAGCAGATCGACGCCCTGTACGTCATGGCGGTGAACCCGGTGCAATACCTGGTGGTGCCGCGCATTCTGGCCTCGGTGGCCATGCTGCCGGTGCTGACCATCATCGCTGATTTTGTCGGCATCGTGGGGGCCTACGTGGTGGGGGTGGGGCTGCTGGGCATCAACCACGGCATCTTTATCTCCAAGATAATCGAATACATGGATTTTTCAGACATCTCCATGGGCTTGGTGAAGGCGGCCTTTTTCGGCCTGATCCTCTCCCTGGTGGGATGCTTCAAGGGCTTTTACACCTCCGGCGGCGCCGAAGGCGTGGGCCGGGCCACCACCCGGGCGGTGGTTTTGGGCAGCGTGTTGATCCTGGCTTCTGACTATGTCCTCACCGCGATGATGTTTTAGGATGTTTTAGGTGGTCATGAGCGAAACCGGCAATATCATCGAGCTCAAGGACGTTTACAAGTCCTTCGGCGCCCAGCAGGTGCTCAAGGGCTTGAACCTGGGCATACCCCGGGGCCAGACCACGGTGATCATCGGCCGTTCCGGCGGGGGCAAGAGCGTGATGCTCAAGCACATGATCGGCCTGATCAAGCCGAACCAGGGTGAAGTGCTGGTGGACGGCATTAATATCGTGCGCATGAGCGACCACCAGCTAAACGGGGTGCGCCGCCGTTTCGGCATGCTCTTCCAAGAGGCGGCGCTTTTTGATTCCATGAACGTGCAGGACAACGTGGCCTTTCCCCTGCGGGAGCACACCAAGCTGCCCGAACGCCAAGTGCTCAATCTGGTATCGGAAAAGCTGGGAATGGTGGGCCTGCCCGGGGTGGAGCACAAGATGCCCAGCGAGCTCTCCGGGGGCATGCGCAAACGGGTGGGCCTGGCCCGGGCCATCGCTTTGGAGCCGGAAATAATTCTCTACGACGAGCCCACCACCGGCCTGGACCCGCCGCTGTCGGCGGCCATCAACCGACTCATCGCGGAAACCCAGCAAAAGCTTGGGGTCACTTCGGTGGTAATCAGCCACGACATCGAAGGGGCCTTCCTGGTGGGCCAGAACATCGCCATGCTCTATCAAGGCAAGATCATCGCCCAGGGCAGCCCCCAGGAGATCCGCGACAGCTCCGACGAAGTGGTGCAGCAGTTTATCCATGGACGGGCCGAGGGGCCCATCGAGGTAATCTAAAACCGGTCTGACGGGCCGGATACGTTATATACTAGGAGCCGCAGTCACCGGAGGCATCATGTCCGGAGTTTCCACAGAGGCCAAGGTCGGCATTTTCGTGCTGGTGGGTCTGGCCGTTTTGGCCTATATGACCATCCGCCTGGGGTCGTTTAAAATAGGCGGCCCAGAGGTCTACGAGGTCTACGCGGTTTTTGACCAAGCCACGGGCTTGAAGAAGATGGCCCCCGTGGAGATGGCCGGCATCCAGATAGGTCAAGTAGAGCAAATCGCCCTGGACAAGGGCAAGGCCCGGGTGACCATGCTGATCTCCAAGGATGTGCCTCTGGCCCAGGACGTCAGCGCCCTTATCCGCACCCGGGGAGTGCTGGGCGACAAATACGTGGCCGTGGAGCCGGGCAGCCCCAGCGCGCCCAAACTGAAGAACGGGCAGCAGATAGCCAGGGCCAGCGTGCCCACCGACCTGGACCAGGTGATGGCCCGGGTGGGCGAGGTGGCCGACAATATCAGGCAGATCACCGATTCCCTCAAGGTTTCCATCGCCTCGCCGGAGTCTTCCAAGAACATCAGCGAGGCCCTGGCCAACCTGCGCGAGCTTACCGGCAGCCTCAAGACGGTCATCGCCGACAACCAACAGCGCCTCAACCGCATCGTGGTCAACATGGACCGCTTTGCCGGCGATCTCAGCGAATTTAGCGGCGAAAACAAGAAGGCCCTCAGCGAAACCATCAAGAACTTCCAACTGGCCAGCGTCCAGATGCAAAAAACCATCTCCTCGCTCAATTCGGTGATGACGAAGGTGGACAAGGGTGATGGCACCATCGGCCAGTTGGTGAACAGCAAACAGACCATCGACGATTTGAACGCCACCCTGGCCTCGCTGAAGCAGGTGAGCCAAAAGATCGAAAAGGGCGAGGGCAGCATCGGCAAGCTGGTCAACGACGACACCACGGTGACCAAGATCGACGACGCCCTGACCTCCATAAACGACTATTTGGTCCGGGCCGACGCCTGGAAGGTGTTCGTGGAGTACCGGGGAGAGTACATCTTCAAGGAGGAGTCGCTCAGGAGCGAGCTGAACGTGCGGCTCCAGCCCAAGGCAGACAAGTTCTTCCTGATAGGCGTGGTGGACGACCCCCGGGGCAAGCGCTCCGAAACCCAGACCGTCAAGACGGTGGACGTGGATGGAGTGGTCACCCACACCAACAGCACCACGGTCAACTACAACCGCGACGACCTGACCTTCAACGTGCAGTTTGGCAAGCGCTTCTGGGATCTCACCCTCAGGGCGGGCATTTTTTCCTCCACCGGCGGCGTCGGAGCCGACTACCACCTTTTCAACGACAAGCTCAAGTTGACCATGGAGGCCTACGAATGGCGCAAGGACACCAACCCACGGGTGCGTTTTGCGGCCAGTTATGATTTCTGGAATTCTTTTTATCTTTCCGCCGGCGTGGATGACATCGCCAGCAAAGACGGCAACACCTCCTTCTTCATGGGCGGCGGCATCTACTTCTCCGACGACGACTTGAAGTTCCTGCTCACCAATGCCCCCTCCACACCCTAGGATGGCCATGCCATGCGCTTTAAAAGCATCATAGCCGCCACCGACTTCTCCCCCGGGGCCGAGGATGCCTTGGGTCAGGCCCTGTTACTGGCCCGCCAGCACGGGGCCCGGCTGATGCTGGTCCACGTGCTGCCGCCCCTGGTCACCCCCAGCCCCCTTTTGGACGAGTTCGTAGTCAACCAGACCACCCTGGCTCTGCGCCAGGGCCTAAAGGAATCATGCCAAGAGGCGCTCAACAAGCGCCGCCGGGAGGCCGCCCCGGAGTTGGACCTGGAGGTGCGCCTGCTGGAAGGCGACCCCCCCCGCGAGCTTGTCCGCCTGGCCAAGGAAGAGGGGGCCGATTTGATGGTGATGGGCAGCACCGGCGTAAGCGGCCTGGCCGAAACCGTTTTCGGCTCGGTGGCCCAAAAGATGGTGCGGCGGTCGCCTTGTTCGGTATTGGTGGCCCGCCCCCTTGCAACCGCGTCCGTCAGCTGAGACCGCGCCCCGCCCCGGGACCCCGGGTAAAATTACGCCGAATGGTATATAGTTATATTAATTACTTCCGGGCGGCCCCTGGTGGGCCCCCGTTATGAAAAACAGACATGCGTGATTTTCTAGCAGCAGTGATTCAAGAATTGGCCCAAGGCAACGACCTGTGCCTGGCCACCATAATCGGGCAAAAGGGTTCAGCCCCCCGTTCGGCGGGCAGCCGCTTTTTCGTGCGGCCGGACGGCGGGTTCTGGGGCACCATAGGCGGGGGCAACTTCGAGGCCCAGGTCATCGAAAAGGCCCGCCAGGCCCTGGCCCGGGGCCGGACCGAGCTGATGCACTACCGCCTCATGGGCGCCGACGTGGCCGACACCGAGATGATCTGCGGCGGTGACTTGGACGTCTACCTGGATCCGGTCACGGCCTCGGACCCCGAGACCCTGGCCCTGTACCAGGCCGCGGCCCATGCGGCCAACGGCGGCGGCAAGGCTCTGTTGGCCACCATGCTGGTTTCAGGCGGCGAGTCGGTAGCGGCCGGCCGCAAGCTACTCCTGCGCCGCAAGCAGTCCTCCTTGGGTTCCTTGCCCCTGGATGAGAGCTTTTTGGCCGCCTTGGAGGTAGATCTGGGCGCCTCGGCCGAGGGGGGACCCCACCTTTGGCAGGGTCCCATGGCCGGCGCGCTGCCCGCGCCCCTTTTGTTGGAGCCCATCGCCAGCCAACCGGTGGTTTACATCTTCGGAGGGGGGCATGTGAGCCAAAAGCTGGCCCCTTTGGTGGCAATGGCCGGCTTCGCCCTGGTGGTGGCCGACGACCGGCCCGAGTGGGCCAACCGCCAGCGTTTCCCCCAGGCCCAGGCCATATGGAACCGCTCCCTGGAAACGGTTTTGGAGGGCGAGTCCCTGGGCCCCGAGGCCTATATCGTGATCGTCACCCGGGGCCATCTCTACGACAAGGAGGTGTTGGCCCAGGCGCTGAGGCAAAACGCGGCATATGTGGGCATGATCGGCTCCAAACGCAAGCGGGCCATGATCTACCAGGCCTTGGCCGGGGAAGGCTTCGCCACCGAACAGCTTGAAGCGGTGCATTCGCCCATTGGGCTGGCCATCGGGGCTGAAACCCCCGAGGAAATCGCCATCAGCATCGCCGCCGAGTTGGTGGCGGTTCGCGCATCGCGGATGGGAAGCCGCCGCTTATGAGTGGGAGATGTCCCATGCGTCTGATAAGTTGGCTGGTTATGGCAGTCCTGGCCCTGGCCGCCGGCTGCGCGGCCAAAGCCAGCGATCAGGTGGGTAAAATACAACCGGGTATGACCCCCGAGCAGGTCACCGCCAGGCTGGGCGAACCGGAGCACATCAAACGGGTGCGCTTCCCGGGCCACCAGCGGGACTACCTGGTCCTGGAATACGAAATGGTGCCCGAGATTCCGGCCTGCCCCAGCGAGGCCGCGGCCAGGGTGCTCACCGGCGTTGTCACCCTGGGGGTCAGCGAGGTGGGTTGGACCAACGCCCAAGCCACCCCTCACTGGATTTACTTCATGGACGGCAGGATGGTCTACTTCTCAGAGGCCATCGACTGCCCCAAAAAGGGCTGCCGCACCTGGCTGGACATCCGGGACAAGAACTATGTCCGCGTAAAAAATTCTCCAACTAACCAAAGGAACACCCCTAAAGAATGATTAAAGAAGACAATCCCGAGTTGCAGGCCACGCCGCAGCGCCCCCCGGAGGCACCCGTGGGGGTGCCCTTCGCCGACTTCAACCTGCCGCCGGAGCTTTTACAAGGCCTGCATGATTCGGGATATGAGCGCTGCACCTTGATCCAGGAAAAGGCAATCCCCCTGGGCTTGGCCGGCAAGGATGTGGCCGGAGAGGCCCAGACCGGCACCGGCAAGACCGCGGCCTTTCTGGTGCCCATCTTCGACCGCTTGGCCCGGGAAAAAGACCGCCGGCCGGGCGGCCCCTCGGTGCTCATCATAAGCCCCACCCGGGAGTTGGCTCTGCAAATCATGCAGGACGCCGAGGACATCGGACGCCACCTGGACCTGAAGATGCTGGCCGTGTTCGGGGGGGTGGACTACAGAAAGCAGGCCGAAGCCCTCAGAGATGGCGTGGACCTGGTGGCGGCCACCCCGGGGCGGCTCATCGACTACATGAAGCAAGGCATCTTCGACCCCCGTGGGGTCAAGTATTTGGTCATCGACGAGGCTGACCGCCTGTTCGACATGGGCTTCGTGGACGATCTGCGTTGGGTGCTTCGGCGTCTGCCCAAGTACCAACAGCGCCAGAGCATGCTGTTCTCGGCCACCCTGGGCTGGCGGGTCTCGGAGATCACCTACGAGTTCATGAACCTACCCACCCGGGTGTCGGTGGTCCCCAACACCAAGACGGTGAGCCAGGTGACCCAGGAGATGTACCACTGCTCGGCCACCGAAAAGCTCAACCTGCTCCTGGGCCTGCTCAAGAAGGAAGACTGGTCGCGGGTGATGATCTTCACCAACACCAAGCGTGTGGTGGACATGCTCACCTTCAAGCTCAAGGCCCACGGACTGCCCGCCGAGGGCATCAGCGGCGACCTGACCCAGCCCAAGCGCATGGCGCTCATGGAGCAGTTCAAGAAGGGGAAGCTTAAAATATTGGTGGCCACCAATGTGGCCGCCCGGGGCCTGCACATCGAGGACGTTAGCCACGTCATCAACTTCGACGTGCCCGCCGACCCCGAGGACTACGTGCATCGCATCGGCCGCACCGCCCGGGCCGGGGCGGTGGGCAAGGCCATCACCCTGTGCTGCGACGAGTACGCCACCCACCTGCCCTACGTGGAGGAGTACCTGGCCGCCAAGATTCCGGTGGTCTTCGCCGACGAGGACATGTTCCTGCCCGACGACACTCCCAACTACCGGCGGCCCTACCGGCCCGCCCGTGAGGGGCGCGACGGCCAGCGGGGACGTGATGGACGCAGCGGGGGCAGGGGAGGCGGTGGGCGGCCCCGCTCCGGCGACAAGCCCGCCAGCCGCAGCCGCAGCCGGCGGCCCAGGAAAAGCGGCGGAGCATAAGGGGCGGGCGGCGATTCCTAACCTTAGCGGAGCTTAGAGCGCGGGAGCAGTTTGGCCCATGGAGCTGAGCCGGTCCCAACCCAGCCGCGTCCAACGCCTGCTCAGTCTGGCGGCCCTGGGGCTATTGGCCCTAGTGGCCGCCTTGATGCTTTGGCAACAGGCCCGCTACGATCCCGCCTCCTGGGGCTGGGGCGGCGCGGCTTCGGCCGGCGGGGCGGGCCTGCTGGCCGAACTGGCCATACCCGGCCTGGAGCCCCTGGGCCCGGGAGAAGGCTTCACCCCGGCC
>JAHJPG010000055.1 GCA_018819925.1 Pseudomonadota bacterium
CGCCGCCGGGGCCGGGGCGGGATCGCCGGCGGGCAGCTCTCGATGGGCCGCCCGGGCCGGGCGCTCCAGGCCGGGCAGGGCTGGCTGGGCGGCCGGGGGCAGGGTGCGGGCGCCTTCGCCCAGGGTGGTGACGCTGACTTGGTACACCGCCTCCTGGGTTCGGATGGTCATCACCCCGCCGGAAAACTCCAGTACGATGTCCGGTCCCTCGCGGGTGCTCATGCGGTTTCTCCAGACCGGGAAGGGTCGGCTTGCTTAAGATAGCGGTCGCGCTCGGAGAAGATGCAGCCGCAATATTGCTGGCGGTACATACCCAACTCCCGGGATCGCTGAATGCCCTGGCGCCAAAGTGGCCGCCAGTCGCGGTAGAGGAAGGCCACCCCCCGATTTTTTCCAGCCGCCCGGCCCAGTTCCTTTATCAACTCGTGCTTCTGGCGTACCGAGTATAGCAAAGTGGTGCTGAAGGAATCAAAGCCCCCCCGCTTGGCCACCGCCGCCGCCCGCTCCAGGCGCTGGGCCAGGCAGGGGGCGCAGCGCTGGTTTTCCCGCCAGGCCGCGTTGCGCAGCCAAGCTTCGGGCTGGTACTCGTCCTGCACGATGAGCGGCAGATCCTCCCCGGCGGCCCAGGCCTGAAGGGTTTCGCGCCGCCGGAGGTTCTCGGTGTAGGGCATGATGTTGGGGTTGTAGAACAGCCCCCGCAACTCCGCGCCTTCTTCGCGCAGCGCCTCAACGGGCATGATAGCGCAGGGCCCGCAGCATATGTGGAGTAAAACGCGCATGTTGCTAGTCTAATACAACTACACTTCTCAGGGACAGGGGGGTCAGGCCCTTCTCGCCGCCCATTCCAGTTCCATCACCAAAATCTGGCCCAAGACGGCCAGGCACTCCAGGTCCAGGAAGTTGGGGGCGGTGAGGTCGTAGAGCACCTTGGCCTCGGCGGGAAATTCCTCGTCCGCGTCGTAGAACCTGAGCTCCAGGGGCATCTTGGGCAGGGCCATGAAGCGCCAGGCCCCGTCGTGGGCGCTGGGCGCTTCCAGCTCCACCCCGCCCAGGCGGGCGGCCGCGTCCTTGAGCTGCTCCAGGCGGCCCGCGAAACCCTGGGCCAGGCGCTGGTCTGTCAGGGTGTGCAGGGTGCGGGCGAAGTCGGCCCCGCCGGGCAGCTCGCGGTAGGGCACGAAGCGCCCGCTTGGTTCGCCGCTGCCCGCGTGCAGCAGATACCAGGCCAGCACGATGCGGTGGGTGAACAAGGCCTTGCCGCCGTCGGCGGCGCGCACTCCCTGGGGCCCCACCAGGTATTCCCGGCCCAACAGGGGGGCCAGGCAATCGCCGCCGGTGCGCTCCAGGCCCAGGGAGGCGGCGGCGCCGGCCAGGTCGGCCCCGGCCAGACGCTCCACCAGGCCCAGGTAGACCTTTTCGTAGGCGTCGGGCTTGTCCGAGTCGAACACGGCTAGATCTCCGGGGGCACGTAGTCGGCCAGCAGGCGGTCCACCAGCTCGCGCGCCGCGCCGCGCCCCGCCGGGGCCTCGGTGACCATGTGGCACACCCCGCGCACCCACAGGGGGGCCTCCGGGGGGCACACAGCCAGGCCGGCCAGGCCCAGGGCGGGCAGGTCGTCCAAATCCCGGCCCAGATACACCGCCTCGGTGGCCTTGACCTGGTTCTCCCAGGTCACCTGCTTGAACAAGACGTCCTTGTCCCCGCCGGAGGTGCGCAGGGTGGCTCCCAGTTGCTGGGCCAGTTCCTGGGCCACGGCCAGGCCGGGGCGGGCCACGATGACCAGGGAGCGCCCCGCCTTTAGCCAGGCCTCCAGCCCCAGGATGTCGGCCCGGTACAGGGCCACGCTCTCGGCTCCGCCGGGGGCCAGGTAGCTCAAGCCGTCGGTGAGGGCGCCTTCCAGCTCCACCATCAGCAGCTTGGCCACGGTTATGCGCTGCTCCAGGGTCATCTCTTCCTGGGGCACCTTGGGGGTTATGGCATGGGGAAGGGTGGGCTCCATGGCTTCGAGCCTCCGCTTGAGGGCAAAAATCCATAAAAACGCCGGGCCGGACACCTGGCCCGACCCGGCTACGATACATCCTACGGTCTGGGAAACGAAACCTTTTTTGCCTTCCGCCCTGGTTTAGGCCAGCAGGGCGCCGCTGTGGGTGTTGGTCAGCTCCAGGGCCAGGGGGGCGGCCAGCCCGCTCATGCCGGCCACCTCGGCGGCCGGGGCCAAGACGTCCAGGCTCACCGGATGGGCGATCTTGCCGGCCCGGTCCACCGCCGCCTCGGCGTTGGTTATCACCAGATGGGGCATGAGCAGCTTGAAGCCGTAGTTGACCCCGGACTCTATCTCCCCGCCGGTGAAGGCGATGGAGAGCTTTTTCTGGGTGTGGCCGCCCAAGTCGCTCAGGTAGGTGTCGCTGGTGTAGGTGGGGAACTCCAGGGACAGGCTGAGTTGGGGGAAGGCGGCGGTGGCGGGCTCGCTGATCTTGTCCCCGCCCCCGGCCAGGTGGTCGCCCTTCAGGCCCCGCTTCAGGCTCAGGGAAAAGCGGCTGGGGTGGATGGCGTCGCCGCTGCTCAGGGCCGCGCCGGAGGCGTCGTTCATCAGGAAGCCGGCCTGGCGGAACAGCACCCGGTTGCCCGTGGCCGGGGCGGCCAGGGCGGCCATGGTGGCGTTGGTGTTGGCCCCGGCGGTGGTGTTCAGGCCCCTGCCGTCGCAGATCAGATCGAAGCGCGCGCTCACCGGCTGGCCGGCCGCGCCCTCGATGGTGAAGCCGTCCACCTTGGCCGAGGCGAACTCATGCACCGAGAAGCCCTTGGCGATGGCCAGGGTGCCGAAGAGGCCGTCAATGCCGCCGGTCATGTCCAGGCGGTGCAGGTAGCCGCTGGTCCCCTGGGGGGTGGGGGCGCCCGCCGAGCCCATGGCCAGGGCCAAGAGCAGGCCCAGGCTTTCGTAGCGCAGGTAGGCCCCCACATCGCCGCCGCAGGTGATGAGCCCCTGGTCGCTGGCGGTGAAAAAGCTCTGGCCGGCGGAGTCGTCGGGCAGATGCTCTATGGACTGGCTCACCGACTCGTTGGTGATGTACAGGGCGTCGCTGCTGGTGCAGGCCACGGCCTGGCCCCAGGTGGCGGCCTGGGCGAAGGCGGCCTTTATCTCCTTGCCGCTGCTCATGATTCTCTCCTTATGTTAGAGTGCTTGCTTTAAATTGTCCCCAGAGCCGATTCGTAGCTCACGCAGAGCTCCAGGTCGAAAATGCCCAGGGGGTCGCCGGCCCCGCCCTCGTATATCTCCAGGTTCCCGGCGGTGGTGGAGGCCCAGTGGGGGTTGAGGGCCGGATCGGCCAGGGCGGCCAGCACCCCGGCGATTAAATCATCCAACTTGCTGAAATCGTTGCTTACCGCATGCACCGCCCCCCACAGGTGCAGCACCAGGCGGCGCTGGGCGCTTTGGTCGCTCTCCTCTTTGGTTTCCACCCGCTGGTTAAAAAGGGTCAGGCCGGGCAGCTCGGGCAACTCGTGGGCCAGGTGGATGCCCCGGGTCACCGTGGCCGCAGCCAGGGGCATGCCGTGAGCAGGACCCATGGCCATCAGGCAGGAAAGCAGGTCGTCGATGATCTGGGCGCGGGTCATGCCAGGGCCTCCATAAGCTTTTGGGTGAAAATCTCTTTAAGGGCCTCGGCGGCGGCCTCAATTCCGGGGCGCAGATAGGGACGGGCGGGCAGCTCCACCCGCCGCTTTTGCACCCACCGGCCCTGCACCTGAAATTTAAGGTACTTGGCCTTATTGGCCTGGATGACCGCCCCGTACTCCTGGGCGGCGGCATAGGGCGCGTCGGCTATGAGCCGTCCCACCCAGGCGTCGCCCTCCTGCACAACCTCGGTCCGCAGGCTCCCGGCCAAGCGGCCGGTGCGCACCTGGGGTCCGCCCCCTCCGGGGCGCATGCGCTCCAGAGAGGCGGCCAAGCCTACTTGAAGCGCTTGCTCTAATGAGGCGCGCAGCACCTCGGGCAAGACCCGCTCCAGCCGGGTGAAGGGGTTTTCGCCGCTCACAGCAGGCTCCGGTTGCGGTAGCGCTCCAAGACCGCCTTGACCTGGGGCAACAGGGCCCCGGAGTGGTAGCTCACCGAGCCGTCGGCCAGGGTGCGGGCGCTCACCCCCAGGCGGCCTTGCCCCGCGGCCGACTCCTGGAAGCGCACCGCGGTCTGTTCCACCGCCGCCTGGGCCAGGTCGGGCGGGGCGCTGGCGAAGCCGGCCCGGTACACCAGGCCCACGTTGTGCGCCCCCCTCGGGAATACCTGGCCCAACAGGCCCAGGACCCCGGCCCCGGAGTCCAGCACCCAGCCCGTGCCGCCGCCCTCTGAGGCCGAAATGTCGCGGCCCTCCACCTTCAAGGCGGTCAGGCTTAGAATCGGGTATTGGGGCAAGAGCAGCTCGGGATAGCCCGAGCCCGAGAGCAGGGCGTTGTCCGGGTCGTAGGCCGGGTCCTGGCTCAGGTGGGAGTAGTCCCGGGCCATGAGCTTGCGGCCGCAAAAGGCGTTGAACTGGGCGCTGATCGCCTCGACGAGCCCCTCCAACAGGGCGTCGTGGGTGGTGGCGCTCAGGCCCAGGTATTGCTTGACCTGGGCCAGGGAGGTCAGGGCGTCGCTCGTAAGGGCCATGGCTCAACTCCGGTAAAGGCCCCGGAGGCTTGGGGCCTCCGGGGCGCTGGGGTTCATCAGGCGGTGGGCACCGCGGAAAGCATGGCGAAGCGCTTCTCGTCGCTCAGGTTGAAGCCGATGCGCACCTCGGCCAGGAAGGCGGTCTGGTTGTAGGAGAAGTAGGGCTCGGCCCAGGGGTTGGTCTTGACCACCAGGCCCTGCCTGAGGCCCACCAGGGCGCTGCCCGCGAAGTCGCCCGCGAACAAACGGGTCTGGTTGGTTTCGCCGCCCAGGTTGGTGAGGATGTTGGGGTCGCGCACAAAGGGCTCGCCCCACACCAGGGGCCGGGCGTCGCCCTCGGCCCGGGGCTGGCCGGGGTGGCGGTAGATGTAGTCGCCGTAGTCGTCCTTGAGGGTCATCAAGACCTTCTCGGCCTTGGGGTGGCCCAGCACCGGCACCGCCGCCGCGTGGGGGGCGTTCTGGTAAACCGCGAAGATCAGCCCGGCCAGGTGGTCGAAGCTCAGGTCGCCGCTCACGCTCAGGGCGTTGGTGGTGATCTTGCCCGCCAGGCCGGTGATGGGGTCGGTGGCCGCGCCGGTTCCCCGCAGGCAGGCCACGTCAAAGGCCTGGCCGATGGTCTCGGCGAACAGGCTCTCAAGCACCTGATCCACCCCGGGGTCGGAGTCGTCCAAGAGCTGATTGGACACCACCACCTTCACCGCCAGCACGTGGGAGGTGAGGGCCAGTTGGCCGAAGGTGGCATCGCTTCGCGGCTTCTCGCCGTTGGCCACGCCGTCGCCCAGGCCGTAGGTCTCGGTGTCCACCGCCTCGGGCACCCAGTAGGCGGTGAGCCCGCCGCTGATGCTGGGGAAGGTGATCTGGCGGCCGGCCATGGGCACCTGGCGGCACAGGGCCTTGACCGCGCTGAAGTTGTTCACCAGGTTCAAGACCTCGCCGGCCTGCTCGGTGGGCACCAGATAGCCCCCGGCGGTGGTGGCCCCTTCCCTGAGGTCCTTGGCCTTGGGCGCTTCCAAATGCTTCAGGGCCGGGGCGCTAAGGCTCACCAGTTCCCCGGCCTCCAGGTGGTGGGGGGCCTGGCCCATGCCCAGGCGGCGCACGTCGCCCAAATACTTGCTCAGGCCCAGGCCGCCGCCCGGCAGCCCGGCGCCCAGGGAGACCTGGCGGGGCTCCACCGCGCCCAGCAGCTTTTCCAGGCGTCCGTCGATGAGCCCCTTGAGGCTTTCTTCGTCCAGGGACAGGCCGGTGGCCTGCTCCAACAGCTCGATGATCTTGGCTTGCTTCATTATCGTGTCTCCGGTTTTGCCATCAGGTTTTAGTGCAAGAGGCCCAGGTGGTAGCGCAGGCGGGCCATGACCAGCTCGCCCAGGGCCGCCTGGGCCAGGGCCCGGGCGGCGGCGGGATGCACCGCGCCGGGAGGGGATGCGCCCGGGGTCCGCGCCGGGGAGGGGGTGGGGTTCGGGCCTGCCGGGGAGGGAGTGAAGCGCGGACCGCCTAGCCCCATGGCCACCAGGGCCTCGGGGTTGGCCGGCAGGGTCACGCAGGAAATCTCGTAGAGCTCCTGCTTCAGGTAACGGGTTCCGGTCAGGGAGCGGCCGGCCACTTGGTGGGTGGCCACCTCGCTCTCCAAGGGGGCGAAGCCCACGGAAAAGGCCCGCAGATAGCCGCCCTTGTAGAGCCGGTAGATGGTGTCGGCGAAGGCGTATTCCTCGGCGGTGGGGAACTGGGCCTTGAATAGCAGGCGGCCCTTTTCCACCTTCACCGCCAGGGCCCGGGCCACCGGGGGGGAGGCGTAGTCGTGGGACCAGGGGATCACCGGATTCTTGAGGAAATTGGCGAAGTCCCAGCCGGTGGATTCGATGAGGTCCCCCTGGCGGTCCACCGTGGGGCTGGAGGCAACCGCCCAGAAGGTGCGGGCCTGTTCGTCGGCTTGGCCCACCTCGAAGTCCATTACCTTATGCACCAGTTTCATGGCTACTCTCCTTGGGCCGCCCGGCCCAGCTTGGCGATGGTTTGCTCTAGATTCAGGCCCCGGGTCAGGCACCCGGCCAGGGCCCGGCCCAGTTGTTGGCGGCGCTGTGGGGGCAGACCGGGGGGCAGCAGGCCGTCCACCACCTGTGGCCGGGCCGCCAGCTCCCGGGCCACCTTGGCCCGCGACCACCCGGCGAAGCGCCCCTCCAAACGGGGCCAGGCCTGGGTGAGGGCCGCGCGCACCTCGGGCTCCAACTCCACCGGAGCCCGGCCCCAGGCGGGCAAAGTCGTCTGCTGGGCGGGCTGGCTGTAGGGCGCGTCGCCCCAGGCCACCGGGGGCCGCCCCTGGATGGCGCGCAGCTCGTTGATGGTCAGCGCTCCCCGGTCCAGCTGCTCCATGGCCTCCTTGTGGGACTGGGCTCGGTCGCTGGGCACCGGGTTGTCGAACTTGAGGCTCAGGCCTTGGCCGTAGCGGGGCAGCAGGAAGGCGTTAATGACGTCCTCCCACAGCTCCAAACGGGGGCGCACGCACTCGGCGTTGAAGGTCACCTCGATGCCCTGGGCGTTGGCCCGGTTCACGTCCTTGACCAGGCCCAGCTTGCCCGCCGGCACCCCGTAGGCGGCCAGGATGTTGTCCTGGGTCCAACCGGCCAGTTGGGTGAATTCGAAGTCCTTGGCCGAGTAGGCCAGGGGGGTGGCCTTTAGCCCGCCGTCCAACACCGTGGGCTCGAACACATGGGCCAGGCCCTGGTGCTTTTGCCGCCAGCGGGTGAGCACCCGGCGGGCTTCGTCCTCGGTGAGGCGCTGGTCGGTGGAGAGCACCACCTCGGGCCGGGCCGAGTTGCGGAAAAAGTTGCGCTGGTAGATGCGCACCGCCAGGTCGATGTCAAAGGCGTGGGCCATGGCCTCGATGGGGCTGGCCCCGTAGACCAGGCTGCTGGGGCTGGGGTGGCGGAAGTAGAGCATCTCGCCGGGGCGGTAGGCGGCGCGCTTGCCCCCCGGCCCGGAGAAGACAAAGGCGGTGATGGGCTGGCGGGTGTCCTCGCCGGTGCTTATCTCGATGAGGTCCGCCGGGTTCAGCGGCCAAAGCTCGGCCGGGCGGCCCAGGGCGTTGTTCAAGACCAGCACGAAGGCCATGCCGGTGAGCTCCAGGTGCAGGGCCAGGGTGTAGCGCAGCTCACGCCCGGTGAGCAGGGGATTGGGCCGGGCCAGAAGGTCCAGCACCGGGTGGGCGCTCACCTCCAGGCCCTGGCCCTGGTGAAGACGCAGGGGCACCCCGGCCATGCGCCGGGCGATGGTGCTCACCGCCGCGAAGACCCAGCCCTGGTAGGCGGCCAGTTGGCGGGCCCGCCCGCCGGAGGCCACGCCCCCCAAGAAGGGCGGCGGCCCGGGCGGGGGCGGGGGCAGCTCCAGGCGCTTGGCGCGCAGACCGGCGAATTTTTTGCTCAACCAATTTTTCATGTAATTCCTCACCAGACGTTGGGCCCCGTGGATTTGACCAGGCCCACCGCCCCTTCCAGGGCGTCGGGGCCGTCGTCGTGCACATTGGGGGAGGGAAAGTGAAGCAGCTGTTCGATCAGCTCGCCCTGGTCGGAGTGTTCGGGGCGAAAGCGCACCAGGCCTCGCTCCACCAGGGGACTGAGCCCGGCCAGGCGCAGCTCCTTGGAAAGGCGCTGGGTAACGCCCCGAAGCGGCAGGCTCACCCCGGCCTCGGCGGCGGCCCGGGCGAACTGGTCCAACAGCAGGCGTTGGAACACGTTGTCCTCGATGCCGAACACCAGGTACTTGTGCCGGGCCAGACGGCGCAGCACAGCCCGGATTAGCTGGTCCAGGGAGCAGCGGCGGATGAAGGCGTCCAGCACGTAGAAGATCTGGCGCTCCCGGTCCAGGCCCACGGTGAGCACCGCCTTGTAGTCGCCGTGGCTGCCGGTGGCCAGGGAGGGGTCCAGGAAGCCGGCCACGGCCAGCTCCCGCCCGGCCAACTCGGCGGGGTGGTAGGAGCGCAGCCAATCTTCCTGGAACAGGCCGTCCTCGTCGCGGGGGTCGTTCTGCTTTTCGGTGTTGAAGGCCTTGGAGCCCATAAGCCGCTTTTGCTTGAGCAGCTCCTCGGCCGGGTGGCGGGCCGGCCACAGGGAGCGGCCCTGGTCGTCCAGGGCCCGGTACACCCGGCGGGTGTAGCCGCTCCAGGGCTCCTCCGGGGAACCCACCATCACCGCCAGGGCGCTACGCCGGGCCAGGATGGTGCCGATGATGAACAGGCTGCCGCCGGGGTCCAGGGCCGGGTACACCGCCTGGGTTATCCACTCCAGGCACTCGCGCACCAGGCGGGGATTGCGCACGTTCTTGTCGTTCTCCAGGTCGTCCAGGATAACCAGGTCGGGCCGGTGGCGGCCGTGCTTGAGGCCCCTGAGGCGCTGGCCGCTGCCCCGGGCCAGGACGCGGGCGTGTCCGCCCACCACGAAGTCCCCCGCCGGGCCCTCGGCGCGGCAGCCGGAGCCGAAGTCCTCGGCCAGGCGGGGGTTGAGCCCCAGCTCCAGGCGCAAATAGGCGGTGAGGTCGCCGGCCAGGTCAGCGGTGTCGCTGCCGATGACCACGAAGCGACGCCGGTGGAACAAAAGCTGGTGCAGCACGTAACCAAAGGAGACCAGGGTGGTCTTGGCGAAGCCCCGGGGCGCGGCCACGGCCACCGGCACCACCGCCGAGCCCCGGGTTGTGAGCATTTCCACCAGCTCGTGGTGAAAGGGAGCGAAGGGGTCGCAGAAATAGTGGGGCAGATAGGCGCGGCAAAAGTACAGGGGGTCCTCGGAGGCCCTGGCCCGGCGCACGGCAATGGGCGGGTCGTGGGGGCCAAAGGCCCCGGCCTCGGTGTGCAAACGGCCCACCACCTCGGCGGCCCGCTGGCGAAAACGGGCGGCGCTCATCTTGCGGGCGGCGGCGCTGGTCATGCCCCGGCCTCGTTTTCCAGACGGGCGAAGAGCTTTTCCAGCAGGCGGCCCAGCCAGGCCCGCTGGTCTTCCTGGCCGGGCTCCGCCCCGGCCAGGGCGGCCAGGCGCTCGCCCACCTCCACCGCCGCGGCCTTTAGGTCGTAGCCCTCGCGCTCCAGGCGGGAGCAGGCGGCGGCGATCTTGGCCAGGTGGTCGGCATCCTGGGGAGAGAGCTCGCCCAGGGCCATCAGCTCTTCCACCCGGCGGCCCAAGAGCTGGCGCAGGGCGGCGGCGGCCCCCCGGGGGTCGGACCACCAGGCCCGGCGGCGGGCCTCCCAGCCACCGGCTGCCGCCCAGGCCGCCACCCGCTGGGGTTTGAGCCCCAGCTCGGCGGCGACGGCCTCGCTCTCCAGCCCGGCCATGAAACGGGCGCGGGCCTTGTCCCGCAGCTCTTGAGCCGCCGCGCTCACTCGGCCATCTCCTGCAACTCGCGGTTCAGTGCCTTGAACTCGCGCACCGCGGCCACCAGCTCCTCCATGGCCTGCTCGGCGTGGTCGATGCGCATGGCCTCCACCCCGTCGAAGTTGTAGAGGTAGTAATTGATGTCCTTGCCCAGCCGGTCGATCTTGATCTCCAGCTGCTTGAGGCGCTCGCGCTTCTCGGCGCGCAGGCCCCGGGCGATCAGGCGGGAAGTCCTCTCCACGGCTTACCTCCACAGGGTTCGGGCCACCTGAAACAACAGCCACAGGGCGAAAAGCCCTCCGGTGTAGGCGGCCAGGCGGGTCTCCAGGCGGTCCAGGCGCTGGTCCAGGGTTTGGCTTTGGCCGGCCAGGCGCTGGGCTCCGGCGGCCAGATCGGCGTTGATGCGCCGCTGCTCGGCCACGCTCATCTTGAGCACCGTGTCCAGGCGCCTCAGCTGCCCCCGCAGGCTTTCCAGGGCCACCTTGATTTCCTCCTCGCCCACCGGGCCCTAGTCCTGGGTCATTCCCAACAGGCCCTGGCGCAGGAAGATGGCCACCAGGCCGGTGAGGCCGGTCTGGGCCGCCTCCCACAGGGTGGCCTCCCCGGCGTAATAGCCGCCGATGGCGGTGAGCAAACCGGCCAGGCCGGTCCAGAAGGTCTTGGTCTTCATCAGGCTCATGTCGGCTCCTTTGGGCGGCGATGGTTGGCCGCCGGTTGGATGTTCACCAGGAGCCTAGGCCCTGGCGCGGGGGCGGCCCAGGCAGGAGGCGCACAAATATGGCTTCCCCAGGCGGCGCGCGGCGGCGCTTCCCTGGGAAATCTCCGGGCCGAGTTGTGGGGGGGGGGAGCGGGTCGGTGAAAAAGAGGGCTAGTTGTCACTTCCGGGGCGGCCCGGGTGGAGGATGTGGCGCAAATGGCGGGTGGACAGGCTCCAGCGCCGGGCCAGTTGGCGGGTGTTGGCCCCGTCGAACTCGTCGCGGATAAGCTGGTTGCGCAGATCCAGCAGGGAGCGCTCCAGCTTGGGGAAGTAGACGCTGTTGCCGGAAAACACCTGGGCCAAATGCAGGGTGGGCTCCAGGCCGATGATCCCGGCGATCTCCTGGTACACCTCGGGAAGCTGCTCGGGCCGCACCCGGCTCATCCAGCCCGGCACCAGCCCCGGGCCCCTCAACATGTTCTGGATCATCTCTCCTCCTCGCGCTTTTGTTATGAATCAAGTCTCGCTTTGTGCTACTTAATTAACCTTGCAGGCAAACTAAATATAACCAATATGGATATATGTCAAGTTAAACTTTATAACCTTAACAAAATAGCCATATTGGTTGGCGCGGGTCTTTTGGCGGGCGGCCCGCTGGCCGGTTGCGTGGTTTTGCGCCTGCCCCAGCCCAACGAGATATGGCCCCCGCCCTCCCCGCCCCCGCCGCAAGACCCCGGCGTCCTGGGCCTGTACCTGACCCTGGCCCTGCTTTTACTGCTGCTCATCCTGGTGGGTTTTTGGGCCCGGCGGGCCTGGCGGCAGGCGGGAGAGGGCATGCCGTTGGACAGCGAGGATCAGGCGTTGTTGCGCACGGCGAGGGATGCCTTGGTGTTTGTTATAAAGCGCCGTTTGAAGCGAGCTAGGCTTGTGGTAGTTGGCAAGCGTTAGGTTTTCCGGCTTCGCCACGGGACCGCATGCTGCGTTGCTGGTTTCGCTCTGGCCTCGCTGTGACTTTGCCACGGCTCCGGTCCGCGCTTATTGGACGCTTTGCCCGCAGCCGCCTGACTGTGCCGCGAAAATGTCCCGACGGTTTTCTTCGGCAAACTCTAGGGTTGACGTAGGTTGGGTAGAGCGAAGCGAAACCCAACAATTCCCTTTTCTCAAGCTGGCGATAGGAGATGGTTGAAAAAAAGCGCCCGGCCGTGGCCAGGCGCTCTCGCTGTTTGCTTGTGTCGAGGGACAGATTCCCCCCCGTCTCGCCCTCACCCTTCTAGTTGCTGGACACTCCCAGGCGCTGCTCCAGGAAGGACAGCTCGGCGGCCAGCTTGGGCTCGCTCTGAAGCTTGCGCTCGATCTGGTCCACCCCGTACATCACCGTGGCGTGTTCGCGGTTGAACACTTGGCCGATGGCCGCGAAGGAGGCGTCGGTGTGGCGGCGGCACAGGCACATGGCCAGGTTGCGAGGCCTTACCACGGCCTTTTTGCGGCTCTTGCCGGTGAGCAGCTTGAGATCCAGGCCGTAGACCGAGGCCACCAGGTCGCGGATTTGCTGGGGGCTCACCCGCCGGAGGCGGGCGGACAACTGGCCCAGCACCTCGGCGGCCAGGCCCAGGTCCAGATTGCGGCCGCTCAGGCTGGAGCGGGCCATGAGCCCCACCAGGGCCGAGCGCAGCCGGCGCACGTCGTCGGGGATTTCCTGGGCCAAAAACTCCAGCACCTCCCGAGGGGCGGCCAGGCCCTCCTGGGCGGCCTGGCGGGCCAGGATGCGCACCCGGGTCTCGAAGTTGGGCGGCTCGATGCCCACGGTTACGCTGTCGGCCAGGCGGCTGGACAGGGCGGGGGAAAGGCCTTGGAGCTGGGACGGGGCCATGCGCCCAGTGAACACCACCCGCTTGCCCGCATCGGCCAGGGCGTCCAGGGTGTAGACCAGCTCGTCCTGGGTCTTTTCCTTGCCAGCCAAAAACTGCACCTCTTCCAGAAGCAGCAGGTCGCAGCCGATGCGGAAACGGTCCTTGAACTGGTCGGCCCTCTTGCCCCGGATGGCGGCGATCATCTGGTTGGTGAAGTCCTCGGCGGTGAGGTAGGCCACCCTGGCCTCGGGCCGGTATCCCAGGACCTGGTGGCCCACCGCCTGGGTAAGGTGGCTTTTGCCCAGGCCGGTGCCGGAGATGAAAAACAGGCTGTTGGAAAACAGCCCGCCGCCCCCGGCCAAGGCCTTGGCTGCGGCAAAGGCGAACTCGTTGCCCCCGCCGGCCACGAAATTATCGAAAACATAGCGC
>JAHJPG010000056.1 GCA_018819925.1 Pseudomonadota bacterium
GCAACAGCTCCAGGGTGCCGCTCTTGCGCTCCTCGGCCAGCAGCCGCATGGTCAACAGAGGCGCGGCGAACAACAGGATCACCGATACGTTGGTCACCAGGCCGCCCAGCAAGTGGTCTTGCAGGTTCAGCTCCATCATCATGGGGTTTTGCATGACCTGGAGGCTGGCCAGGGTGTAGAAGCTCACCCCCGCGTAAAAGAAGTAGCCGGTGAGCACCAAGAAGGCCACCAGCACCACGTAGGCCACCGGCGAGTGGAAATAAGCGCCCATCTCCCGCCGGTAAATGGCTAAAAAGGCCCTCATGCCGCCTCCTCCCCGGAGCCTTGCTCCTCAGTGGTGAGTTGCATGAACACCTCCTCCAGACTGGCTGAAACCGGGGTCAGCTCCATGAGCCCGTGCCCGGCGGCCACCACCGCCTGGGCCACCCGGGCGGCCACCTGGCCGTGGGCCTCGGTTTCCAGGGTGAAATAACAGGCCCCTTCCATTTGGGGGCTGGACCCGGTGCAGCTCACCCCATCGACTCCGGGCACCTCTTGCAAGAGCCGGGTCAAGTCTTCCTTGGGCCCCTGCAGGAGTACCCGCAGGCTGGCTCCCCCATGGCGTCCGGCCCGCAGCAGTTCGATGGGCCCCTGGGCCATCAGGCGGCCTTGGTTGATGATGACCACCTGGGAGCAGGTGGCCGCCACCTCGGGCAAAATGTGGCTGGAGAGTATTACGGTCTTGCTGCCCGCGAATCCCTTTATCAGGCTCCTGATCTCCACGATCTGTCCGGGGTCGAAGCCGATGGTGGGCTCGTCCAGAATCAATACCGGGGGGTCGCCCAACAGGGCCTGGGCCAGGCCCACCCGCTGGCGGTAGCCCTTGGAAAGCTGCTTGATGAGTTGGCGGGCCCGCTTGGCGATGCCCACCGCCTCCATGACCCGGCCCGCCTCCCTTTTGGATTCGCCACGGTCCAATCCCTTGGCCCCGCCCACGAAATGCAAGTATTCATCCACTCGCATGTCGCCATACAAAGGTACGTTCTCGGGCATGTAGCCGATGGCGCGCCGGGCGGGTTTGGGTTCCTCCACCACGTCGCGGCCGTTGATGAGGGCCTGGCCGCTGCTGGGTGGGAAAAAGCCGGTGAGAACGCGCATGGTGGTGGTTTTGCCGGCCCCGTTGGGGCCTAAAAAGCCCAAGATTTCGCCCTGTTCCAGGCTGAAGCTCAGGCGATCCACCGCTACGGTGGCCCCGAAGCGTTTAGTTAGCTCCCGTACCTCGATCATCTAGGCTCCCTGGGTCGAGGAATAAAGACAGGCATTTCCGGCAGGGCTGGCCGGCCCAGCCAAGCTATTACTTTTACCAGTAGGCCCGGTGCATGTAAAGGTTTGTTTTCTTATGAACAAGAAGGCCATGATCGCTAGAAGGGAAGCTTGCCTTTCACCGGCCCGGCGGCCAAAAGATAAAGGGGCCAGGCCCCGGGGGGCAGCAGGGCGGCGGCGGCCAACTCCTCGTCGTAAAAGGCCCCCACCCCGCAGCAGCCCAGGCCCAGGGCGGCGGCGGCCAAATAGAGCCGCTGCCCGGCCCGCCCGGCGGCCAGCATGGCCTGGCGGTAGCCCCGCTCCCCGGCGGTTGCCGCCAGTTGCTCCGGGTCGGCCCACAAGACCAGGTTCATGGCGGCATGGCCCACCCACATCTGGTCCAGGCAGGCCCGGGCCGCCCGGCCCCGCAGGTCTTGGGGCTCCAACCGGGCCAGGGCCTTTTCATCGGGATAGTAGCGGTGCGCTCCGGCGGGAAGCTCCCCTCCCGGCCCCAGCAGCACCGCGGCCTGCACGGGCCCGCCCGCCGGCAGGGCGGCGGCCAGGAGCAGGGCCGCCTGGTTGGCGCTCAGGCCCTGGGGCAGGAAGTTGCGCCGCGAACGCCGGGAGAGCATCACCCGGCTCAGGGGCGGCCCGCCGTCCGGCGGGCCGGGGTTCAGCCGGAGCGCTTGGGCCGGGGCCGGCTCCCGGGGCCAAGCCAAGGCCGGGCCGGGCCGGGCGCTCTCCCCCAGGGCGGCGGCTTTGGCCACCACGGGGTCGCTTTTTTCGTGATGGGCCAGCGGCTCCTCCCCGGGCGGCCGCCAAGCGGGCAGCTCCGCCGGGCCGCCGTCTTGCAACGCCGCCCCGGCGCCAACTCCGGCCAGCAGGGCCTCGCGGGCGGGGTCCAGGCCCAAGAGCCCGCCCCCCGCCGCCCCAGCCGGGTCCAGGCATGGGCGTTGCCCCAGGCCGCAGGCGGCCAGGGCCAGCTCCAGGTTGGCCAGCAGGTGGCCGCCGTCCAGCAGGCAATAGCGCCAGGCCCGGGCGCGGTATTTCCAGGCGCTGCGCCAGAACAGGCTGGTGAGGAAAAAGTTGATCCCGGCGGGCTCTCCGCCCAGGACCCGGGCCGCCGCTGCGGCCAGGTTGCCCGGCCGCAGCAAACGGGGGGCGTTGGCCTCGGGGGCGTAGTGCCACAGGCCGTCGGCCAGCCAGCCCAGGCCCGTGGCGCAGAAGTATAGCTCCACCGGGTACAGGGCTCCGGCGCTGGCCGGGGAGCGCAAATACGCCCCGCCCTGGCTCTGGGCGGTGAGCCCGGCGGCCAGGGCCAACAACCCGGCCAGGCCCGGCGCGTCCAGGGGCGGCGCCGCCGGGTCCGGGGAGGGCGGCCAAGCCAAGAGCGAAGGCCACGACCGGGCCGGGGGCATGCGGGGATCGCCCAGGGCCCGGGGTTGTGCCGTGGGATAGCGCTTGAAGGGCCGGGGCTGGTTGGACCAGTCCATTAGCCCGCCGCCCATGCCCTGGCGGCGGTAGGCGGTTAGCCGGTGATAGGGCTCCATGGCTAGACCCTCCGCGGGGCGGCCGGACGGGCCGGCCCCGGCGCCCGGGACGGGCAGATGTTGGCGGCGGCGGTCATGCTTGCCTCGGGTTGCAGGTTTTCGTGCCGGCGCACATGCTTTAAGCTACTATTATACAAAACAACCCGCCCAAGCCGGGCCCAGGGGGGAGCCGCGAGGAATTATGGCGAACTTTGTATGTATCCACGGTCACTTCTACCAGCCCCCCCGGGAGAACCCCTGGCTGGAGGTGGTGGAGGTGCAAGACAGCGCCGCCCCCTTTCACGACTGGAACCAGCGGGTCACCGCCGAATGCTACGCCCCCAACGCCGCCGCCCGGGTGCTCTCCCCGGCGGGCAAGATCGAAAGCATCGTAAACAACTACCAGCGCATATCCTTCAACTTCGGCCCCACCCTCCTGGACTGGATGGCCGGCGAGACTCCGGAGGTGCTGGAGGCCCTGAAGGAAGCGGACCAAGTCAGCGCCCAGCGTTGGGGCCACGGCAACGCCCTGGCCCAGGTGTACAACCACCTGATCATGCCCTTGGCCACCCGCCGCGACAAGCTGACCCAGATCCGCTGGGGCATGCGGGACTTCCTGCACCACTTCGGCCGCCCGGCCGAGGGCATGTGGCTGGCCGAGACAGCGGTGGACCTGGAGTCCCTGGAGCTGATGGCCGCCGAGGGGATCAAGTTCACCATCTTGGCTCCCGAGCAGGCCCAGGCGGTGCGTTCGCCGGAAGGCAAGGACTGGCAGCAGGTGGGGCAAGGTGGGGTGGACGTGGCCCGGCCCTACCGGGTGGCCACCCCGGCGGGTGACATGGCGGTTTTCTTCTACCAGGGCCCCCTCAGCCGGGGGGTGGCCTTTGAGCGCCTGCTCGATGACGGGGCCCGCTTCGCCGCGCGCATCAAGGAGTCTCTGCCGCCGGGTGACGGCGATCCCTTGCTGCTCATGGCCACCGACGGCGAGTCCTACGGCCACCACCACCGCTTCGGGGAGATGGCCCTGGCCTTTGCCCTTAACCGGCTGGAGCAGGACCCCTCGGTGCAGTTGACCAACCTGGCCGCCTACCTGGCCGCGCACTCACCCCAATGGGAGGCCAAGATCGCGGAGAACTCGTCATGGTCCTGCCCCCACGGGGTGGAGCGCTGGCGGAGCGATTGCGGCTGCGCTCTGAATCCGGGGCGGGGCTGGAGCCAGGCCTGGCGGGCTCCCCTGCGCCAGGCGGTGGATCATCTGCTGGAGCGGTTGGCCGGCCTTTTGGATAGCCAGGGGCCCGGCCTGCTTAACGATCCCTGGGCCGCCCGGGACGACTACGTGGGCCTTATTTTGGACGACACCCTGAGCAACCGGGAAAGGTTCCTGGCCAAGCACCAGGCCCACGACCTGAGCCCCGAGGAAAAGGTGCGGGTGCTCAAACTCATGGAGAGCCAGCGCTGGGGCCTGTTCGCGGCCACGAGCTGCGCCTGGTTCTTCGACGACCTGGCCGGCATCGAGGCGGTGCAGAACCTGCGCTTCGCCGCCCGGGCCCTGCAACTGGCCGGCGAGCTGGACGGCGAGGGCTGGGAAGAGGAACTGGCCGGCATCCTGGCCCCGGCCAGGAGCAACCAGCCCGGCGAGGGCGACGGGGCCGACATCTGGCGGCGCTGGGTGGCCTCGGCCCGGGTGGGCCCACGGCGGGTGGCGGCCCACGCAGCCATTAGCGGGGTCATGGGCGAGGAGCCGCCTCCGGAGGAGCTGTTCATCTACGACCTGGTCTCCAGCGGGCACCACCACCGCTCCAACCTGGGCCTGGACCTGAGTTGGGGCAAGCTCACCGTGACCCACCGCCGCCTGGCCGAGCCCCACCAGCTAATCTACGCGGCCCTGCACCCCGGCGGCCACGAGTTCCTGGCCCAGGTGGCCTTCGACCCCGGGGACTGGGACCCCACCTCCCTGGAGCAGCCGGCGGAGCCCCTTTTGCGCCTGCTGGACCAGCGGGCCCTCAAGGATTTGCTGGCCAAAAACCTGGGGGGGGAGGCCTTCACCCTGGGCGACCTTTTCTTGGAAGGGCGCCGCTCCCTGGCCCAGGAGATGCTTTCGCGCACCCTGGCCAACGAGTTCGACCTGGCCCGCAACCTCTACGAAACCCACCGCGACACCATGCGCTTTTTGCAGGAGATCAACGTGCCCCGTCCCAAGCTCTTCGAGGCCCTGGCCTCGGCGGTCTTGGCCGGAGAGCTGATCCAACTGCTCACCGGCGACCCCCGCTCACTGAGCCCGGGGCGCCTGGGCGAGGTGGTGTCCCAGGCCCGGGAGTTGGACCTGGATCTCAAGGGCCCCCGGGTGCGCCGGGCGGCGGAGGAGGCGTTAAGCGCCGAGGTGGCGGCCCTGGCCGCCGACCCCCAGGAGGAGAGTCCCCTGGAGCGGGCCGGGGCCATCCTGGACCTGGCCGACGCCCTGACCCTGAGCCCCAACCTTTGGCAAGCCCAGAACGTGTTTTTTGGCCTGGCCCAACAACAGGGCCGTGAAAACCTAACTCCGGGGCTGGCCGCCTTGGGCCGCCGCCTCAACCTGGACCTGTGAGGGACATGAGCGACGCGCCCAGTGCCGCCTCCGGCAAAATGAACCTGCTTATGGTGCTGCACGCCCACCAGCCGGTGGGCAACTTCCCCTGGGTGCTGGCCAAGGCGGTGGCCGAGTGCTACCAGCCGGTGGTGCAGGCCCTGGCCGCCTATCCCGAGATTCGCTGCGGCCTGCATTTTTCCGGGCCGCTTTTGCAGTACATGATGGAGCACAACCGCGATCTCATCCAGACCGTGGCCGGCCTGGTGGCCCGGGGCCAGGTGGAGATGCTCTCAGGCGGTTTTTACGAGCCCCTGCTGGCCTCCATTCCCGCCCGGGACGCCCTGGACCAGATGGCCATGATGAGCCAGGCCACCCGCCAGCTTTTCGGCCAGGAGCCCAAGGGCTTTTGGCTGGCCGAGCGCATCTGGGAGCCGTCGTTGCCGGCCAAGCTGGCCCCGGCCGGCCTGGGCTACACCCTGGTGGACGACACCCATTTCTACTACGCGGGCCTGGCGGCCAAGGACATGTTCGGCTACCACCTCACCGAGCGCGAGGGCCACACCCTGGCCCTGTTCCCCACTCACAAGGAGCTGCGCTACACCATTCCCTTCCAGGAGCCGGCGCGCACCGTGGACTTCTTGGGCCGGGCCCATGCCGCCCATGGGGCCACCTGCGCCACCTACGGCGACGACATGGAGAAGTTCGGCCTGTGGCCCGAGACCTGGGAGTGGGTCTTCGGCAAGGGCTGGCTGGTGAAGTTCTTCGAGGCCCTGTTGGCCGCCTCGGACTGGCTGGCCACCACCACGCCCAGCGATTTTCTGGCCAGCCATCCGGCCACGGGGCGGGTCTACCCGCCCACCGCCTCCTACGAGGAGATGCTCACCTGGGCCCTGCCCGCCGAGGCCAGCGCCGAGCTGGAGGAGATAATCCACGAGTTGGAAGAGGAGGGGCGTTTCGAGAAGATGCGCCGTTTTTTGCGCGGGGGCCAGTGGGACAACTTCCTTATCAAGTACCGCGAGTCCAACCTCATGCACAAACGCATGCTTTGGGTGAGCGGCAAGGTGGCCGCGGCGGGCGAGAAGGACCGGGCCCGGGACCACCTGATGCAGGCCCAGTGCAACTGCGCCTACTGGCACGGCCTGTTCGGCGGGCTCTACCTGGGCCATCTGCGCCAGGCGGTTCACGAGCACCTCATCGCCGCCGAGGACCTCCTGGACAAGCAAACTCACGGGGACAAGCCCTGGGCGTCCTGCGCGGTGGCCGACCTGGACCGCGACGGCAACGACGAGGTGATTCTGGCCGGCCCGGCCCTGGACGCCCTGGTGCATCCGGCCTACGGCGGCTCGGTGAGCGTGCTGAATCTCAGGGCCCAGCGCTTCAACCTGGCCGACACCCTCACCCGGCGCTTCGAGGCCTACCACCAAAAACTGGTGCAGGCGGCCGAGGCCGAGGCCGAGGCCAAAGCCCAGGCCCAGGAAGAGGACGCTCCGTCCGCCGAAGGCGTGGCCTCCATCCACGACCGGGTGGTGTTCAAGGAAGAAGGCCTGGAGAACTACCTGATCTACGACTGGTACGACCGGGCCTGCTTCCAGGACCACCTGCTGGCCCCCAAGGCGAACCTGGACAATTTTCAGCGGCCCAACTACGGCGAGTGGGGCGATCTGGTCACCGGGCGCCATGCCCTGCTGGACAGCGGGGCCCAGGGCGAGAAGGCCTGGTGCCGCCTGGAGCGGGCCAGCAAGCTTTTCGCGCCGGGCGGTCCCTATCCCTTGAGCGTGGCCAAGGGTTTCGACCTGGGGCCCGGCCCCCGCCTGGCCGCCTCCTACCGCCTGACCACCAGCGACCCGGCCACCCCGGCCTTTCGCCTGGCCGTGGAACTGAACTTCACCCTGCTTTCGGCCAGCGACCCGGGCAAACGCCTGGAGTTCGGGGGCCATCCCCACCCCCTGGACACAGCGTGGGAGTTGACCGGGGTGGAGGAGATGACTCTGGCAAACGCCAGCGGCGGCTTTTCCTTGCGCCTGTCCGCCGGCCAGGCGGCCACGGTGTGGCACTTCCCGGTGGAAACGGTGTCCAACTCCGAATCCGGCCTGGAGCGCACCTACCAGGGCAGCAGCCTCACCTTTGTCTGGGCCTTGCCCGGCGGGGCGGGCGAGTGGGACTTCGAGTTAGCCATGGAGTTGAGGTGAGCCGCCCTGGCGTCCGCCTCGGCCGGGCCCGCCTGGAATTCGACCCGCCCCTGGCCCCCGGCCGTCTCATAAGGCGCTACAAGCGCTTTTTGGCCGACGTGGAGCTGGAGAACGGCCAAAAGGTCACCGCCCACTGCCCCAACTCCGGCTCCATGCTGGGCTGCCTGGAAGACGACGCCCCGGTCTACCTGAGCCGGGCCGCCAACCCCGCCCGGCGCACCAGCCACACCTGGGAGATGATCTTCATCAACAACGGTTGGGTGGGGGTGAACACCATGGCCCCCAACTTTTTGGCCGCCCGGGCGGCCGAGGAGCAGGCCCTCAGGGTTTTCGCCGGGGCCCGTGAGGTGCGCCGCGAGGTCAAGGTGGGGCCCCACACCCGCCTGGATTTGGTGGTGGAGCGGGCCAAGGGGCCGCTGTACGTGGAGGTCAAGAACGTGACCATGGTGGAGCAGGGGGTGGCCCGCTTTCCCGACTCGGTGACCACTCGTGGGGCCAAGCACCTGGAAACCTTGATGGAACTGGTGGGCCAGGGGGCCCAGGCGGCCATGCTCTACGTGGTGCAACGGGGCGACGCCCGCTCCATGGGCCCGGCCACGGCCATAGACCCCACCTACGCCAGGCTGTTCCACCAGGCCAGGGAGGCCGGGGTGGCCTTGGTGGCGGTTCAGGCGGCGGTGAGCCCCCAGCGCATCCGCCTCACCCGGCGTCTGCCCTTGGCGGAGTGAAAGACTAGCCTTTGGCCAACACCACCCGGTTGCGGCCCTGGGCCTTGGCCTGATACTGGGCCTGGTCGGCCTGGTCGAGGAAGGCCGAGGGGCTCAATCCCTCCTCGCCGTTGAACACCACCGCCCCCTGGCTCACCGTCACCGTCAGGGGACCCAGCCGGGTGCTAATGGGCCTTTCCATGGCCTGGCGCACCCGCTCGGCCAAAACGCTGATGCCCTTGATCCCCGCCCCCGGGGCCAGCACCACGAACTCCTCCCCGCCGTAACGGGCCACCAGGTCGCCCTCGCGCACCCATAGGCACAGGCGGCGGGCAAAGGCTTGCAACACCTGGTCGCCGGTGAGGTGGCCGTGGGCGTCGTTCACCTGCTTGAAATGATCCAGGTCGGCGAAGATCAGGCCCAGGGGTACGTTGTTGCGCTGGCTGCGGCTCATCTCCCGGGGCAGCATCTCCGCGAAAACCCGCTTGTTATAGAGTCCGGTAAGGGGGTCGCGATGGGCGGCCCGCAGGTACAGGCGCATGGTGCGCTGCTGGATCAAGGCTCGCTTCACCCGCACCAAAAGCTCGGTGTCGCCATAGGGCTGGCTCAAGAAATCCGCCGCGCCGTTGGACCATTGGTTCACCAGCGGCTCCAGGTCGTTTTCCCGGCAGATCACGATAACCGGCAGGGATGAGAGCATGTGGGGCTCGCCCAGATAGTGGGTCAGGCCCAGGCCCCGGGGATCTTGGCTGTCAAGCTCGGTGATTATCAGCTCAAGGTCCTGGGCTCCCTCCAAGCGCTCCATGGCCTCGCCCCAGTGCGCGGCCAAGGTTACCCGGTGGCCCTGGCCGCTCAAAATCTGGGCCAGGCGCGCCCCCTCCTGAGGAGTCGAGGCCAACAAGAGGATGTGAGCCGGTGATTGGTGGTCCACGGCGGTAAGATCGGGCACCTCCAGCCAGCAGTGAGAGGAGATGGACCCTTGGGGGGACGGGTCTTCAGGGTTACGATCCATGACGGCCGCTCCTGCCGCGGGGGCGTGGCCCCGGGTGGTAATGAACAAAATTCACAGTACCGCCAGATATAAAACTCGCCGCATCGCCTGTCAACGGTGATTCGCGGTCAGGGCGGCGGCGAATTAAATACTACTTAACAATAGTATATTAATGGCATATGGCCTTGCCGCCGGGGCAACAGCATCGGTTGACGGGTAAAAACGGCGGTCATAAATACCTGTGATAAACAGGGGGAAAACACCGACCCCCGGCGGGCCTTTTTGAAAGGCGAAGGCCAAAAATACTAGCAGTGGAAGAGAGATAGCCCTTGACTTGGCCGCAGGGGGAACCATACCATTGTGGGGGTTGTTTGGGGGGATATCGCGGCTTACGACCGTGAGGCGCACTGAATTTTGGGCGGCGTTTTGGCCAGGGTTCATAGGACGGGAAGGTGGGAATTGCGCCATGGCGATGGATAAGCTCTATGAATTTCTGACCGGACCGGCGCTCTGGATAGCCGTGATCATCTTCGTGGGCGGCTTGGCCATCCGCGTGGCCTGGCTGTTCGGCCTAAGCCAGGAGCGGGACAAACCGTGGCACGACTTCAAGGACGCCGCCTGGGCCTGGCGCTCCATAATCCACTGGATATTGCCCTGGGCCAGCGTTTCCAGCCGCAACCAGCCGGTGTTCACCGGCGTGGTGTGGCTTTTCCACGTCTGTTGGATCGGGCTGCCCCTGTTTTTGGGGGCGCACAACATGCTTTTCCAGGAGGCCTGGGGCTGGAGCCTGCCCAGCCTGCCCGACGCCGTGGCCGACTGGGCCACCCTGGTGGTGATCGCCGGCGGGGTCTTTTTCCTGGTCCGGCGCCTGGCCCGGCCCGAGGTGCGCATCCTCACCAGCGCTTGGGACTATTTCCTGGTCCTGCTGGCGCTGGCCCCCTTTGTCACCGGTTGGCTGGCTTTCAACCAATACGGTCCCTACGGCCTCATGCTGAACCTGCACATCTTCCTGAGCGAAGTGCTTCTGATCGTGCTCCCCTTCTCCAAGCTGGCCCACATGGTGCTTTTCTTCGCCAGCCGTTCAGCCATCGGCTACGAGTTCGGAACCCGGCGTGGAGCCAGGGTCTGGTAGGGCCAATTAAGGTAGGACACCTTGACAACAGGAGCTTATAGATGACGGCAGAAGCCCAGAAGGCCGCGGAAGAGACCAAGGAGCAAAGCGCGGCCTCCCCGGAGCCCGAGGCGCCCCAGCCGGTGGACGTGGGCAAGATCAAATCCATCCTGGCGGCCAACGAGGGCGCGCGCATGCGCATGTGGTTGAGCATCTGCTCCCGCTGCGGGCTCTGCGCCGAGAGCTGCTTTTTTTATCTGGCCAAGGACAAGGACCCCAAGTTGAGCCCGGCCTACAAGGCCATCAACACCATCGGCAAGATGTACCGGGCCAAGGGCGAGGTGAGCCGGGAGTTCCTGGAGGGATGTCTGGACGTGGTTTGGGGCCAGTGCACCGCCTGCCGGCGCTGTACCATGTACTGCCCCTTCGGCATAGACATCGCCACCATGATTGTCACCGCCCGGGCGGTGTGCTATTCCCAGGGCATCGTGCCCGATGGCCTGGCCCGCACCACCGAAAACATCCGCACCTCCGGCAACCAGATGGCCATGGCCACCGAGGACTGGATCGAGACCTGCGACTGGATGGCAGAGGAGTACGGCGAGGAGGTGCATGGCCTGGAGATACCCATGGACAAACAGGGGGCCGACTACATGTACACGGTTAACCCCCGCGAGCCCATGTACTATCCCCAGGATGTGGGCATGGCCGCCCAGGTTTTCCACGTGGCCGGCCTTAACTGGACCATGCCCAGCACCGGATGGGACAGCACCAACTTGGCCATGTTCGCGGGCAACAAGGCCGTGGCCACCATCCCGGTGAAGGCCATGTACGACAAGGCCCTGGAACTGGAAGCAAAGGCCATCGTCATCACCGAATGCGGCCACGCCTTCCGCTCGGCCAAGTTCGAGGGCCCCTACTGGCTGGGCATCCCCGGGGGCAAGCCTCCGGTGCCGGTCATCCACTCGGTGGAGCTGTTCCGCGACATCATGCGCGACGGCAAGATCAAGCTCAAACACAAGTTCAAGCACAAGGTGACCTTCCAAGACCCCTGCAACGTAAGCCGCAACGGCGGGTTGTGGGACATAGGCCGCGAGTTGGTGAACCTTCTTTGCGAGGATTTCGTGGACATGACCCCCAACCGCGAGCACAACCATTGCTGCGGCGGCGGCGGGGGCTTCATTCCCATGGGGCCGCCTTTCAAAAAGCGCCGCATGGAGTCGGGCAAGGTTAAGGCGGAGCAGATCAGGGCCACCGGGGCCACCCACATCATCGTGCCCTGCCACAACTGTTTCGACCAGATCAACGATCTGAACAAGGAATACGAATTGGGGGTGAAAGTCGTGTCATTCAAGGAAATCATTACCGAACTCATGGAGATTCCCGAGAGCATGATCCCGCCCGAGGAGGACGAGGAGGAAGCCTTCGAGGCCGAAGAGGAGGCCAAGAAGGACGCCGAGGAAGAGGCCATGGAAGAGGCCGGCGAGGTGCAGGGAAGCTAGGTTCCGCCCCGGGCGGAGTCAGAGATCGTTAGGAGTGGCTCCATGAAATATTTGCTGACCTTCTTGGCCATGGTGTTGGCCCTGGCCCTGGCCGCGCCCTTGGTGCTGGGCCAGGAGGACGTGATGAAAATCTCCAGCGCCGCCCAGGGCCTGAAGGATCGGCCGCCGGTGACGTTCAGCCACGCCAAGCACTCGGAGATCTACGAATGCACCACCTGCCACCACGAGTACAACGAATACCTGGCCAACCAGGGCGGCGGCGAGGCCAAATGCTCCGAGTGCCACCAGCCATCGGCCACGGCCAAGAATCCCACGCCCCTGACCCTGGCCTATCACCAGCAGTGCAAGAGCTGCCACCTGAGGCTACTGGAGTTTAAGGCGCCCAAGACCGGACCCATCATGTGCGGCGACTGCCACCGCCAGGGAGCGCCGGCGGCCAAGGCCAAGGAAGCCAAGAAGAAGTAGCTCCGCACCGCCCGCGAGAAGATCGCACGCCCCGCCGTTTCGCGGCGGGGCGTTTTTTGTGGGGAGTGCTTTAGTAGTCGCGGCCCTTGCCCGAGTCGGTTATCTCCATGAGCGCTTCAGGGTAGGGGGCGAAAAAGCTCTGCCCGGCCAGGTAGTCCGAACCGAAGCGGGCGATCCAGGAGCGCAGCAGGGCCTGGGCCACGGACAGGGGCAGCTTCTTGTCCCGGTATTTGCCCAGGGTCTCCAAGAACAGCGCTTTTTCCGCCGCGCCCAGCTGCTTCTTGAAATAGCCCTGTGCGTGCATGAGCACGTTTATCACCTGGCCCGCGCTGGGCGAGCGCGCCAGGGCCAGACCCAGGTGGGTGCGGTAGTCGGCGAAAACCTCCCCCGCCGGGCGATGCTCCGGGTTGGCCACCAGGGGCCCCATCAGGCGCAGTTGGCGCTGGTTGTAGGCCATGAGCAAGAGCTTGTGGCGGCTGTGGAACTTCACCAGGGCCCCCATGGCGCCCTTGGCCGCCACCTCCCGGAACTCGGCCAGGGTGAACAGGCGGGTGAGCCAGCGCTCGCGCAAGATGAAGTTGTGCAAACGGCCCTCGTGCTCCACGGCCAGCAGGGGGAAGCGCCTCATCACCTCGCCGCCGAAAAAGCCGGCCCCCCGCCGGGAGCTGGCCCCGGGTTTCAGGCTGGTGTAGATCTTCACGTCCAGGGGGCCGCAGGAGGGGGAGCGGTTTTTCAAAAGAAAGCCGTCCACCGGTCCCAGGCCGTCCAGGTGGGCGGCTGAGAATTTTTCCATGGGCTCGGTGTAGTCCCGGCCCGTGGCCGGCTGCACCAGGCGGGGGGCGCCTTTTTGCTCCACCACCCTGATGGGCTCCCGGGGCACCCCCAGGCCCATGGCCACCTCGGGGCACACCGGATGCCAGCGCACCCAGGGCCCCAGCAGCTCCACGAAATCTTCGCGCACCGTCTCGCCGTTCCAGCGGCAGGCGTCAAAACCCAGGCATTTGCTCACCACCACCTCGGGCCGGGCATGAACGGGCATGGGGCACCTCCCTTTGGACCATTTTCCGGGGGCGGCCCGGGGTGTGTCAACGCTCTTGCTCCCAGCCGCCCGGTAGCCTAAGCTATGCCATCCGGAGGAAAACGTGCCCGTACCCAAGACCCGCGTCAAGGCGGTCAACGACCGCCAGGTTAACCCTAAGGGCCGCCATGTGCTCTACTGGATGACCGCCGCCCGGCGCACGGCCTACAACTACGGCCTGGAGCGGGCGGTGGACATGTGCCGCCAGCTGAACAAGCCCCTGGTGGTGCTTGAGGCCCTGAGGGTGGACTACCCCCATGCCTCCGAGAGGCTGCACGCCTTCATCTTGCAGGGCATGGCCGACAACCTGGCGGCCTTCAAGGAGAGGGGGGTGCGCTACCACCCCTACGTGGAGCGGAGCAAGGGCGAGGGCAAGGGGCTTTTGCAGGCTTTGGCCGCCGAGGCCTGCCTGGTGGTCACCGATCAGTTCCCGGCCTTTTTCATGCCCCGCATGGTGGCGGCGGCCGGGGTCAAGCTGGCGGTGCGCCTGGAGGCGGTCGACTCCTGCGGCCTGCTGCCCATGTGCGCCGGCGGCCGCGACTACAGCACCGCCCAGTCCTTCCGGCGCATCCTGCAGCGTCTGCTGCCGGTGCATCTGGCCGAGCCTCCCCAGGCCGACCCCCTGGCCGGCGGCCTGCCGGGAAAGTCCCGCTTGGCCGGGAAGATAACTCAACGCTGGCCCGCGGCCACTCCAGCCCTGCTGGCCGCCTCGCCCCAGGCCCTGGCCGCCTTGCCCCTGGACCACGAGGTGGCGCCCTCGCCCATCCCCGGAGGCCCCCGGGCGGCCGGGGAGCGGCTGGAGCGCTTCGTGGAGGATTGCCGGTTGCGCTACGCCGAGGGATGCCGCCACCCCGACGCCCACGCCACCAGCGGCCTGAGCCCCTATTTGCACTTCGGCCACATTTCCCCCCACCAGATTTTCGCGGCAATGGCCGAGGCGGAGGAGTGGTCGCCGGACCGGCTGGGCTCCGGGGCCCAGGGCCGCCGCGAGGGCTGGTGGGGCATGAGCCCGGGGGCGGAGTCTTTCCTGGACCAGGTGGTCACCTGGCGGGAGCTGGGCTACAACTTCTGCAAGTACCGGCCCGACTACGACCAATACGCCTCCCTGCCTCCCTGGGCCATCGAAACCATGGCCAAGCACGCGGAAGACGAGCGCAGCTACGTATACGGCCGGGAGCTTCTGCGCCAGGCCCAGACCCACGACACCCTGTGGAACGCGGCCCAGCGCCAGCTTTTGCGCCAGGGGGTGATCCAGGGCTACCTGCGCATGCTCTGGGGCAAGAACATCCTGGCCTGGAGCAGCTCCCCCAAGCTGGCCCTGGCGGCCATGCTGGCGCTCAACGACCGCTACGCCCTGGACGGGCGGGACCCCAACTCCATCAGCGGCATCTTTTGGGTGTTGGGCCGTTTCGACCATCCCTGGCCCGAGCGCCCGGTGTTCGGCAAGGTGCGCTACATGACCAGCGCCAACACCCGGCGCAAGCTACAGCTCAGGGGCTACCTGGAGCGCTTCAACGGCAAGGGGGAGGCATGAGCCCGCTGCCCAGCGAAATGGGGCCGCCGCCCTTCATCACCCCGGAGCTGCCCGGAGTGGGCGGGGTCATCAAGGCCGAGCCGGCCCACTTCGTGGTGGAGGAGCTGCCCCTCTACCTGCCCGAGGGGGCCGGCCCCCATCTGCACCTGCGCCTGTCCCGGGAGGGCATGACCACACGGGCCCTGGCCGACCGTCTGGCCCATCTCTTCGAACTGGAGCGGGGCGATGTGGGTTTCGCCGGACTCAAGGACAAGCAGGCCCGGGCGGTGCAGAGCTTCTCGTTGCCCCTGGCCTCCCTCACCCTGGAACAGGCCGCCCAGATGATCGAAGACGGTTTGCCGGTGAAGGTGCTGGACGCCGGGCGCCACCAGAACAAGCTCAAGACCGGCCATCTATTGGGCAACCACTTCACCATCCTGGTGGCCGGGACCCAGCCCGGGGCCCTGGCCACGGCTCGGGCCGTGGCCGCCGCCCTGGGTGAGCGCGGCCTGCCCAACTTCTATGGCCAGCAGCGCTTCGGCCGCGAGGGCGACAACGCGGCCCAGGGCCGGCTGGCCCTCAAGGGCCGGGGGCCCCGGGACAAGTGGCTGCGCAAGCTTCTGTTGAACGCCTGGCAGTCGGCCTTGTTCAACGCCTGGCTGGCCCGGCGCATTGAGCGGGGAGATTTCACACGCCTGGTGGGCGGGGACCTGGCCAAGAAGACCGACACCGGGGGCATGTTCACCACCGACGACGCGGCCTTGGAGCAGCCCCGCCTGGACGCCGGGCAGATCACCTACACCGGGCCCATGTTCGGCAAGAAGATGCGCTGGCCCAACGAGCCCGCCGCCGCCTATGAACGGGAGATATTGGAGGAGGAGGGCGTGGATCAGGCCGGCCTGAAGAAATCGGGCCTCATGGGCAGCCGCCGGGCGGGCCGCCTCATGGTGGAAAACCTGAGCTTCTCCGAGACCCCCGAGGGGCTCATGTTCAGCTTCAGCCTGCCCAAGGGCTCCTACGCCACGGTGCTGCTCAGGGAATTCATTAAAAGCGAGGCCGAGTTGCCCGAGACGGATTAGGCGGCGCAGAGGCGCCGGGCGGTCAGCTCCAGGGCCCGCTGCACCCCCAGGCTGGGCAGCACCCCGCAGCCCGGGGCCGGACGCACCAGATACCCCCCCTGGGGCCGTGGCATCAGCTCCAGGTAGAAGGCCTGCTCCAGTTCGTCCTCCAGCACCACCATGCGCAGCAGCGCCCGTCCGGCCTGGCGGTCGTAGAGCACGTCCTTGCACAATACGCTTATCTCGCCCCGGTCCTCCCAGGTGGTCAGGGCCTCGGGATCCATGCGGTCAAAATGGGGGTAGTGCAAAAGCGGCTCCTCGGGGTTGGGCCAGGGGTGGTGCTGGCGCTTGACCAGGGTCAGTTCATAGAATACCTCCTGGCCCTGGCCGCGCCACTTGCGCTCGTACTTGCTGTCCACCGTGGGCGGGGTCTCTTGCCAAGCGGCGTCCAGGCCGCTGCCGGGAATCTGCCCCCGCACCCAGTCGGCGAAGGGTTTAAAGTCGGTGACCAGGCGGCAGGCCGCCCCCGGGGCCAGGCGGCTGTTCAAAAGCCGCAAAAAGCGCTTCGAAAAAAGGCGGTGGCGGGCGTCGCTGGGCTTGGGCCAGGGCCGGGGAAACAGGCACCAGGCCCCGGACAGGCTCTGGGGGGTGAAAAGCCGCTCCAAGGCCAGGGCCGCATCCGCCTGCACCACCTTGGCGTTATCGGCCCGGGCCAGGTTGATGCGCCTTAGGGCCCGGCGGGCCGAAACCCAGTCCACATCCAATCCCACCAGGTTCACCCCGGGCCGCTCCTGGGCCCGGCGCACCAGCACCTCGCCGTTGCCGCAGCCGATCTCCAGCTCCAGGGGGGCGCTTCGGCCGAACACCTGGTCCCAGGCCACGGGCCGGGCGATCTGACGCCAGGGCACCAGGGGGTCCAGTGAGAGGTAGGGGGCGGTCATGCCCGCAACTTTAGCACAGCCGGCTTCGCCAGCCATCGGCATACTGCGTTACCGGCATCGCTCGGGCCTCGACGTAGTCCGTGCTACGCCTCCGGCCCTCGCTCGCCGGACGTCTTGTCTGCCGGCCGCTGGCTGTGCCGGTCAATAGCTCCCGGCATAGCTTGTTTCTGGCCAGCCCACTTTATTTGAAGGCGGCGAGGAAGGCCTTCATGAAGGCGGGCAGATCCTCGGGAGTGCGGCTGGTTATCAAATTGCCGTCCACCACCACCTCGGCGTCTTCCCACAGGGCCCCGGCGTGCACCAGATCGTCCTTGATGGCGGAAAAGCTGGTGCAGCGTTTGCCGGGCAGCACCCCAGCCGAGGCCAACATCCAGCCCGCATGGCAGATGGCCCCCACCGGCTTGCCCGCCGCGAAGATATCCCGGACCAGCCTCACCGTGGCCTGGTGGCGGCGCATGTGGTCCGGGGCATAGCCGCCGGGAATCAACAAGCCGTCGAATTCACCAGCGCTCACTTCGCCGCTGCCCTTGTCGCAGGCAAAGGCCAATCCGCTCTTGGCGTGATAAACCGTCCCGCCGCTGGTGCCCACCACCGTCACCTCCGCCCCGGCCTCCCGGAGGCGGCAGTAGGGGTAGATCAGCTCGAATTCATTGAACAAGTCCTCTGTCAATACGGCGAGGTTCTTTCCCGAGAGAGGCATGGCAAACTCCTTTCCCCAAAGCGGCATGAATGCCAGGGCCTGCTTATATTTGGAGCCATGGGGCGTCCGCAGTCAACCGGCGGCGGCTTGTTTTTACGAGCAATCATGCTATATTAAAAACATACCTGCCGGGTAGTGTAGGCGCTGCCAAGGCAGGTTGCTGGGAGAGCGGGCCCGCCGCCGGGGAGGAAATGGCGGCGCGGCCTTAAAAGGGTGGACCGTTTTAAAACTTCGTAGAAGCCGGCGGGAGATCCTGTATTCAGGCTGATTCCGGCCGGCGGCGACATCCCGCATGTGCGGAGGACCGCCCCATGCTCTTCTCTGTGGCCCTATATGGCGCCCTGGCCGTCTTGGTCTTGGGCATTGCCTATAAGCTAAAATTCTGGCTAACCATTTCCATAGGGCACGGCTCCCGGGAATACTCCCCTGGCCGGCGCCTGGCCGCCTGCCTGAGCGGCCTGGGCCGCTCCCTGGCCAGCCGCCGCTTGGGCCCCATGTTGGCCGCCCTGGTCCTGGACGGCCTGTTGCAACGCCGCAGCCTGGGCCATAGCCCCTGGGCCTGGGCCGCCCACATGCTCATCTTCTGGGGCATGATGGGGCTCATCTTTTTGCACGCCCTGGGCCCGGTGCTCATCCCCAGCTTCACCGCCACCCTCAACCCCTGGCTTTTCCTGCGCAACCTTTTCGGAGTCTTGCTCCTGGCGGGGGCGATCATGGCCATGTGGCGGCGTCTGCGCCTGCCCGGCCTCAAGCGCACCACCCATTGGGCGGACAGGGCGGCCCTGGGCATACTGGCCTTTTTGGTGCTCTCGGGCTTTGCCCTGGAGGGGGCCAAGATCATAAGCGCGCACAGTTTCGACCAAATGGTCGAGGAATACGGCAGCCTGTCCGAGGAGGGCGACCGCGCCGCCCTGGGCCAGGTCTGGCGAGAGCGCTACGGGGTGGTTTTCCCCGCGGGACAGGTGCCCGCCGGCCAGGAGTTGATGGAGCGGGGCCTGGAGTTGCACCAGGACAGCTGTGTGGACTGCCACGACCGGCCCGTCTGGGCCTTTGCATCCTGGCCCCTGGCCCGGGCCATGACTCCCCTGGCCGCCTGGCTGGATGCGGTGGAGGCCACGGCCTGGCTGTGGCGCTTGCACTTTCTGGCCGCTTTCGCCGCCCTGGCCCTGCTGCCCTTCACCAAGTTTTTGCACATCTTCACCGGGCCGCTGCTGCTCATGATCCGGGCGGCGGGTCCCCGGGAGGAGATGAGCCCGGCGGCCCGGGCCTTGGTGCGGGCCATGGAGTTGGATGTTTGCACCCACTGCGGGGCCTGCTCGGTGCACTGCTCGGTGGCCGAGGCGGTGAAACACGTGCCCAACCTGAACATCCTGCCCTCGGAGAAGCTTCTGGCCCTGGGCCGCCTGGCCCGGGGGAAGGCCAGCTCCGGCCAGGTGTTGGAGACGGTGCGCCAGGGGGCCTATTTATGCACCAGCTGCCTGCGCTGCACCAGTTTGTGCCCGGTGGGCATAGATCTGCAAGACCTGTGGGCGGCCATGAAGGACGACTTGGCCGCAGTGGGCTTTGGCCCCACCACCCTCGCGGTGGCCCAAAAAGCAGGCGAGGCGGCCGGCCCCAGCCGGAGCGCCTTGCCGGCCCGGGTGAGGAACGAGGGTTTCCAAAACGGCCTGGGCCTTTCGGTGCAGGCCGAAACCTTCCGGGGCTGCTACCAATGCGCCACCTGCTCCAACGCCTGCCCGGTGGTGTTTTCCTATGCCGACCCCCGCCGGGAGCTGGACCTGCTGCCCCACCAGATAATGCACACCCTGGGCCTGGGCCTGGCCGAGGAGGCCATGGGCGCGCGCATGACCTGGTATTGCCTCACCTGCTACCGCTGCCAGCAAGCCTGTCCCCAGGGGGTGCGGGTGGCCGAGGTGCTCTATGAGCTCAGGGGCCTGGCCGCCGCCCGGCAGGGGCAAGGGGAGAGTTGCTGATGAGATACGCGCTTTTCCTGGGATGCAAGATCCCCTCTTACGTGCCCCACTACGAAACCGCCACCCGCCGGGTGCTGGGCGAGTTGGGGGTGGAGCTGGTGGACTTGGAGTTCCCCTGCTGCGGCTACCCCATGCGCCATCTGTACTTCCGCTCCTACCTGCTTTCCGCCGCCCGGGGCCTGGCCCTGGCCGAGGCCCGGGACCTGGACATCACCACTCCCTGCAAGTGCTGCTTCGGCTCGCTGAAGCGGGCCCAACGCTTTTTGGCCGACAAGCCGGAGCTGGCCCGGGAGTTGAACGCCGAGCTGGCCGCCGAGGGTCTGAAGTACCAGGGCAAGGCGCGGGTCAAGCACATTTTGCAGGTGATGCACGGCGACGTGGGGCTGCCCGATCTGAAAAAGCGGGTGGTGCGGCCCTATGAGCGGCTAAAGGCGGCGGTGCTCTACGGCTGCCACGCGGTGCGCCCCAGCGAAGTCACCGGCTTTGACGACCCAGGCCGCCCGCATCTCATCGACGACCTGGTGGAGGTGACCGGGGCCACCCCGGTGCCCTGGGCCGGACGCCTGAGTTGCTGCGGGGCGCCGGTGCGCGAACGCAACGAGGATCTGGCCCTGGCCACCATTCGCCGGCGCCTGGCCGAGGCCCGGGAGGCCAAGGCGGACATTCTGGTGATCGCCTGCGCCTACAGCCAGATGCAGGCCGAGTGGGCCTATTCCCTGGCCGGGCCCGAGCCCCAGCGGGAGCTAATCGAGGGGCCGGTGCTCTACCCCCAATTGCTGGGACTGAGCATGGGGCTGTCGGCCAGGGATTTGGCCCTGGAGCGCAACACCCCCAACGGCGAGTATTTATTAAGTTTTATGCGACGGGATTAGTCCGGCTTCGCCAGCCACCGCCATACTGCGTTGCCGACTTCGCTCGGATCCTCGACGTAGGCTTTAGCTACGCCTGCGGTCCTCGCTTGTCGGTCGCCTTGTCTGGCGGCGCCTGGCTGTGCCGGTGCCTTGCAAAGCCGAACTTACTTGTCGGCGATTTCTATGAAATGCACCTCGCCGGTCACCAAATCCGGCACCACCACCAGATAGCCCTTGCCCTTGGACACCAGGGCGAAGTCGGCCGGGCCCTTGAAGCCCCCGGCCAGTTTCACTGGGGCTCCCTCGCCCTTGAGCACGAACAGGCCTCCCCCGGCCCAGTCGGTGTAGAGGTAGGAGCCGTCGGCAAGCAGGGCCACCCCGTCTAACCGCCCGATATCGCCCCGGATTTGGGTCATCTGGCCCACGTCCCGGGCCAGGTACAGCCCGCCCGGGCCGCCCAGGTCCTTTTTGGCGGCGATGATAACCCCGCCTCCCGGGGCGGGCCACAGGCCGTTGGGGTGGAAGCCGGTGGGACTGAGCATCACCCGCACCTTGGGATCGGCGGCCAAAAAGTTTGCCGGTTGCACCAGGTAGATGCACCCGGCGGCGGTGTCGCTCACGTAGAGCTTGCCCTCGGCCACGGTCACATCGTTGGCGAAGCGGGCCCCGGGCAGGGCCAGGCGGCGGCCCTTCTTGCTGGCCAGGTCAAAGCACCACACCGCGTCTATGTCCGCGGCCCACAGGCGGCCGCCCGCCGCCCACAGGCCCTTGGGCTTGTCCAGCTTCTGGCCCGGGCCGGGCAGGAACTTGGCATCCACCACGCCGCCGTTCATGTCCAGCTTGCTGATAAAGCCGGCCCCGTCCTTGAGGGTGGGCTTGAAGGCATCGCCGAAATTGCTCATGTACAGCGCGTTGCCGTCCGGATCGTAGGCCACCGACTCGGGATGGCCCAGGCCGGGCAGGCTCTGCTGGGAAACCACCCGCCAAGCGGCCAGGGCCGGAGTGAACCCGGCCAGCAAAATCACGGCCAGCAACAAGGCCCCAAGACTTTTCATGGCTAACCCTCCGGGTTAAAGCATCAGGCGGCCCGGTGCGGGCCACCTCGTTACAAGATTCCCACATTATCGGTCCGCCGGCAATATGGCCATTGCGGCGCTTGGTATGGCAGGCCTGTCTTTGCTACCATGAATGCAAGATTATGTTCTCGGCCCGCCCCAACCCGGGGGGAGGGTGTTTTATTTTGCCGAAAGGTAGCCCGATGCCCCCAGACAGCATGAATCTGATGATTGGCGGCGAGGCCGGCCAGGGATTGGTCACCATCGGCCAGGTCCTGGCCAAGGCCCTGGTGAAAAGCGGCTATCACATCCTGGTGACCCAGGATTACATGTCCCGGGTGCGGGGCGGGCACAACACCTTCACCATCCGTTTTTCCCCCCGGGAGTTGGACAGCCCCTGCGAGGGGGTGGACCTTTTGGTGGCCCTGAACCAACAGACCCTGGACCGTCACGCCGGGGAGCTGAACCCCGGGGCGGTGGTGTTGGCCGACACCGGCCTGAGCTGCGGCCAGGCCCCCTGCCTGGGCGTGCCCTACGATGATCTGGCCGGCAAGCGCTACCTGAACACCGTGGCCCTGGGGGCGTCCGCCCACCTGCTGGGCCTGGACCTGGATCTGGTGGCCGAAACCCTGGAAAAGGCCATCGGCATGAAAAAGGACGGCAAAGTGGTGGAGGAAAACCGCCAGGCCCTGGGCAAGGCCTATGAATGGGCCGCCGGGCAGGAGCACGGCCTCAGGCTTCCAGGCCCGGCAAAACAGGACGGCCCGCGCATGGTGCTGGGGGGCAACCAGGCCATAGCCCTGGGGGCCCTGGCCGGAGGGCTCAAGTTCCTGGCCTTCTATCCCATGACCCCTTCCACGGCCATAGCCCTCACCGTCATCGCCCACGCGGCGCAGATGGGGGTGGTCTACGAGCAGGCCGAGGACGAGATCGCGGCGGTCAACATGGCCCTGGGGGCGTCCTATGCCGGGGCCCCGGCCATGGTCTGCACCAGCGGCGGCGGCTACGCCCTCATGACCGAAGGCGTCTCCCTGGCGGGCATGACCGAAACCCCCCTGGTCATCGCCATCGCCATGCGCCCCGGCCCGGCCACCGGCCTGCCCACCCGCACCGAGCAGGGCGATCTGCTCTTCGCCCTGCACGGCGGCCACGGCGAGTTCCCCCGGGCCATCCTGGCCCCCGGCTCGGTCAAGCAGTGCTTTGCCGCCGGCTACCGGGCCCTGCACCTGGCCGAGAAATACCAGGGCCCGGTGTTCATCCTCACCGACCAGTTTTTGGCCGACAGCCTCAGGGCGCTCAAGCCCTTCGACCTTGGCGGCCTCGCGCCGGTGCGCCCCGGCGGGGGCGGGGCCTCGGGCGGGGACTATCGGCGCTATGAGATAACCGAGGACGGCATATCGCCCCGGAGGCTGCCGGGCATGGGCCCGGAGCTGGTGGTGGCCGACAGCGACGAGCACGACCAAGACGGCCACATCACCGAGGACCTGGAGCTGAGGGTGCGCATGAACCACAAGCGCCTGGCCAAGGAAAAGGGCCTGCGCTCCGAGGCAGAGCCCCCGGCCTTCCAAGGCCCCGAGGACGCGGACACCCTGCTGGTGAGCTGGGGCTCCAGCCTGGGGCCGGTGGCCGAGGCGGCCCGGCGCCTGCGCGGGGAGGGCCAAGGCGTGGCCACCTGCCACTTCAGCCAGGTTTGGCCCCTGGAGCCGAAGCAGTTCGTGGAGCGCTTGGCCAAGGCGGGCCAGGTGGTGGTCATCGAGGGCAACGCCACCGGCCAGTTCGCCGGCCTGCTGAACAAGGAGGCCGGCATCAAGGTTCAACGCTTCATCGGGCGCTGCGACGGCCTGAACCTGACCCCCGAATACATCCTGCGCCAATTGGCCAGCTAGCCCGCATATTCCATGAAGGTCGGCGGCAATAAACGACGAATTTACAATTACGAGATTCTCATGGAAAACGCGTTGGTTTTATCCAATAAGTGTTCGAGTCTTAACCCGGCACAGCCAGCCAGAGGCAGACAAGGCGACCGGCAAGCGAGGGGCGCAGGCGTAGCCATAGCTACGTCGAGGTCCGAGCGATGCCGGCAACACAGTATGCCGGTGGCTGGCGCAGCCGGACGCACGGCCTTCATGGAATATGCGGGCTAAGGAAGGCGATCATGGCCAGCATAAAAGACTACGGCGACATCGAAACCGCCTGGTGCCCGGGCTGCGGCAACTTTTCCATACGCAAGGCCCTGATCCAGGCCCTGGTGGAAAGCGGCCTGGCTCCCCACCAGATCCTCCTGGTCAGCGGCATCGGCCAGGCGGCCAAGACCCCCCACTATCTGCGCTGCAACTGCTTCAACGGCCTGCACGGCCGATCCCTGCCGGCGGCCACCGGGGCCAAGCTGGCCAACCCGGAGCTCAGGGTCATCACCACCAGCGGCGACGGCTGCAACTACGGGGAGGGCGGCAACCACTTTTTGGCCGCCCTTAGGCGCAACGTCAACCTTACCGTGCTGGCCCACGACAACCAGATCTACGGCCTGACCAAGGGCCAGGCCAGCCCCACCAGCCTGGAGGGCATGCACACCAAGGCCCAGCCCACGGGAGTGCACTCCTATCCCTTCAACCCGGTGGCCGTGGCGGTGAGCATGCACGCGGGCTTCGTGGCCCGGGGATTCGCCGGGGAGGTGGAGCATTTGGCCGGGCTGATAAAACAGGCCCTGGCCCACCCCGGCCTGGCCCTGGTGGACATTTTGCAGCCCTGCGTTTCCTTCAACAAACTCAACACTTTTCAGTGGTATAAGGAAAGGGTGTACAAGCTGGGGGAGGTGGAGCGGCACGATCCCGCCGACTGGGACAGGGCCATAAAGCTCAGTTACGAGTTCGGGGACCGCATCCCCATCGGGGTGATCTACACCAACAGCCGGCCCGCCTTTGACTCCTACTTCCCCGTGCTGGAAAAGGGCCCCCTGGCCTCCCAAGAGGTGGACTACGGGGTCATGGAAAAAGTCTTGGAAAGCTACTGCTGATGAAAAAAGCCTGTTTGCCTCTCCTGGCCGTTTTTTGTCTGGCGCTTTTGATGGCCCTTACCGCCGCCTGCGGCAGGCTGGACAAGCAGGACCCGCTCACCAGCAAGGAGCGGGCTTGGCTCAAGGAACACGGCCCGGTGCTGGTGGGGGCCGACCTCACCTACCATCCCTTTTCCTTTGTGGGGGCAGATGGCCAGGCCGAGGGCATCTGCGCGGGCCTGTGGCGGGCCATGGCCAAGAAGCTGAACTTCGAGGTGCGCTTCGAGGCCCTGAATGACGACGTGGAACTGGAGCGCCTGAACTCCGGCGCCCTGGACTCCAGCACCGGCATGTTCCCCCTGGGCGCGCGCAAAAAGACCCTGGACTTCAGCGAACCCTTTTACCCGGTGACCGCGGCCATTTTCGTGGCCAGCCGGGGCCATGGGGTGCGCGGCCTGGAGGAGCTCTCCCGCATCAAGGTGGGGGCGGTTCGCAACGACTCCGGGGCGGAGATTTTGACCAAAAACAACATCACCCCGGTGCTGTTTGACAGCTACAAGGCCTGCGTTCAGGCCCTGGGGCAAAATCAGGTCCAGGCCGTGGTCATGGACGATCCGGTGATGCTCTATTGGCGCAATCGCTTGAAAATGGGGGACAAGATATCCTGGGCCCAGGGCAACGCGGTGGTGGAGCGCAACGACCTGGCCATGCCGGTGAAAAAGGGCAATGCGGTGCTCTTGGGCATCATCAACAAGGGCCTGGCCCTGATGAGCGGTTCGGAGTTGCAGAGGATTAAGGAGCGCTATCTGCCCTAACCTGGGCGGCTGCGCCACGCGGCCGGGGGCTGCGTTGGCCGCCGCGCGCGGTCCTCGCTGTAGGCTTGGCCACAGCCGCGGCCTCTCGCTCTAGACCGTGGTCTGTTCCGGTTCCGGGGACGCGGCTGGCTCTTCCCCGGGCTGGTTCAATGGCAGCACCACGCTGAACACCGATCCCTTGCCCACCTCGCTGCTCACCAGGACCTGGCCGCCATGCCCCTTGATGATGGCCTCCACCCCGGCCAGGCCCAGGCCGTGGCCGGCCTTCTTGCCTTGGCTGGCCGCCCGGTAGAACATGTCGAAGATATAGGGCAACTCCTCCGGGGCGATGCCCATCCCCTGGTCTATGAAGCGCAGGATGACGGAGTCTTGCTTCGCCTCGGCCTCGATCCTCACCTGGGAGCCCTCGGATGAGTATTTCAGGGCGTTGTCCAAAAGGTTGCTGAAGGCCCGGCGCAGGCTGGTCGCGTCGGCCTGGATCACCGGCAGCTTGTCGGCGCTGGCCATGCTCAGGCCCATGCCCGCCTGATCGAAGCGGGGCTGGAAGACTTCCAGGAGCTCCAGGAACTCCTTGTCCAGGTCCACCGCGCTGAAGTTAAGCTTCAGGTTGCCGGTTTCCAAGCGGGTGAAGTCCAGGAAGTCATTGATTACCTCCTCCAACTGCGCCGCCTCCAGGCGGATCATTTCCAAATACCGCCGCTGGGTGACCGGGTCGCGAATGTCGCCCTTTTTCAAGAGGCGCAGGGCGAAACCCTGGATGCCCACCAGGGGGCTCTTCATGTCGTGGGCGAACATGCTCACCAGATTGGCCCGCTCCCGCTCCAGGGTCTTGAGCTCGGTGATGTCCTGGAATATCTCCACCCCGCCCACCAGGTTGCCCTCCAGGTCGTAGAGCCCGGCCGCCTGCAGGCGCACCGCCTTGCGCTGGCCGTTCTTGTCCTGAAATGTGGTGTCGATGGGCCCGGTGGGCTGCCCCTTGCCCAGGGCGCTACGGATGGGGCACTGGCCATGACACACCTCGGCCGTGAGCACCTCTCCGCAGGGGAGCCCCACCACCTCGGCCTGGCTGTAACCCAATATCTGCTCGCCCTGGGCGTTCAGCTCGGTGATGCGGAAGTCCGGGTCCACCGAGATAACCCCCACCGGCAGGCTCTGCACCAGGGCCTGGTGCTTGGCCGCCGAGTCGCGCAGGGCCTGTTCCATGGCCTTGCGCTGGGTGACGTCGCGCACCGTCTCTATGGCCCCGGTTATGTTGCCCTGGGAGTCGAAAAGGGCGGTGGCCTTTCCCCAGAGTTGGGCTCCGTTGTGGGGGATTTTGGGCACAAAAGTTTCGGTGATCAGGGTGTGCCCCTCCCGGCGCACAAAGGGATAGCGGTCCTCGTAGGTCTGGTCCCACTCCATGGCCAGATCGGCCAGGATGGGCCGGCGCTCGTCCCAGAAAGCCAGGGCGTGCTCGTAATCGCCCTTGCCCATGATGTCGGCGGACATGATGCCGGTAAGCTCTTCAATGGCCCGGTTCCAGACGATCACCTCGCCTCGCCGGTTGATGGCGAAGGTGGCGTCGGGCAAGAAGTTGATGATGTCGGCCAGCCGCTTGCGCGATTCCCTCAACTCTTCCTGGGCCTGCTTGTGCTCGCTGATGTCGAAGGCGGTGCCCAGGATGGCAGGCTTCCCATGGTGCAGGAAGACCCCGGCGCTGAACTGGGCCCAGCGCTCCTGGCCGTCCTTGGTGATTATCTTGAACTCGTAGGTTGAGGGGGGCTGCCCGCCCTCTTGGCGGGCCATGCCTCGCTCCCTGACCATCTGGCGGAAATCGGGATGGATGATCTGCCAGAAAGGCAGCGTCTTTAGCTCGTCCTGGTTGTAGCCGCACAGGCGCTCGCCCGCCGGGTTCATGTAGAGGAAGTGATCGCCCTGGATGATGAAGATGGCCGCGGGCACGGTCTGGGCCAAGGTGTAGAACTTGGCCTCCTGGGCGTTGGCCGCCGGGTCAGGGCCGGGGCCCTCGTACCCTTCCACCCGGCGCAGGCGCTCTTGCAGCCGCGCGATCTCTTGGCGCATCTCCTGTGGGGTCGGCTCCTTCTCCGGCATGGGGCGCCTCCTTCTTAGAACCTGGGGTGGCGCGAATTCTCTCTCCTGGCCTTGTTTGCCTTGGCGGCGGGCCTTGGAATAAACCCCGTGGGGCCCCTCCCCGGATTTATCCCTTGATATTTATTATAAGACATCAGGCCGGGCCTGGTAAGCGATGGCGTAATAACCTAAAAGCCTATGATGTTTTATCCTATTTGCAATTATTCGAATCGTTGTTACCATTTAAATATGTCTTAAGCAAAAATTTGGTGGCCAGAAAACAACTCAGCGCTGCTGTTTTTTGCGGGGAAACGCGAATGATTAAACGACAGAGTAATAACACGAGTTCCGCCCGCCTTGACCCAGCGCGGGCGGACAACTTTGCCCAAGACAGCCACCGGGAGGCCCTGGCCACCCTGCGTTACGCCATAGAGCAGAGCGAGGGGTGGGCCCTGGTGACGGGCCGGGCCGGCGCCGGCAAGACCGAACTGCTGGCAAGGCTGCAAGCCGGTCTGGGCCCGGAAGTGCAGTGTGTGCGCATCAGCGCCGAAAACTGCCCCACTCCCCTGGAGTTGTTCCGCCATATCTCCGCCGCCCTGGAGATGGGCGTGCCCTGTCAGTACAAGGCCCGCTTCATGTTGGACCTCAGGGCGCACATCGAGGCCTGCCGCCGCCAGGGGCGCAAAATTTTGCTGCTCATCGACAGCGCCCAGAAGTGGGGCCCGGAGATGCTGCGGGAAGTTGAGCTTTTGGGCAACGAGGACCAGTTCTCCCCCCGGGTGCTCAACATCTTCCTTTTCGCCCGGCCTGAATTTTTGCAGACCCTGGAGGGCATGGGCGCCACCAACCTGAAGCACCATCTGCGCCGCTTCCGCCGCTTGGCCCATCCCGGGGACGCCCCGGCCCCTCCGGCCGAGCGCCGCCACCAGGATCGCCCGGCCAACGGCATAGACTATTTCGACAACGATGCCGTCAAGCAGATGCGTCAGATGGCCCAGGCCAAGGTCAAGGCCCAGAGCATGTCGGCCCAGACCAAAGCCGGCCAGGCCGGGGCTCCCCAGCCTCCAGCGGCCACATCCAGCGCCCCCGCGCCGGCGGCATCCGGCGGCCAGACCACCTACACCCAGGAGCTGACCTCCCTGTTGGATCAGGTGTTCGGCCCCGCCCCGGTCAAATAGGCGCTTAAACCCCTACTGTCCGCCCACCCGGCGCTCCAACACCTGGGTGCTCCCCGGGGCCAGGTCCAGGTCGATGTACTCGATGAGCTTGGTCAGCACCCTGGGGCCGGAGTGTTCATCCCGCTGGCGGATGGCGTAGCCGTACACCTCCAATAGATATTGCCGCTTGCCCGGCGGTGCCAGGAAAGTGGTGTCGCGCACCAGCGGATTGGCGCCTGGTATGGTGTTGAAGCCCTGGTCCACGGTGGGCCTTAGCATGGGGTAGGGCCCCTTGGGCACCACCAAACGCAGGCTCCAATCCCAAAAAATCGGCTCGCCCGGATGGTTTTTCAGCTTGTCCGGCACCTTGGCCCACAGCTTCACTTCCACCTTGGCCGGGTCCGGCCCGGGGTCCAGGTAGACTTGGCCGCAGCCGGCGGCCCCCGCCAGCACCAGGGCCAGGGTAATTAGGGCCAGGGCTTGCATGGGTCTTGATACGACGCGTTTCATGGGCTTACCTCGCAGAGAAGTTTGCTGCCTACGCCATATCTCAATGATACTACTGGGTTCGGTGGAGGGGAAGGTGCAGGGCGGGCGCGGGCCCGGCCAAGGCCGAGCTTTTTGGGCCGCGGCCTTCTGGCTGCTCCTGGGGGCTGGAGTTGGTGTCCCCCCCTGCGGGGGGCAGCCAGGGAGGCCGGCCGGTGCGGATTACTTAAATTACAGCTGCACCTCGAGGCCCTTGTCGCGAAGGTACTGCTTGACTTGGCCAATGGTGAAGGTGCGGTAATGGAAAACCGAGGCCGCCAGCAGGATGTTGGCCCCTCCCTCCACTACGGCTTCATAGAAGTGCTCCAGCTTGCCCGCGCCGCCCGAGGCGACCACCGGCAGGTCCACGGCATCGGATATGGCCCTGGTGAATTCCAGGTCGTAGCCGGCCAGGGTGCCGTCGCCGTCCATGCTGGTGGGCAGGATCACGCCGGCCCCCAACTCCTGGCACCGCCCGGCCCATTCCACCGCGTCCAGCCCCACCGGCTTGGTGCCGCCGGACACCACCAACTCGAACCCGGAGGGCATCTCCTGGTTGCGCCGGGCATCTATGGCCACGGTGATGATGTCCCGGCCGAACTCCCGCGAGGCTTCCTGGATGAGGCCGGGGTTTTTCACCACGGCGCTGTTCATGGAAACCCTGGTGGCCCCGGCACCGAGGACCTCCCCAATGTCCGCCAGGGAGGAGATGCCGCCCCCCACGGTGAGGGGAATGCTGATGGCCGTGGAGACCTTCTCGACCCAGGACAGCATATTCTTTCGGCCTTCCACGGTGGCCGCGATGTCCAGCATGGCCAACTCGTCCGCGCCTTCGGCCTGGTATAGGGACGCGTTTTCCACCGGGTCGCCCGCGTCGCGGATGTCAACGAAATTGATGCCCTTGACCACTCTGCCGTTCTTCATGTCCAGGCAGGGCATTATCTTTATCAGTTCCATAAGGTCCTCCACCTCCTCCCGGCAGCTCATGAAGCCAAAGAGCCTCGCCGCTTACAAGCCATTATCAGAGCCGATTCTCAAGCGGCGCGGCCAAGGGCGCCCTTTCTAGTAGCGCCCGCACTGGAAGCCTTCGCCCAGGTCGCACCAGATACACTGGTCCGGCGAACTGTTAGCCTCCATCATCTGCGATTCGCACTTGCCGCACAAGTACTCTTCGCCCGGCTTCATGGGCCCGTCGCAGGGGGTGATGGTCATGGGGCAAAGGTCGATGCAGGTGCCGCAGCGCTTGCACGCCTCGGATGGCTGGGAAAAGGGCGTGTCCACCTTGCGGTCCTTGCCCCGTCCCACGAAGCCGATGGCCTTGGCCTGCCACATCTCCGAGCACACACGCACGCAGCGCCCGCAGAGCACGCAATTTTCATTGCGGAAGGGATAGCGCACCTTCTTCACGCCGCAACGCACCGCGATGTCCTGAATGGCCCGGGAGTTGGGGGCCTGGGCCACCAGGAGTTCGGCGATGTTGCGCCGCAGGTGCCGGATTCGCTCGGTGTTGCTGCGGATCACCATGCCCTCCCGCACGCGGAGGGTGCAGGAGGTGGTCACCTTGGACCGGCCGTTCACCACGTGCTCCACGATGCACAGGCGGCATGCTCCGAGGTCCGACAAGTTGGGAACGTGGCAGAGGTGGGGGATGCAGATGCCGTATTCGATGGCGACGTCCAGTACGCTGGTCCCCTTGGCCGCTTTGATAAGGGCCCCGTCGATACTCAGGGTCACATAGGGAATCATCTTCACACCTCGCTAGCAGACTTGAATCGCATCGAACTTGCATTCGCTGCGGCAGATGCCGCACTTTTCACACAGGTCCAGGTCAATTGCGTGGGCTTGTTTTTTCTTGCCCAGGATGGCCCCATGGGGGCAGGCCTTACGGCACAGGCCGCAGGCGGTGCATTTTTCAGGGTCTATGCTGTAGGTGATCAGGGCCTGGCACACCCCGGCGGGGCACTGGCCGTTGAGGATGTGCGCCTCGTATTCATCGCGGAAGTAGCGCAGGGTGGAGAGCACCGGGTTGGCCGCCGTCTTGCCCAGGCCGCACAGCGCGGTCTGGCTCATGGTGTCGGCCAGGTCTTCCAGCAGGTCAAGTTGCTCGGGCCTGCCCCTGCCCTCGGTGATGTCGGTGATGATCTCCAGCATGCGGTCGATGCCCAGGCGGCAGGGGACGCACTTGCCGCAGGATTCGTCCTGCAAAAAAGCCAGGAAGTATTTGGCCACGTCCACCATGCAGGTGTCCTGGTCCATCACCACCATGCCGCCGGAGCCGACCATGGAGCTGGCCTCGGCCAGGGCGTCGAAATCCACGGGCAGGCCGAACTTGTCGGCGGGGAGGCAGCCCCCCGAGGGGCCGCCGGTCTGCACCGCCTTTATGGGCTTGCCGCTGGCCGATCCTCCCCCGATGTCGAACAGCACGGTGCTCAGGGGGGTGCCCATGGCCACTTCCACCAGGCCGGTGTTCTTGATCTGCCCGGTGAGGGCCAAGATCTTGGTGCCCTTGCTGCGCCCGGAGCCCTTGCCCGCGAACCAGGCCGAGCCGTTTTCGAGGATGGCCGGCACGTTGGCCCAGGTCTCCACGTTGTTGAGCACGGTGGGCTTGTGCCACAGGCCGTCCACCACGGTATGCACGTCCTTGGCCCGTGGTTCGCCCACCTTGCCTTCCAGGGAGGCCATCAGGGCGGTGGATTCGCCGCAGACGAAGGCTCCGCCTCCCCGGGCGATCTCCACCTCAAAGGAGAAGGAAGAGCCCAGGATGTTCTGGCCCAGCAGGCCCAGCTCCCGGGCCTGGTCCACCGCCACCTTGATGTGCTTCACGGCCAGGGGATACTCGTTGCGCACGTAGACGTAGCCCTGGGAGGCGCCCACCGCGAAGGCGCCTATCATCATGCCTTCCAGGACCAGGTGGGGGTTGCCCTCCAGCACGCAGCGGTCCATGTAGGCCCCCGGGTCGCCCTCGTCCGCGTTGCAGATCACGTATTTTTCGTCGCCGGGCGCCTCCTGGCACTCGGCCCACTTGCGGCCGGTGGGGAAGCCGCCGCCGCCCCGGCCGCGCAGGCCCGAGGCCTTGACTTCCTGGATCACGGTTTCGGGCGCTATTCCCGCCAGGACCTTGGCCAGGGCGCCGTAGCCGCCGATGGCCAGGTAGTCCTCGACTTTGCAGGGATCGACCCGGCGGTTTTGGGAGAGCAGCTGCCGGTCCTGGGCCAGGTAGAAGGGGATTTCGTCCTCGGTGGGTATCTGCTTTCCGGAAACCGGGTCGGTGTAGAGCAGGCGTTCAACCACCTGCCCCTGCCGCACCGTTTGGGTCACCACCTCGGCGGCGTCCTCGGGCTGCACGTGGCAATAGAAGACGTTGCCCGGCTCCACCACCATGATGGGGCCTTGCTCGCAGAAGCCGTGGCACCCGGTGGCGCGCACCCGGACCTTGTCCTTTAGCCCCTGCCGGTCCAGTTCGGCGGTGACCGCCGCGATGGTGTCGCGCGAGCGCGAGGCCTGACAGCCGGTGCCGCCGCAAATGGTTATGGTGCCTTGCAGGCTCTGGCGCTGGGCCAGGATGCCGTCGCGCAGTTTTTCCAGGTCGCTGGCGGAGTTGATCCTAGGCATGGGTGGCTTCGCCTTTGCCGTTGAGCGATGTGATCAATTTGCGCAGCTTGCCCGGGGCCATGTGATGGTGGCAGGAGCCGTTTTCCGTAACCACCGGGCCCAGGGCGCAGGCCCCCAGGCAGTTGACGTGCTCAATGGTGAACATGCCGTCTTCGGTCATCTCGCCGGGCGCCACCCCCAGTTGCCCGGTGGCCTGGTTGAGCAGCAGCCTGGCGCCGCGTACGTGGCAGGCGGTTCCGGTGCAGATGGTTATGACGTTCTTGCCCCGCGGTTTCAGTGAAAAAGCCTTGTAGAAAGAGGCCACGCCGTACACCTCGGTGAGCGGCACCCCCAATGCACGGGATACGGCTCTTATGGCGTCCTCGGGCAGGTATCCGAAGTTCTCCTGAACGTCCTGCAGCACCTCTATCAGCTGGTGAGGCTGGCTGCGGCGTCCTTCCAGGATCGAGTCCAATTCGCGGCCCGGCATTGCGACCTCCTTGGGTTGAGCCTATTCGGTTGACAGGTTCCCACCCTATGAGGCATTCTTACCCGAGTAAATACAGCAAAAATGCACCTATATTGCCCATGCTAAATAGGCAATATAGGTGCCAATTTTATGCCTACTTAATGCCAAGGAAATATGGGTATGGGCAGGGAGGGACTTCTGGCCCCCGATCTGGGCCAAAAAGGCGATAGAGAGCCAGGCAAGGATTTTGCCCGTCTCTGGCGCATCCCCTTGAACAACGAGACCGAGCCCTCCAAGGTGGAGGTGGCCCTGCGCGAACGCATCAAGGAGTTGAACTGCCTGTACGGCATCGCGCAACTGGCCGAGCGTCACATGGACTCCCTGGAGGATTTGCTGCGCGATTTGGTCGACTTCCTGCCCCTGTCCTGGCAGCACCCCGAAATCGCCTGCGCGCGGGTGGTGTTCGGGGGAACCACCTATAAAAGCAAAGGGTTCAAGGTCAGCAACTGGCGGCAGTCGTCGCGCATTTTCATGTACGGCGAGGCGGTGGGAGAGGTGGCCCTGTTTTATCTGGAAGAATGCCCCCCGGCTGACGAGGGGCCTTTTCTCAGCGAGGAGCGGGCTCTCTTGGACGCGGTGGCGGAGCGCATCGGGACCATCGCCGCCCGCATTTCAGCCGAACAAGAATTACAGTCCACCAACAAGCAGCTCACCGTCGAGCGAAAGGCGTTGCAGGAAAACAACCTGGCCCTCCGGGCGGTGTTGGCCAGGATCGAGGAAGAAAAGCAAGAGATTTACCTGAACATACAAACCAACGTGGACAAGATTCTGATGCCCGTTCTGCATGCCTTGGCCGTGGAACTGCCGGAGACCCAGAAAAAATATGTGGACATCCTCAAGCGCAACCTGGAGGAGATCGTTTCACCTTTTGTGGGCCGTTTATCAAAGACCTTCCTTGCCTTGACCCCCACCGAAATCAGCATCTGCAACATGATACGCAGCGGTCTGCGCACCAAGGATATAGCGCGGATACGGAGAGTTTCCGTGGCCACCGTCAATCGTCACCGCGAGCACATTCGCCGCAAGTTGGGCATAATCAACAGCGATGTGAACTTAACCACCTTCTTGCAAGCGAACCATTGGCAAGAAGATAAAAAGTGATACGCCCTGGCCAGGGCCAGGACGATGCCGGCGCCCACCCGCGGCGCCGGGGAGCGGACAGGCTGGTGAGGCCCCACCGGGGCAATGGCGAAAGAGCGTGGTTTTATGGTAGTTTTCTAGCATCGGGCAAGGGCGTTGCCTCGCCCCGCACCTCAACCGGGAGGCAGGACATTTCCAGCCATGTCCCAGAGTTCAAACCATAACCCAATCATTGCCGCCGTCCTTCTGGTCCTTTTGGGTCTGTCCCTGGCCGCCTGCGGCGGCAGCGACACCAGCGGCCTGGAGAGTCCCGACCCCCGGAGCTATGAATACCAGAGCGAGGGCTGGTGCTACCGCTGGGTGCCCCAGGGCCAGGTCGACCTGGAAAAGGCCATGAAACAGTGCAAGGAGAAGGTGAAGCAGCGCCAACTCTATTTGCGCGAGGCCCTGGGCAAGGCCTATGAAAAGGGCCCCACCGCCTGGAGCATGGAGTCCTGCCTCAAGGTCATGGGCTGGGAGCGCTGCCCACCAGCCGAGTAGCCGCCGGCCCCCGCCGCGCACGCCTTCCCCTCCACAAAACCGATCGCTTTTTTTGGCTGGGCCGGCCGGTCATGGTAAGCTGCCTCCTGGGCTTTGGGCCTCGGCGGGGCCGGGCTGTTACGTCATGAAGATGAAAGGCGGCGGTTAGGGTGTTGCGCGAGATATTGCACTACCTGGGCAGCGAAGAGGTGCTCTTGCAGATGGTGGCCGGCATGCCGGTGTGGGGCCTGCTGCTGTTGCTGGTGGTTTGCATCGCGGTGCTGTCCAAGGGGGCCGACCTCATGATCGACGGCGCGGTGGCCCTGGCCCGGCGCACCGGCCTGCCCCGCATCGTCATCGGGGCCACCATCATCAGCCTGGGCACCACCACCCCCGAGATGTTCGTGAGCGTCATGGCCGCCTGGACCGGCAACCCCGGCCTGGCCCTGGGCAACGGGGTGGGCTCCATCATCTGCGACACCGGGCTCATCTTCGGGCTCATGTGCATCATCAGCCGGGTGCCGGTGCGGCGCTACATCCTCAACCGCACCGGTTGGGTGCAGGTGGGGGCGGCCACCCTCCTGGTGCTTTTGGCCCTGGTGGCCCTGTGGCTGAACCCCGGCGCGCCGGTGTTGGGCCGGGGGGTGGGGGCTCTGTTCCTGGTGCTCTTGGTGGGCTACTTGTACATGGCCTACCGCTGGGCCCGCCAGAGCGGACTGGTGGACCAAGACGAGGACCAGGAGCGCCCTTGGGGCCTAGGCAAGGCTCTGGCCTGCACCCTGGCGGGCCTGTTGGGGGTGGTGGCCGGCAGCCGGGTGCTGGTGCCCGTGGCCGCCGAGGGGGCGTCCCGCCTGGGGGTGCCCCAGGACATCATCGCCGCCACCCTGGTGGCTTTCGGCACCAGCCTGCCCGAGTTGATGACCGCCATCAGCTCCGTAAAGAAGCGCCAGCCCCAGATCATGGTGGGCAACGTGGTGGGGGCCGACGTGCTCAACTGCCTGTTCGTCATCGGCGCGGCCGCCTTCGCCCGGCCCCTGGCCGTGCCCCCCAACTTCTATAGCTTCCACTTCCCGGCCATGCTCCTGATCCTCTACTCTTTCCGCCTGTTCATCCGCATGAACACCGACGGATGGTTCAAGCGCTGGCAAGGGGCCTGGATACTGGGCATATACCTGGTCTACATCGGCCTGCAATACGGCCTCAATCTGGGGTAGGCGGCTCTCCGCCGGGCCGCACCTTTTCCACTTCCACCACGAGCCTCGGGGAAAACCAGGTTTAGAACAGGCCCAGGAGCATCTTGGTGGCCACCAGGATTAGGAAGGCGGCGAAGGTCTTCTTGAGGGGGCCGGTGGGCAGGCGGTGGGCCAGGCGGGCCCCCAGGGGCGCGAAGAAAACGCTCACCGCGGCCACCCCCACCAGGGCGGGCAGGTAGATGAATCCCAGGCTGTGGGGCGGCAGGCCGGGCTCGCCCCAGCCGTTGACCAGATAACCCGCCGCCCCGGCCAGGGCGATGGGCAGGCCGATGGCCGCCGAAGTGCCGATGGCCCGGTGGATGGGCAGGTTGCACCAGGTCATGAAGGGCACGCTGAGGGAGCCGCCGCCGATGCCCACCAGGGCGCTGATGCCGCCGATGAACAGGCCCACCAGGCTGGTGCCGGCCCAGCCGGGCATGTGGCGGCTGGGCTTGGGGCGGGCCTCCAAGAGCATCTGCAAGGCCACCAGGTAGAGAAACGCCACGAAGAATGCGGTCAGAAAACGGGTGGATAGCTGGGCGGCCACCCAGGAGCCCAGGTAGGTGCCGGCCACGATGCCCCCGCTTATGCGGGCCACGATGGGCCACTCCACCGCCCCCCGCTGGTGATGGGCCCGAAAGCTGCTGATGGAGGTGAAGATGATGGCGGCCAGGGAGGTGCCCAGGGCCATGTGCAGCACGTTGCCCGGGGCGATGTTCGCCGCCTGCAGGTAGAAGGCCACCGCCGGCACTATGACCAAACCGCCGCCCACCCCCAACAGGCCGGCCAGCACCCCGCTGAGGGCGCCCACCGCAGCGAAGACCAACCAAGGGGTGATAGTTTCCATGACCGGCTCCTGGACGGGGAATTGGGATCAAACCCCGCTTAGTCTACCCCTGTCCGGGGGTTGGGGCAAAAAACGGGGCCGGGCCCCCTGGCCCCGCCCCGCCGCGCTATCCAACGGTTTCGGGCTCCTAGGTCGCCTTGGCCTTGCCCCGGCCCTTTTTTTCATCGATGTCGCCGGGGTACATCACCGCCTCGTGGCCCCGCTCGCCGGTGCGGATGCGCACCGCCTCGTCCACGGGGTAGACGAAGATCAGACCGTCTCCCGCCGCGCCGGTGCGCCCGGCCTTGACTATGGCCTCGATGGTTTCGTCCACGTTTTGCTCGCTGAGGATTATGTTGACCTGCGTCTTGGGCAGCATGTCCACCTGGTAGGTGCCCGAGCGCCCGGCCAGGGTGATGCCCCCCTGGCGGCCCTGGCCGCGAACCTCGAAGACGTTCATGCCCCGGATGCCGATCTCGTGCAGGGCGTCCTTGACGTCGCCTAGTTTGTCCTCGCGGATTATGGCCTCGATCTTTTTGAGCATGACTCAGCCCTCCCTTATCCCCCAGGAATAAGCCCGTTCACCAAAAAGCGGCCCGGCGGCGAGAGCCTGCCGAAAGCCGGGCTTTTATTCGGCGGCCAGGGAGGCCACCACCGGAGCGGCCGCCTCCACCTCACGCTCCATCTGGCGCAGCTCCCACAAAAAGGCCGACAGGGTCAGACGGCCCGGCTGGCCGTCCAGCCTGGCCTGTAGCCGGGTCAGGCGGGAGGCCACGGCGGCGTGGGCTTGGCCCAGGTCGGGCAGGTGGCGGGGGTGCTTGGCCTTGCCCAGGCATTGGCCCAGGGTGCGCAGGCTGGTCTGTATCTGGGCGCTCAGAGCGCCGAGTTGGGGCTCCAGCCGGGTTTGCACCCCCTGGGGCTGGCTCCGGCCGGCGGCGGCCTCCAGGGCCAGCAACTGGTCGAACAAATGGGCCTCGTGCTCGATAAGCTCGCCAAAGTGGCGGCCCAGGGCGGGGTTGCGGCCCGGCTCCCGGCCGGCTGCCTCGTGGCTGGCCTTCACCTTGTCCAGGGCCTGTTGCAAATCCTGACGGGCCGGGCCCAGGGCGTCGGGGCTCATGGCCCCGGCCATATAGCCTTGGGCGGCCTTTTCCAAAAAGCCGGCCAACTGCTCCAATACCTGGGAGGCCTCCCGGCGCACCCGGCGGCTGGCCCGGTTGGGCCACAAGAAGCGGGCGGCGCTCAGGCCGATGACCACCGCCAGGGCCACCTCGCCCATGCGCCACAGGCCCAGCTCCCAGCCCAGGGGGCTCATGGTGGAGGAGAGCAGCAGCATGGTGAAGCAGCTGACCCCGCCGGTGACCACCGGGTGGGGGAAGCTCATCAAATACAAGGTGGCGTAGGCCCCGGCCCAGGCGGCGATGTAGTACAGGGGGCCGGTGGAGCCCACCTGGGTGAGGAAGACAATGGCCGCCGCCGCGCCCAGGGCGGTGCCCAAGATGCGCCTTTTGCCCATGGCCATGGTGGTGCCCAGGTCCGGCTTGACCACCAGCAGGGCGAAGAGCACCACCCAGTAGCCATTGTGCAGATCCAGGCTCTTGGTGAGGATCATGGCCGCACCGGCGGCGGCCGAGGCCTGCAAGGAGGCCCGCATGATGGGCGAGTCCTGGCGCATTTCAGCCTTGAGCCGGCCCCAGAAATCGCCCAAGGAGGTTTGGCGCGGGGGCGGCAGATGCAAAAGCTCCAGGGCCCGGCGCTGGCCCTCGGCTCGTCCCAGGTCCCGGGCCAGGGCGGCCAGGGCGGCCAGGGAGTTGGAAACCATCACGTATTCGCCCACCGAGTGCTTCTCTTCGCCCGCCTGCTTCTGTTGGCCCAGGCTCTTTATCTGGGCGGCCAGCTTTTGGATGAGAGGAGCCGGGTCCGGCCGCTCGTCGCTGCCCGCCTGAGCCGTGAGCAACTCCTTGAGCAGACCGTGGGCCTCCTCCAGGTCCTGGGCCAGCTGGGGCGCGTGGGACTGGAACAGGGGCCGGTCCGCGGCCAATCCCCTTATCTGCCACAGGGCCAGGAGATTTTCATAGACCCGCACCAAATCCAGGCCCAGGGCCAGCACCGCCTGGGTGGCCCCCCCCGCCTTTTGGGGAGCCAGCTCCAAAAACTGGGGCATACCCCGCAGCCGGTGCAGGGCGGTGAGGGCTTGACTCTTGAGCTCCTCCAGGCGTGCCTGGTCCACCTCGCCTTCCAGGTAGCCCTCCCGCACCAGGTTGAATATCTGGTCCAGGGCTTCCAGGGCCAGGCCCAGGGCGGCGGTGTATATCTGGCGGGGCCGCAGGGGAAAAACCAAAAAGTGCATGCACCAGCACAGGCCCCCGCCCAGGGCCACCGCGCAGGCCCGCTCCAGGCCTTCGGCCAGGGGGGCCGGTTTGCCCAGGGCCACCACCACCAGGAGCAGGGCCCACAGGCAGCAGGCCCCGTAGGCCGGACCCAGGGCCGCGGCCAAAAAGGCGGTCAAGGTGGCCAGGACGATGAACACGGTGGGGACGGCCACTCCGTCGGCGGCCAGGGTGGCCAGGGGCATGAGCAATGCGGTGGCCAGGGTCAGGGCGGCCATGGCCCGACGGCGGGCGGGCAGGGGCAGGCCCGGAGGTATCTGGCTGAGGAGAAAGGCGGCGATGGGCCCCCAGGTCATGAGATGGGGCCAGGGCTGTAGAATCAGCAGGCTAAGGGCCATGGCCGCCATGGTCTTGAGGCTGCGCCGCGCCACCAACAGGGAGGGGTCGTAGGGGTGGATGTGGCGGCGATAGAAGCGCCTCAGTTGTCTTTCCGGGCCGGGCATGGGCCTCCCGCGTGAGTTGGGCGCGGGCCAGCCGCCCGCACGGGGCCATGTTAGCTGGAATGGGGGGCGTCTGGCAAATCCTCGTGGCCGCCGTGGCCTGACAAACCCCGCCCCCGCGTGCTACATTGGCCCAGCGTCAGGATAAGGGGAGGGGGACATGAACGCCGCATATCTTTTGATACCCGCCGGTTTGCTTTTGCTGGGGCTGATTTGGGCCGAGCGCGCCCAACGCCCCGGCCAAGTGCTGGCCTTCAAGGCGCCCCTTTCGGCCTTGTTCGTGCTCACCGCCCTGCTTTTGCCCCACGGAAGCTCCAGCTACTATTTCCTGGTGCTGGCCGGGCTGATCCTGGGCTTGGTGGGCGATGTTTGCCTGGCCCTGAAGGGCGAAGCCGCCTTCCGGGCCGGGCTGGTCTCCTTCCTTTTGGGCCACGTGGCCTATGTGGTGGCCTTTGCCGGGCTCATCCCGCCCGGCGGCTGGTTCAATCCCGGGTTTCTGGCCATCTGCGCGGTGAGCGGCCTGGCCTTTTTGTGGCTGCGCTCCAGTTTGGGCAACATGATGGTTCCGGTGCTGGCCTACGTGGTGGTCATCACCCTGATGGTGTTGGCCGCCCTGGCGGCGGTGTTCAACGAGGCCTTGCCCCGGGCCGGGGCCTGGCTGGTGTTTGGGGGAGCCTTGGTGTTTTATCTCAGCGACCTGTGCGTGGCCCGGGACCGTTTCAAGAAGCCGGGATGGGACAATCGTCTGGTGGGCCTGCCCCTTTACTACGGGGGGCAATTTTCCATCGCTTGGTCGGTGGCCCTGCTCTCCTAAAAGCTTGACCCTTCCGCCCAGTAGAGTAAAATTTTAGGTTAAGCGTAATCAGGCAACTTATTCGCGCACGAGGGTTTTCATTGTCCTTTGGCGGCGTTCACACAACCGGCCATGCCTTGGCGGTCCGCGGCTTGCTGGCGGTCATGGTGTTGGCCCTGCTGGCGGGCGGCGGCTCCTGGGCCCGGGCCGGAGACGCCCCGGAACAGCTGGCCGCCCGGGCCGAGGCCCTGTACCGGCAGCGGGCCGATCTGGAGACGGCGGACCAGGCGGTGAAGTCCTTCCGCCAACTCCTGGCCGCCGATCCCCGGGATTTGGACGCCTCGATCAAGCTGTGCGAGCTGCTGGTGTGGATCGGGGCCCAGGCTGAGTCGCCGGCCGACGAGCCCTATTACCGCGAGATAATCGCCGTGGCCACCAGGGCCCGGCAAACGCACCCCCAAGACCCCGGGCCGGTGTATTGGCTGGGAGTGGGCCAGGGCATGCTGGCCACCGTGGCCTCGGTCCCCGAGGCCCTGCGCATGGTCAAAAAGGCCCGGGCCAACATGCGCCTGCTGCTTTCCATGGACCCCACCTATTGCCACGGCGGGGCCGACCGGGTCTTGGGGCGCATCTACAGCCAACTGCCGTTTTTTATCGGCGGGGACAATAAAAAGGCGGAGCTTCACTACAAGCAAGCCATAGACCGGGGCCCCCACTATTGGCTGAACCATCTCTACCTGGCCGAGCTGTATCACCACTCGGGCAGCGACGCCAAGGCCAAGCAGCTTTTGCGGCAAGTGGCCGCCGGGTCCACCATAGACGGCTTGGAGCCCGAATGCCGCCTGTGGCAGAAAGTGGCCCGCAAGCACTTGGTTCGCCCGGAGACCTTCGAATAGCCCTCCTGTGCTATCTTAAAAAACATGGGGCAAATTTCCCCTTCGGGGGAATAGGGAAAGGACACGGCCATGCCTGATCCCGCCAATGGGGAAAAGTGCAAGCAGGAGGAAAACCTGTCCCGCGAGCTGCACAAGGAGTTGCCCGAGGTGGTCCGGGAGATGGTGGCCAGCTGCGGCACCGACCAGTGCTTCGACCACGTGAGTCCGGTGCCCCTGCCCAGCCAGGAGGCGGTGGCTGACATAGTGGCCATGGCCCGCCGGGTGCTCTTTCCCGGCTATTTCGACGGTCACAAGATAGAGCAGGTTAACCTGGAGTACCACATGGGCATGGAGCTCATCGAGCTCTATGAACTGGTGGCCGACCAGATCACCTGGGCGGTGCGCCACGACTGCTTCCGCCACGATCTGAGCTGCACCCATTGCGGCGAACGGGGCCAGCGCGCCGCCTTCGAGTTCGTGCGGGGCCTGCCCCAGATACGCCGCCTGCTCTCCCTGGACGTGCGCGCCGCCCATGAGGGCGACCCGGCCAGCGGTGGGGTGGACGAGATAATCTTCAGCTATCCCGGCCTGTTAGCGGTCACCGTCTACCGCTTGGCCCACCTGCTGCGCCACCTGGATGTGCCCCTGTTGCCGCGCATGATGAGCGAGTACGCCCACGCCAAGACCGGCATCGACATCCATCCCGGGGCCGAGATCGGCAAGAGCTTTTTCATCGACCACGGCACCGGGGTGGTCATCGGGGAGACGGCGTTGATCGGCGACAACGTGCGCCTGTACCAGGGGGTCACCCTGGGAGCACTGTCCGTACCCAAGGAGCAGGTGGAAAACCTGCGCGGGGCCAAGCGCCACCCCACCATCGAGGACCAGGCCATCATCTACTCCGGGGCCACCATCCTGGGGGGCGAGACGGTGGTGGGGGCGCGCAGCGTCATCGGGGGCAACGTGTGGCTCACCGAGTCGGTGCCCCCGGACACCAAGGTGTTCCTCAAAAAGCCGGAATTGGTCTACCTGGGTTCCAGGCGGTCCGGAAAGGAATAGCCATGACCACCCACATCAATCCCGACGTGATCCGCGTGGTGGGGGGCACCCCCCTGGTGCTGCTCGGCGAAAACTGCCTGGAGGGCATGGTGGCCACGGTCATCGCCAAGCTGGAGTACCAGAACCCCCTGGGTTCGGTGAAGGACCGCATCGCCGTGTCCATGATCGGCGCGGCCGAGGCCGAGGGCAGGATCGGCCGCGACACCCTCATCGTGGAGCCCACCAGCGGCAATACCGGCATCGGCCTGGCCTTTGTCTGCGCTCTGAAGAAATATCGGCTGCTTTTGACCATGCCCGAATCCATGAGCCTGGAGCGGCGCCGGCTGCTCAAGCACTTGGGGGCCGAGCTGGTGCTCACCCCGGCGGCCCAGGGCATGAAGGGGGCCATCGACAAGGCCCGGGAGATTTTGGCCGAGAGCTCCAATGCCTTCATGCCCGACCAGTTCGCCAACCCGGCCAACCCGGCCGTCCACCGCAACACCACCGGTCCGGAAATTTGGCGCGACACCGGCGGAGCGGTGGACATCCTGGTGGCCGGAGTGGGCACCGGAGGCACCATCACCGGGGTCGGCGAATACATCAAGCCCCTGAAGCCCGGTTTCAAGGCCATCGCCGTGGAGCCGGCGGACAGCCCGGTCTTGAGCGGCGGCCAGCCGGGGCCCCACAAAATCCAGGGCATCGGGGCGGGCTTCGTGCCCCAGGTGCTGAGCCGGGAGATCATCGACGAGGTGATAACCGTGACCAACGATCAGGCCATGGACACCGCCCGCCTGCTGGCCCGCCACGAGGGCCTTTTGTGCGGCATAAGCTCCGGGGCGGCGGCCTGGGCCGCCTGGCAGGTGGCCCGCCGGCCGGAAAACGTGGGCAAGACCATCGTGGTGATCCTGCCCAGCACCGGAGAGCGCTACCAGTCCACCGAGCTGTATCTGGACTGATCCGGCTTCGCCAGGCGGCGCTATGCTGCGTTGCGGGCGGCGCTCGCCTCCTCGGCGTATTGGCATATACGCCTGCGGGTCTCGCTTGCCCGACGCCTTGTCTAACACCGCCTGGCTGTGCCGGGTGGCTTCGCCACACCCCGCATGGCGGCGTTATCGGCCTCACCCGTAGAAAATATTCGGGCTGAAAATTTGCCTTAAAAATTTGATCCGGGGGCTTGCAACCGCCAGCCCCTGGATTAACTTTATGAATATAGCGACAACATAGCATGCTGGAATAATAAGACAAAACCAGAAAGGAGGAGGACAATGACCTACCTGGTTCCCTACCCGCAGTCCAGAGGAGTCAACCGCCTTCGCCGGGAGGTTGACGATCTTTTCAGCCGCTTTTTCGAGAGCGGACCACCCAAGGAACTTGGGGAGGCGGTCTTTATGCCCGCCCTGAACCTCAAGGAGACCGAAACCGCCTTTGAGGTGAGCGCCGAGGTGCCCGGGCTGAAACCCGAGGAGATCAAGGTGGAGTACGAGGATGGCGTGCTCACCCTGAGCGGCGAGAAAAAGGAAGAGCGCGAAGAGCACAAGGGCAATTACCACCTGGTGGAACGCCGCTTCGGCAGCTTCAGCCGAAGCGTCCGCCTGCCCAAGGAGGTGGACGTGGAGCAGCTCAAGGCCACCCACAAGGACGGCGTTTTGGTGGTGGAGCTTCCCAAGGCGGCCAAGAGCGCCGGCAAGACCATCGAGGTGAAGGCCGGCTGAACCAGCCGCCCCGGCATCCGGGCCCGCCCCTTTAGGGGTGGGCTTTTATTTTGGCCTCGGGTCCGCACCGCCATATGGGCAGGGCGCGCAAAACATGCTAAAAGGGATTACCCGGTCTGGGGCCGGAAAACCTTTACGGAGTTGTTAGGTTATGCGCGCTTTGTCCATCGCCGGCTTGGGCCTGTCCCTGCTCACTCTCATGGCCACCATTTTCGCCTGCGGCGGCGGACCCAGCGCGGCGGAGTATTACCGCGACGAGTCCACCATGAACCTTTCGGCCTTTCCCCAGGCGGCCATTACCTACGGCACCGGCCTGAACCAGTGGACCTACAGCAGCGGCGGCGGCAGCAGCAGCAGTGGCAGCGGCAGTAGCGACAGCAGCGGCGGCATCAAGGTGCAGCTGCGCCTGGACGTGGAGCGGGAGTTCAACTTCGAGATCAAACTTAGCAACCAGACCGGCGGGCCCATCACCATCGACTGGGCCCAGACCTACTACATCAACGGCAAGGGCTATAAATACAACGTGGCCCACCAGGGCGTGCCCTACTGGTCGCCGGTTAGCAAGCTGGTGCCCACCCAGGTGGGTCCGGGCCAGACCATCGAAGACGCCCTGCAACCGGCCCGCCAGCTAAAGCGCGATGGCCAGTGGGTGTTGGCCCCGCTCACCGATCCCCAGATCTCCCAGGGCGACTGGCCCAACCAGCTGACCATCCTCATGCCCATCATCAGCAACGGGGTGGAGACGGTGCACCGCTTCGATATGGACATCGACGCCCTGGATCCCATGGATACCTGGGGTGGTCCTTGGTACTACTAAGCGCCGGAGTCCAGGGATGGCCCACCGGGGACTGAAAAGGCTCCCGGCCGGGCCGTGCCTGTGCCTGCTGCTGGCCCTCGCCGCCGTTGCCTGCGCCGGCATGGGCACGGCGGACCCCGGGCCGGACCCGGCCAGGGTGCGGGTGCTCCTGGACCTGGCCGAGGACCGCAGCCAGTTCAACGTGTTCGACGAAACCACCCCCTACACCAGCTGGGATTGGGGGCTGTACCTGGAGCAGAACGGCCGCAACGTGCCCCTGCGTTTGGCCAAGCCCGAAGAGCTAAAGGTGATCCGCACCCCCCGCCTGGTGCGCGACACGGTGTTTTTGGCCCCACCGGGAAGGCACACCCTGCGCCTGATCGTGCAGGGCAGCGTGGGCGTGCGCGAAGGACGCACCTACTGGCCCATCACCACGGTGTTGGTCAATCAAACCTTTGAAATGGAATTGAAGCCCGGCACGGGAACGACCCTCCGGCCCACCCGGATAAGAAGTAACCGGCGGGGCAATCCGGTGGACCCCCACGGCGGGCTGCCCCGGCCCACAGGAGGCTCTGCCTCAAGCTAGCGGGAAGCCACCCGGCTGGCCTTCAGGGGCCGCCCGATGGCCCGCTCCAGGGCGGCGTAGGCCTGCAAGTATTCGTAACGGGTCTGCACCACCACGCTGCGGGCCTGGAACTGGCTCACCTGGGCGTCGGTGAACTCGATGGCGTTGCCCACTCCGGATTCATAGCGTCCCTGGGCCAGGCGGAAGTTCTCCTCCGCGTTTTCCCGCGCGGTTTCAGCCACCCCGATACGCTCGGCGGACTCCTTCAGCACCAGCCAAGTCTGCTCCACCTCCTGGGCTATGGACAGCTCCAGGTCCCGGAATTGAGCCTGACGCTGGCGCATCTGGGCCAGGTATTCGCTCACCTGGCCCTTGGTGAAAAAGCCCGAGAACAGCGACCAGTTAAGGGAGACTCCGGCGGTCCAGGCCTTGTCCAGGGGGAAGTCGCTGTCGGCAAAAGCGTAGCCGCCTTGGGCGTCCAGGCTGGGCCAATAACCCCCCCGGGCCGACTCCAGGCGTCCCTGGGAGGCCTTGATGGCCGCCTGCAGGCTGGCCGCCTCGGGCCTCTGCTTGAGGGCCTCGGCCACCAGGGGCTCCAGCTTGGCCGGCAGAGAGGGCCTGCCCTTCATGTCGGCCAGGGCGTAATCTCCGGGCCATGGGCGCTTGCCCATCACCCGTTCCAGGGACACCAGGGCCTCCCGCCGGCGATACTGGGCGCTTATCAGGGCCAGGCGGGCGTTGGCCAAATCCACCAGGGCCCGGGTAACGTCGATTTTGGGCCTAAGGCCGGTGTCGTAGTAGCCCTTGGCCTGGGCCACGTGCTTGGCCTGGGAGTCCAGGGTTTTTTGGGCCACCTGCACCAGGTGCTGAGTCTTGAGCACTTCGAAGAATCTGGCCTTGACCTCCAGAATCACCTTTTCACGCTGGGTTATCAGGTCGTGCCGGCTGGCGGTCAACTCCTGGCGGCTGGCCTCCACCTTGCCCCCGGTCTGGCCGAAGTCGTAGATTTTTTGGGTGACGGCCACGTCGGCATCGTAATAGCTGTATTGGTCGCTGCTGGAGCCCTCCAGGGCGGCGATGCGCGACTGCTCGGTGTAGTTGCGGCTGTAGCCCGCCGAGCCGCTGACCTGGGGCCACCAGCGCGATGTGCTCTGGGTGAGGCGCCCCTCGGCCTGGGCCACCCCCTGGCGGGAGGCATCCAGGGTCGGGTTTTCCTTGAGGGCCAGGGACACCGCCTGGCCCAGGGTAAGCTCCCGCTCCGCTCCCGCCGCCGGGACCGCAGCCAGGGCCAACAGGCCCGCCAGCAATACCGCCCACAACCGCACCCTAGTCATTGGCCAACCTCCCGGTCCAGACGGACCGTTCTTGTGATGGGCTAAACCCGGATATTTCATGAAGACTGGGTGGCAACAAACAACGAATTAAGATTTATACAGTCCTTGTGGAAAAAACGCCCACCTTGTGGCGATGCAGTTTGTGTCCGCTCCCGGCACAGCCAGCAACGCGGCATGCCGGTGGCTGGCGCAGCCGGACGCGCTGCCTTTATGAGATATCCGGGCTAAAGCTTAGATGTAGGAGAGACCAAGGTCAATGGGCTACGGGCAACTGGCAGGCCGTGGGGTCATTTGGGTCGAAGCGACGGGCTTTGCCGCCGGGTGGGGCTCCCGCCGCCCGGGCCAAGCCGGGCAGCATGCCCTGGAACACCAGGTGGTGCAGGGGCCACACCCCGTACCAATAGGCCAGGCCCATGAGACCCTTGGGCAAAAAGCTGGCCACCATGCGCGCCTGGCAGGCCTGGGGCCCCCGGGGCTCCAGGCTGATCTCCAGGGTGGCCTGGCCCGGCAGCTTCATCTGGGCCAGGAGCAACAGCCGCCGGGGGGGCTCCACGGCCAGCACCCGCCAGAAATCCAGGGCCTCGCCCACCCTGATTTCTCCGGCGCTGCGCCGCCCCCGGCCCAGGCCCACCCCGCCCACCAGCTTGTCCAGGGCCCCGCGCAGCTTCCACAGCCAGGTTTGGCGGTGCCAGCCCCGGCGGCCGCCCACCCCGGCCAGATGGGGCCAAACCTGTTCGGCGGGCAGGGGCACCTCCAGGCGGTAGCCTTCCCGGAACACCGTGCCCCCGGCAAAGGGGGCGTCGCCGCAGGTCACCCACTCCGGCGGCGACAACTCGCCCGCATCCATCCAGCAGCTCTCCACCTGATCCTGGGCCAGGCGCTCCAGGGCGGTGCGGATGGCCTGGCGGCAGGTGATGAGTTCCTGGGGGATGATGTCCCAGATGCGGTTTTCCCGGCAGACCACCGTGTTGCGCAGGCCCTCGGCCAGGGGGCGGCCCAGGCTGGCCGGCACCGGAGTGACCAGATGGATCCAATAGCTGCTCAGGCGGGGGCTGAACACCGGCACCGGGATGATGATGCGCGGCGCCAGGCCTTCCTCTTTAGCCAACATCTGGAACAACTCGGCATAGTTGTATACGTCCGGGCCGCCGATGTCATAGGTCTGGCCCGCCACCTCGTCGTGCTCCAGGCAGCCCAAGAGGTAGCCCAGGACGTTGCCGATGGCGATGGGCTGGCAGAGGCTGTGCACCCAGCGGGGGGTAATCATCACCGGCAGGCGCTCGCTCAAATAGCGCAACAGCTCGAAGGAGGCGCTGCCCGCCCCCAGGATCATGGCCGCCCGGAGCCAGGTGCAGGGCGCCTCCCCGGCTTGCAGGATGTGGCCCACTTCGGCCCGGGAACGCAGATGGTGGCTTATGTCGGGGCCCTCGGGCACCAGGCCGCCCAGGTAGACCAGGCGCTCCACCCCGGCGGCGGCCACGGCCAGGGACATGTTACGGGCCGCTTGGCGGTCGGCGGCGGCAAAGTCCTTGGTGCCGGGGTTCATGGAGTGCACCAGGTAGAAGGCGGCCCAGCAGCCCTTCATGCCCCGGGCCAGGGACAAGGGGTCCTTCACGTCGCCCGGCACCAGTTCGCAGTTGGGGTGGTTGGCCCAGGGGCGGCAGGAGAGC
>JAHJPG010000057.1 GCA_018819925.1 Pseudomonadota bacterium
CTGGGCTGCGCCATCCCCGCCGCGGGCGGCGGTTATCTCAGGGCCTGTCAGGAAGGCCCGGTCATGGACGCATCAACCGTGGATTGGGATAAAGTATGAGCGCCGAAGAACCCTTGGAAATTTTTCTGGCCCCCGCCCCCGGCGTGCAGTGCGAGCCCCGCGAGGTCTTCGAGTTGGCCAAGCGGGTGGCCACCGGCAGCGCCAACGACATCCAGGCCGCCCAGCGTCTGTTCGAATTAGTGCGCGACACGGTGCGCTACAGCGTGCGGGTGCCCTTCGACTCCCTGGACGACTATCTGGCCCTGAACACCCTGGCCCGGGGCCGGGGCTATTGCGTGCAAAAGGCGGCCCTGCTGTGCGCCCTGGCCCGGGCGGTGGGCATCCCCTCGCGCCTGGGCTTCGCGGACATCGAGAACAACCTCCTGCCCGAGGAGCTTTTCAAGATCACCGGGGGCAAGGTCTTGTCCTACCACTGCTTCGTGGAGTGGTTCATCGGCGGGGCCTGGCACAAGGCCACCCCCAGCTTTGACAAGGCGCTCAGCGCCGAACGGGGCTGGCGCCTGGTGGAGTTCGTAGCGGGGCAGGATTTGCTCTTGCCCGCCACCGACCTGGCCGGGCGGCCCCACATCCGCTACCTCAAGCAGCGGGGCTGGCGGCTGGGGGTGCCCCTGGATGAAATGATGGCCACCTGGCTGGAAGAGGTGGGGCCCACCTGCATGGAGGCCTGGCGGAGCTTGCCCCAGGCGGAGGCCGCTTCATGAGCCCTGCCTGCGACATGGCCGTCAGCGTGGGCGGCATCGATCTGACCAACCCGGTGTTGGCCGCCAGCGGCACCTTCGGCTACGGCCAGGAGTACAGCCCCTACCTGGAGCCCGGGGCCATCGGCGGTTTGGTCACCAAGGGCGTCAGCCTGAAGCCCCGCCAAGGCAACCCGCCGCCGCGCATCGTGGAAACCGCCTGCGGCATGCTAAACGCCATCGGCCTGGCCAACGTGGGCCTCGCTGAGTTCCTGGCCCACAAGCTGCCCTGGCTGGCCGCCCAGCCGGGAGCGGTGGTGGTCAACCTCTACGGCGAAAGCATCGACGAGTTCGCCGAGTTGGCCCGCCGCCTGGGGGCCCAGCCGGGGGTGGACGCCCTGGAGCTGAACGTGAGCTGCCCCAACGTGAAGGAGGGCGGCATGGCCTTCGGCTGCCACCCCGGCGCGGTGGGCGAGGTCACCGCCGCGGCGGTGGCCGAGGCCCAGGGCAAGCCGGTGTGGGTCAAGCTCACCCCCAACGTCAGCGACCCGGTGCCCATGGCCCTGGCCGCGGCCCAGGCCGGGGCCCGGGCGGTTAGCCTGATCAACACCCTGTTGGCCATGGCCATCGACGCCCGGACCCGGCGTCCGGTGTTGGCCAACGTGGTGGGCGGACTCAGCGGCCCGGCCATAAAACCGGTGGGGCTCAGGATGGTGTGGCAGGTGGCCAAGGCCCTGGCCCAGAGCCACCCCACGGTGGACGTGGTGGGCCTGGGGGGCATCATGAGCGGCGCCGACGCGGCAGAGTATATGATCGCCGGGGCCAGGGCGGTGCAGGTGGGCACGGCCAGCTTCACCGACCCCGGAGCCGCCGGGCGCATCGCCGCCGAGTTGGCCGATTATTGCGCCGAACAGGGGCTGTCTCGTGCCGAGGAGTTGGTGGGCAGCCTGCGGATATGATCCGAAAGGAGGCAATCATGGACCTTAGCCCTCATGCCATCGCCGAAGTGCGCATCACCCTGGACAGCTTTTTCGAGGCCTACGGCCGGGGCGACCTGGACGAGGTTATGAGCTACTACCTGGCCGACGAGCGCATCATCGGCCTGGGCACCGGGGCCGACGAGCGCAACCTGGGCTGGGAGGAGCATCGGGCCCAGATAGAACGCGACCTGGGCCAGAGCAGCAGCCGCCGGTTGACCATCGATTGGTTCAAGGCCGCGGGCAAGGGCGACGTGGCCTGGGCCGCCACCGAAGGCCCGGCCTGGGCCGCCACCGAGGCCGGGGAGTTCACCGCCACCCTGCGCATGAGCTTTGTCTTGCTGCGCACCGACGACGGCTGGAAGATCGTGCTGGGCCACGGCAGCGTGCCCATGCCCGGGCAGGGGGAAGGCCAGAGCTTTCCGGGGGAGTAGGGGGCGCTTACCCAGGCCCCAGCGCAAATCCGGTCCAGCCCCCCTTTCAACAAGAGCCGTCATTGCGAGACGAGCCGCCCCCATCGGCGCTCCTGCCAAAGGGCCGCCCCTCGCGGCGAGGCGTGGCAAACTTCCTTTTCCCTGGTCATGCCTGCGAGTCAAAGACGATCTCAACCGAAGATCGCCACGTCGCGGCGGGAGCAGCCTTCTCTACCAACCAGCGCCCCGGCCGCCGCTCCTCGCGATGACGGCTGTTGCTGGATAAGCCCGTTTAGTCAACTCCGCTCCCCACCAAAAAAATCGAGGCGGGGTTCTTCTCCCCCGCCTCGAAGGTTTCGGCTCATGGCCGCGCCGAATAACTAGGGCTTGGGCGGCTGTCCGCAGTCGGGCTTTTTCTGCAGATTGCACAGGTCATGGGCCGCCTTGGCCGCCCAGAAGCGCATGGCCTGCTCCACGTCGCCCCATGAGTCGAACTGGGCCGCGCTCAGGTCCTTGCCGCCCACCCGGTCGGCCACCCAGGCCCCCAAGAGCTTGCGGCTCACCGAGTCGGTCACCTTCACCGCGATGCAGGCCTCGCCCACAAAGGCCGGCTTGCCGGTGAGGGCGGTCTTGACCGCCGACATGGCGATGGCCTGGGGCAGCACCGTGGAAACCACGTCCAGGGCCACGATGGAGGGATCGGCCTTGGTGACGGCCACCTGCACCCGCATCACCCCCGGGCCGGGAGCGGACACCAGGGTCACCTGCGTGGACATGGCCTTGGCGATTACCGCGTAGAAGTAGTCGGCCAGCATCTGCTTGTCCTGCTGGGACAACTCCTCGCCGGTTTCGCCGGAATCGCGCCAGAAGGTGACCGGGTCCAGGAGCATCTTGTCGTAGGAGGCCCACTCGGCCTTGGGGTTCAGGTAGATCAGGCTGGCCCCGTCCGCCCCCCCCGGTTTGAGCTTGTGAATCGCCGATCCCAGGAAGCTACTGGCCTTCACCTCGCCGGCCGGCCGGGAGGACGCGGCGCAGGCGGACATGGCCGCCGCCGCCGTCAACAATAGAACCACTCGCCAAATTCGCACGCTTGTCTCCTCCTGCCAAGATAGTTAAGGCTTGCTTTGGTCCATGATGAACCGGCTCGCGCCGTCAGGCCAAGTTAAAATAATGCCAAAATTCCCAGGAGGCGGGGGACCGGCCGCGATCCACCGGCAGAGCGGATCGCGGCCGGGTGTTTTTGGTCCTGGCCTATTTGCCGCGCAGTTTGGCCAATGCCTGATGCGCCGCGTTTATAAGGGGATGCACGGTGGGGGCCGATGACAGCTTGGGATGGGTGGCGATCTGCATCATGTCCATGTCGCGCACGGTCACGCCTTTTTGGATGCCCATGGCGATGACGTTGACCAGCTCTCCGGCCGAGTCCCCGCCGGACACCTGGCCGCCCAGCAAGGCCCCGGCCCGGTCGGCGAACAACAGCTTCACCCGCATGGGCGAAGCTCCGGGCAGATTGCCGGGGTGGCGGTCCGGAGCGGTGGCGCTGCCGCTGACGTAGCGTATGCCCTCGCGCTCACAAGCCCGCTCGGTGAGCCCTGCGCTGGCATAGCAGGTGTCGCCGAACTTGGTGGAAAAGGCGGCGATGCTGCCCTGTATCTGGTTGAGCACCCGTATGCCGTAGATGTTGGTGCCGGCGTTGCGGGCCTCGGCGGTGGCGGTGGAAGCCAGCCACACCGGCACCGCCTTGCGGGTGAAGAAATCCCGTTTCAAGGCGCAGTCGCCCACCGCGAAGATGTCCGGGGCCGAGGTGCGCATGTAGCTGTCCACCCAAATGGAGCCGTCGTCGGCCAAGCGCAGGCCCGCCTCGGCGGCCAGTTGGGTGTTGGGCCGTCCGCCGATGCCGATGATTACCAGATCCGCCGGCAGTTCCTGTCCGCCGGAAAGGGCCACCGAGGAGACCTTGCCGTCGCCCTTGATGGCCTCCACCTTTTGGGTCAGGTGCAGCTTGATGCCCTGGGCCTCCAGGTTTTTCTGTATCTCGTCGCAGAACTCGTCGTCAAAGGCGGCCTGCAACACCTTGGGCATAAGCTCCACCAGATGAATGTTCACCCCGGTTTTTTGGGCCAGTTCGTCGGCGAACTCCGCCCCGATGAACCCGCCGCCCACGATGACCACGTTGGTGGCCGCCTGGGCCTTGGCCACCAACTCGCTCAGGGGGGCCAGGCTCTTGGTGACGGTGAACACGCCCTCCAGGTCCGCGCCGGGTATGGGCAGCTTGGCCGGGTTGCTGCCCATGGCCAGCACCAGGCGATCGAACTTCACCGAGTCGCCGTTGTCCAGGGCCAGGGCCTTGGCCGCCGGGTCCAGGGATGTGGCCCCGGCCACCACGGCTTCGATCCCCGCCGCCTCCAGGCCCCCCATGGGCATGACGTTGCCCTTGGGGTCGGCCATGGTGTTGATCATGTAGGGAATGGCGCAGGGGATCACCCCGTCGCCGATTTGACGGATTACGCAAACTGATTTGTCGGGATAAACACTTTTGGCGGTCATTGCGGTGATGACCCCGCCGGGGCCTCCACCCACCACCACGATATCTTTTTCCATGGTCTTCCTAATCCTATGTGCTTTGTGTGATTAATAAAATGCCGGCGCGGCCTTGGCCAAGGCGCTCCCCCGCCAGGCCGGTTCGGGCAACTGCCCGCCGTGGGGCGTGCTGGTGAACGCGCCCCTCAAGGGGCCCTGCCGCTGGTGATGGCCTGTAAAAGGGGTGGCTGCCGGCCGGAGGTGCCGATGGTGTTTTCACTGTCCGGTTGCTTCTCGTTGCTGCGGTTGATTTATCTCCTAATATTTGTAGTCCTTTTGTGGCTTTTTGCAAGGCCAGACCGCCGCCGGGGCAAACCGCTAAAGCCCCGCAAGGACGAAATGTTTTCAATGATTGGATATTGCTTGTCTTTTAGCGAATCGGCTGGAATCGGCGCCCGGTAGTGCCGCCGGGCGGCGGCCGCGCCTGAAGGCTCGCCGCCGTTCACCGGGGCCGAAGGATTGCTCAATTGATTAGGGGGGGCGCGACTCGGGGCCGGGCGCGGGCCTATCTCCCCCTTAGGATACGGTGGTCGCCCACCCGCATGGTCACCTGGGTGGCGTCGAAGCTCTCCAGCAGGGGAATGATGTACTTGCGGCTAAGGCCGGTCATCTCCTTGAACTGGGCCGCGTCGATGGTCTCATTGGCCCGCAGGTACTCCACCAGGCGCTTTTTGATCTCGGCCAGGGCCTGGGCGTGGTAGTAAAGCTCCTGTTTGACTTTGACCAGCACCCCCTCGTCCATGAGCACGCCCAGCACCTGCTTGGCCTGGGCCGGGTTGACCCCGGCGACCACCTCGGCCCAATTGGGCGGGGCCAGGCCGCCGGCGGCATAGGCCTTTTCGATGCGCTCGCGCAGGTCCTGGTCGGCCCCGGCCAGCTGCACCTGGTGCTGGGGCAGGCGCAACAGGTCCTTGTCGGCCACCACCGCCTGGCCGCCTTCCAGCTTGCGCATGAGGTGGGCGAACAGCTTGGTGTCCTCGCGGGCGAGCAGACGGCGGCGCAGCTCCTCCCGGGGCATGCCCGCCTTGAGGGGATTGGCCTGGTGATAGGCGGTGAGCAGCTCCAGGGCCTGGTCCAGAAGCTCCTGCTGCACCGGGGCCGCGATCATGCGGCCGCCCTCCTTGTCGAAACGCACCAACTCCTGCTTGGAAAGCATGTCGCCCACCAGGGCGTCCAGGGCCTTGGGGCCCATGGGCACCAGGCGGGGCAGGTCCGCCACGCTCAAGCCCGCCGCACCGGCGTGGCGCACATGCACCGCCACCTTCTGGCGGGGCTCGCCGGACAGCAAGGTCTTGAGGTCGGCCATCACCTCGGGGCGGTTGCGTTTGCGCCGGCCGGGGTGGGGATGCAGCACCACCCCGCCGGCGATGGTATGCACCGGCGAGTAGGAACGCAGCACGTAGCGGTCCCCGGCCATTACCGTAACCGGGGACTCCAGGCGCACCTGGCCCAGGGCCTTCTCGCCGGGGCGCAACTCCTCGCGGTCCAGCCAAAGCACCCGGCCCAGAACCTCGGCGCTGCCGGTGTGCAGGCGGATGGGGGCCCGGTGCTTCAGCGGCCGGGCCATGTCCGGCAGGGCCCTGACCTCCAGGTCCAGCCACAGGGAGGGTTGCAGGGAGCCCGGAGTGGCCAACACGTCGCCCCGCTCCACCCCGGCCTTTTCCACCCCTTGCAGATTGATGGCCGTGCGCTGCCCCCGGCGGGCCTGCTTGGCTTCTTCGTTATGCACCTGCAGGCCCCGCACCTTGGCGGTCACGCCCCGGGGGTAGATGGTCACCTCCTGGCCCAGAGCGATCTGGCCGCCCATGGCCGTGCCGGTGATGACCGTGCCGAAGCCCTTCATGGTGAACACCCGGTCCACCGGCAGGCGGAAGGGCCCTTCGGCGGGCTGCTCCTCCAGGCTGTCCACCAGCTGGGCCAGGGCCTCCTTCAGCTCCGGTATGCCCTGGCCGCTCACCCCGCTCACCGGGATGATGGGCGCGTCCTCCAAAAAGGTGCCCTCCACGTACTCGGCCACGTCCTCGCTCACCAGCTCCAGCCACTCCTGGTCCACCATGTCGATCTTGGTGAGCACCACCAGGCCGTGCCCCACCCCCAACAACTTGCAGATGTCCAGGTGCTCCCGGGTCTGGGGCATCACCCCCTCGTCGGCGGCGATGACCAGGGCCACCAGGTCGATGCCCGCCGCGCCGGCCACCATGTTTTTGACGAACTTCTCGTGGCCGGGCACGTCCACGATGCCCAGGCGCTGGCCGCCGGGCAGGTCCAAATAGGCGAAACCCAGCTCGATGGTGATGCCCCGGGCCTTCTCTTCCTTTAGGCGGTCGGTCTCTATGCCGGTGAGGGCCTTGACCAGGGTGGTCTTGCCGTGATCGATGTGACCGGCGGTGCCCAGGACGATCTGCTTCATGGCGGGCCTTTCAGTGCTGCGGATGGTGAGAACGCTACCCCCAAATATAGGGGTGGGGGTGGGAAAGCGTCAAGCGGCCAGGGAGCGAGGTGGCGGGGAGTCCATACCACACTATTATTTATTTTTGGCATAATAGTGTGGTATGGTTGCCCCAGGGAAAGCAGCCATGGTTTTAAAAGAAATACTGCAAGAAAACGCGGAATACTACCTGCAAAGAAAACAGGAGTTGGTGGGAGCCCTTGTGCTCACCCCGCCGGGTTCATTGTGCCGCAGGTTTCCCCAACGGGGAGGATTTTGGTACCTGCGCCAATATGCCGGGGGCAATTCCCGCCGGGAGCTGTACTTGGGGGCCGATGGCAGCCCCTTGGTGCAAGCGCTACGCTCAAAATGCGGCCGCCGGGCTCAATTTCTGGAAGAGTTGGCCGAGGCACGGAAGGCCCTGGCCCTGTTGGGATACAAGGAGGCAGCTATGATGCGCGAAGACCTGAACCCGGCCCTGGCCGAGCTGATCGCCGCCTTGGATGAACAAGGATTGTGGGACCTGGGCCTGGAACTGGTGGGCAGTTGGTGCTTCAAGGTCTACCAAAACTATTGCGGGGTGGAGTTCTACCCCTTTCGCACCCTTGACGTTGATCTGGCGGTGCGCCTGCCCTATAAGGGCGAAAAAAGGGACGTGGGCGGACTGTTGAAATCCCTGGGGTTCGAGGAGAAGTTCAACGTGGCCGACGGCAGCATCTCCTATGGCAACGGTGAGATTACCGTGGAGTTCCTGCGGGCCCGCAAAGGCTCCGGGGCGCGCAAGGACAAGCCCCAGATTCCCGAGCTTGGCCTCGCCCCGGTGGCGGTGCCCTACCTTGATTTTATTTTAGACAACCCCTTGACCTTGTCCATAAAGAGTGTGGGCAAGGTGTCGGTGCCCCACCCGGCGGCCTTCTTTTTTCACAAACTCCTGGTGGCGGCGGTGCGGCGCGAGCCAAGCAAGCGGGAAAAGGACTATCGCCAGGTGGCGGCGGTGGCCAAAGCCCTGGCCATGGATGAAGCCATGCTGTCCAAGGCACAGGAGATTTATAGGCAATTGCCCCAGGCCTGGCATAAGCGCATAACCAATTCTCTGGCCAAGGGGCAGGATTTGCTGGGCGAAGCGATCAACCCCGCCGCGCAGTTGTGGGACGTATTGGCTCGGTGACGATTTCACTCACGTACCACACTAAAGTACCATTTCGCTGTTTTCGTGTGGTACTGGGACGAGCGTGTGCCCACAAGCCGTCCCTCACCTCCCACCTTGTTAACTTCACGCGGCCACGGCATAATTAGCGCCATGTCTAGCGACACCCCCGGAGTGGTGCTGGCCCTGGACGTGGGCCTAAAGCGCATAGGCCTGGCGGTGAGCGACCCCGAGCGGCGCTCCGCCCGGCCGCTGTTGGTTTATGAGCGGGTGAACCGCGACGCCGACGTGGCCGCCCTGGGCGACATCGCGGCCAGGGAAAAGGCCAACTTGCTGGTGGTGGGCCTGCCGGCCAAGCTGGACGGCTCCCTGAGCCCGGTGGGTCAGGGCATCGTGCGCCTGGCCAAGCGCCTTCAGCGCCGCCTGGGCCTGCCGGTGGAGTTCATGGACGAGGCCCTGTCCACGGTGCGGGCCGAGGAGGCCATGCTGGAGGCGGGCCTCAGCCGGGCCAAGCGCCGCCGGGTGGTGGACCGGGCGGCGGCGGCGGAGATTTTGCGGCGCTGGCTGGAGGCCCGGGCTTGAGGCCCTGGCGGCACAGCCTGCTGGCCCTGCTGGCCGCCCTGGCCCTGCTGGCCGGGGTGGCGGCGGGGGGCTATTGGGGCGGCAAGGCCTGGCTGTTGGGCCGCCGGGCCAGCCAGGCCGGCACGGCCGAGCTGGTGGATATTCCCAAGGGAGCCACCCTGGCCCGGGCGGGGCAGGTCTTGGCCCAGGCGGGCATCGTCAAAAACCCGCGCCTTTTCGAGTTGGCCGGCCGCCTCACCGCAGAGGACGGCCCCATCCTGGCCGGGGAGTACGAGCTGTCCCCGGCCATGAACGCGGCGCGCATCCTGCGCTTTCTGCGCTCGGGCCGAGTAAAACTGCACTACGTGCTCATTCCCGAGGGCTACACCCTGGCCCAGATCGCCTCCCGCCTGGACGAGGGAGGCATCGCCCAGGAAAGCGAAGTGTTGCTCCTGGCTAACGACCCGGCCTTCGCCGCCGAGTTGGGGGTGGACCGGCCCTCCCTGGAAGGCTATCTCTTTCCCGACACCTACCGCTTCCCCCGCCACCTGGGAGCCCGGGCGGTCCTGAGCGCCATGGTGGGCCGCGCCGACCGGGCCTGGCAGCCCCTGACTCCCGTGGCCAAGCGGCAGGGCTGGAGCCGCCACGACGCCACCATTCTGGCCAGCATCATCCAAAGGGAGGCGGGGCTGGACGCGGAAATGCCGCTGATCAGCGCGGTGTACCGCAACCGCCTGAAGCGGGGCATGCGCCTGCAGGCCGACCCCACGGTTATCTACGGCCTGGGACGGTCCTTCAACGGCAACCTGACCAGGGCCAATCTGGAGGGCGACACGCCCTATAACACCTACACCCGCGCCGGACTGCCCCCGGGGCCCATCTGCTCGCCGGGCCGGGACGCCCTCAAGGCCGCCCTGCATCCGGCAAATGCACCCTATCTCTACTTTGTGGCCAAGGGCGACGGCGGCCACCAGTTCAGCACCACCTACGCCCAGCACCAAAAAGCGGTGGACGCCTTTCAGCGCAGGCGCTGAGGACCCGCCAGGGCTAGACAGGGGGAGAGCGCTATTGCACCTTGCGCGGGGCGTAGCCCTTGATGTTCAGTTCCACGTTGACCGTCTCGTCCTCGTACTTGCGGCCCATGCAGGTGACCCCGATGAACTTGACCGTTACCTGCCAGCGGCCGGGCTGGGTGGGAGTGCCCTTGATGCGGCTGCCGTGAAAATACAGGCCCGGCGGCAGGTCGCCGGAGATGTGCTGGAAGCCGGATTTGTTCCAGGTTGCTTTGCAGTTGCCCCTGGGGGTGGCATACATGTGGTAGCCCACTTGACCTTGGGTGTCCCGATACCAGATTCCCATCCTGGCCGGCCTGGGGGGTTGAATTGGGCCTGGATCGAAAAGGTCCACGCAGCCGGGCAAAAAAGTAAAAACCAGCAGTAAAGATATTAAACCCAGGCAGCTACGTTTTGGCAAACTCATGTTCCTTCTCCCTAGCGCCTCTCTCAAACCCACAATAAGCCGACAGGCCGGGGCCAGCCTCAGGGGCCGGCCAACCTGGCCCGGATAACGCGGAACCGGGCCGAATCAATTTCCCCCGAGCGATTGAAGCGCGGATCGGCCAGCAAGGGTGCAAGGTTTTTCTGGCGCTCCTCCAGTGAAGGATGGGTGGACTTGAAACGCGCGAAATAGTCCTTTTCCCCTCCCTTGGCTCGGCGCATCCTCTCGAACAGGGTGATAAGCCCGGTGGGCTTGATGCCCGCCCGGTAGAGCATCTCCACCGCCATGCGGTCGGCCTCTCTCTCCTCGTCCCGGGTGAATTTCAGATAGGCCATCTGCTGAAAATAGCGCTGGCTCAACAGGCCCATGCCGGTCACCGGCCCGGTGAGTCCGCCGGCTACGATGCCCGCCCCCATGGCCTTGACCATCTTGAAGGTTTCATTGGCGTGGTGCCGCCCGGCCACGTGGCCCACCTCATGGGCCAACACTCCGGCCAGTTCGCTCTGGTTGGCCGCGAAGGACACCAGGCCCTTGTGCAGGTAGATGAACCCGCCCGGTAACGCAAAGGCGTTGACCGAGCCCCGATCGATGACCTTGAAGGTGTAGGGCATGCCCGGCCGGGTCGAGAGAGCGGCCATGCGGCGGCCCAGGCTCTGCATGTAAGCCGCCACCTGGGGATCGCTGATTAGAGCCACCTCGCTCTCCACCCGACGGGCCACCTCACGCCCCATGGCCACTTCGTTGGCTTCGGAAAGCAGAGGGTGGGCCGGAGTTACCGGCATTTTCTCCGACGCCACCTGGCGGTTAAAGTGTTGGGCCTTTTCTTGGAAGGCGGCCAGGCGCGCCCGCAAGCGGGCCATGGCCTCGCTACAGCTCCGGTCCAGGGCGGAGCCGGCCGGCACCCGGGCGCAGCGTTGGTTGTGGCGGGCCACCTCGGCCACCAAGGCATCCCAGCCGGCCTCCAGGCCCCTGCGCTGGTCCAAGAGGCCATAATAGCGGTCGGCGGGAAGTCCTGAGGGCACCGGGGCCAACTCGGGCACTTGAGCCGTGGCCAAGGCGGCGCCCAGCAGAAGGATCATGAGCGCTCCCAGGATCGCCCGCCCCATGAGCCACACCTCCCTTCTTGCTACTCACCCGCCATCAGGCGTCTATTTAGATGACGACTTTTTGCCCTTGGTCAAGTCAATGACGTATGTGTTCATCTTGTAATCCACATAGCCGATCTTGTGCTTGACGTCGGACTGCTTCTGCTTCATCTCGGCTTCCAGCACCTCCAGCTTGCCCTTGGCCTTGGGGTACTGTTGTTTTTTCTTTTTAATGAAGGCCAGGTCCTGGTCCACCTCCTTGTACTCTTTCACCAGGGCGGCCCGTTGTTTTTGCATCTTCACCACGCCCGGATCCGAGGCGTACTGCTTGGGCACCTTCACACCCTTGCCCAGGATGGCGTCGTAGTTGCGGGGCTGGGCGGTGTTACTGGGGGTGATGGCGGCCACCGGGACTTTGCCGCCCTTGTAGTCGAAAACCTTGCCGCCTTGGTCCTTGGCCGTTTGGGGGCTGGCCGCGGCCTGTTTTCCGTGGGCCGCGGCGGCGGCCGCCTCTTGCAGAGCCTTTTTCTTGGGGGGGGGAGTCAGGGACCGGCGAAGGGCCTCGCGGCGCTGCCGGTCCTGCTGGTCCAGGCGCTGGCGGGCCCGCTTCAGGTTGTGTTGCAGGTTGGGATTGTGGGGATCGTATTCCAGGGCCCTTGCAAAGTAGGCAACCGCCCGGGCGTAGTCGCCCCTATTATAGGCCGCGATGCCCGTCTCGTTGGCCTCATCCAGAGCCATGCCTCTGAGGCGTTCCAACTCCTGGGGCGAGGGTCCCTTGGGCTGGGGCGGAGACACGGTGGTCCACTTGCCCGTGCCGCGGTTTACCTTGGGCAACAGGGAGCGGCAGTCGAAACCACAGGGATGATTGCTGCCGTCAAAGCAGGTTACGCTTATACAACCGGCGTGGGCCAGGGCCGAAAATCCTGGCAGGCCGCCGGCCCAGCCGGCCAGCAGCAGGCAAAACGCGAGGAACATAGTTAACATTCCGAGGGGCACGGAATGCCTCCTTCATTGGTAAAACCAATGTTTTATTTCATGTTAGCATGTCATTCCCTATCTGTGAACAGGGAATATAAAGGCGGGTTGTCCCCGCCCCGCGAGACGGGCAACCAAATAAAGGCCCCAGGTGGGCGGCTAAGGTAAAAGCCGGCGCAGTTCCAAGCTGACGGCCTCGCTGGGGCAGACGCTCACGCACAGGCCGCAGCCGTAGCAGGCCGCCGGGTCGTATATAAGCTCCCCGTCCTGGATGACCCGCGCCCCGAAATAGCAGCGCTCTTGGCACAGGCCGCAGCCGGCGCAGGCATCCTGGTCCTGCACCGCGATGTACTCGGAACGGGCCACCAGGTCGCGGCGGCCGCGCTGCAGTAAAAACTGCAGATCGTGGCAGCAGCAGGGGCAACAGTGGCACAAAGACATGATGTTTTGCTGGGGATCGTACAGGGTCATGGGCACCAGCCCCGCCTGGTTGGCCTGCATCACCCGCTCGGTGGCCTCGTCCAAGCTCACCAGCCGGGCCTTTCCCTGGGCCACCATGCGCTCGGAGGCGTCGTTTAAAAACAGGCACACCTCCCGGGGCCGGTCGCAGTGGTTCCCCAGGGTGCGGCAGCGGCAGTCGGCCAGGGAAAAGGTGCGGCTGTTGCGCAGGAACAAAAGCTCTTGCTCCGTGGGCACCACCCATTGCCGGGAGACCAGGGCTTGGCTCACCGGGATTACCTTGGCCGTATTGGTGATCTTGCCCTCGGCGATCCAGCGGTCGTACTTGTCCAGGGTCTTGTCCAGAAATGTTTGCCAGTTCATGACTCCGCTCTCTTTACTTGGGCCAGGGCCCGGCGCACCGCCTCCAGGCCTGCCCGGTCCGCGCTGATTTCCACTTGAACCACACGGCTATCCGCGGGAGCCAAAGCCCGCACCCGGTCGTAAACCGCGTCGCTGGCCAACACCGTCTGGCAGGAGGCCAGCATGGCCTTGAGGGCCGGCGAGTCATCGGCCCCCACCAGCACCCGGCACAGGGAGCGCCCCTTGCTGAAAACCTGGTGCTTGTAGAGGTTTTCGGTGCTGCGCTGGTTGGCGCAGGTGAAGCCCACCCTGGCTCCGGCCGGCAGGCTGGCCAGCAGGCTGGCAAGGGCCCGGTCAGGGGCCATCATCACCCCCGCCGACGGCGTGGGACAGCCCGGCGCGGCCCGGCGGAACTCCTCCAAGTGGTTGAAGCCGCACACCACCAGATCGGCCTCTTGCCCCAGACGCAAAGCCAAGCCGGGCTCCTGCTCCAAGTCCTGGATCAACACCCGCCTGGTTTCGGCCCCCAACTCTTGCTCCAACTCGCCGGCCAGGCGGTCCAGGGTTTCCTGGTTGCACTCCACCACCAAAACCCGCCGCCCAGCCATTGAAACCGGCTGGGCCAAAACGTGGTCTTGGAAAAGCTCGGCCGCTTCCTGGGGGGACACCCCCAATTCGCGGGCCTGACTCAAGAGCCGGTCAAAGAGCCCTTGCAGTTGCGCCCGCTGGGGCCGGGCCTCTACTTGGCGCACAAAGGTCCCCTTTCCCCGGCGGGAAAGCAAAACCCCCTCGGAGCACAACTCGCGGTAGGCGGCCCAGGTGGTGTTGCGGTTAACCCCCAAAAGCGCGGCCAGGTCCCGGGCCGAGGGCAAGGGTTGATCCGGCCGCAACTGGCCGTCCTCGATCAAGGCCTTGATCTGGCGCTTGATCTGGCGCTTGAGACCCAAGGAGCCCAGCGGGTGTAGATTTATATTCATAGTGTCATATGACACTATGAATATAAATCTGTCAACATTTTTCCAGCCCTGAAATCTCGCCCCATCCGCCCAGATTGAATGATGCCTCAATTTTTCATTGAGGCCGATTCATTATTGGGGTATATTTGCCGGCATCCTTGAGCCAGCGGCGATGGCAGGCCTGTAAAAAAGCGTTGACAGGCTTGGGGAGGCGTGCTACCAAAGAACCTTGAATGAATCGTCATTCATTGAAAAACAACCCCTTTGGCGCGGTTAGGGCCGGCGCGCGGGACGTAGCACTTTGAAAGCGAACTCCAAGAAAAACAGCGACAAACACCGCCGCATCATCGAAGCGGCATTGAAGGTTTTCGCCAAAAACGGCTTTTTCAACTCCAAAGTCAGCGAGATAGCCCGGGCCGCCAACGTGGCCGACGGAACCATCTACCTTTATTTCCAAAACAAAGACGATATCCTCATCTCCCTGTTCGAGGAGGAGATGAGCAAGGTGCTGGACAAGATGCGCCAGGCACTGGAAGGCATCGACGACCCGGCGGAACAGCTGGCCCGTTTTGCCCTGGTCCATCTGAGCCTGTTGGAGGAAAGCCAGGAGTTGGCCGAGATCATCCAGGTGGAGATACGCCAGTCCTCCAAGTTCATGAAGGAATACTCCAACCAGCAGTTCCACGAGTACCTGAACATCATCAGCGCCATCATCAAAGAGGGACAGGACCAAGGCGTTTTTCGTGAAGACATCATGCCCGGCGTGGCCAAGAGAGCATTTTTCGGGGCCCTGGACGAAATGAGCCGATATTGGGTATTGTCCTCGGCCAAAAAATATTCCATAACCATGGCTGCCGAGCAGATCAGCAATTTTTTCATCAAAGGAATTTTGACCCAGAAAAGCGAGGCTTAACGGGTCTCGTATTTTTGACCAGCTACCCCAGCGCAAGCTAGGAAAGGAGGGGAGGAACCGTGAACATCGTGGTGTGCATCAAGCAGGTGCCAGACACCGAGGCGGTGATCAAAATCGCCGGCGACGGTAAGTCCATAGACACCAGCGACATCAAATGGGTGATGAATCCCTATGACGAGTTCGGCGTGGAAGAAGCGCTCCGTATCGTCAAGGATCAAGGCGGCGAAGTAACCGTGGTGGGCGCCGGTCCCGCCCGGGTGGTGGAGTCTCTGCGCACCGCCCTGGCCATGGGCGCCGACAAGGCCGTCCACATCAAGGACGACGACCTCTATGGGGCCGATCCCATCGCCGTGGCCAAGATGTTGGCCAAGGCCATCGAACCCCTTAACCCGGACATCATCTTCTTCGGCCAGCGGGCCGTGGACGACGACTCCGGCGTGGTCAGCTCGGCCGTGGCCGAGCTGCTGGGCCTCCCCCAGCTTTCGGTGGTGACCAAGGTGGAGTTGGCCGACGGCAAAGCCAAGGCGGTCCGCCCGGTGGAGGGCCAGACCCTGGTGCTGGAAGCCAGCCTGCCGGTGGTTATCAGCGCCCAAAAGGGCCTCAATGAGCCCCGCTACGCCTCCCTGCCGGGCATCATGAAGGCCAAGAAAAAGCCCATGGAGACCAAAACCCCCGCCGATCTGGGCGTGGAAAGAGCCGACATCTTGGAGATAGCGGTCTTCAACCCGCCCCCCGACCGGGCCCCCGGCAAAAAGGTGGAGGGCGAGACCCCGGCGGAGCTGGCGGCAAACCTGGCCAAGCTACTCAAGGAAGAGGCCAAGGTCATCTAAAGACCCCGAAAGGATCATCACCTTTCGTGCGAAGGGAGAGCATATATCATGGCTGGTGTTTGGATAATCGCCGAGCAGCGTGACGGCGAATTCAGAAAAATAACCTTCGAGGCGGCCAGCGCGGCCAAAAAGGTGGCCGATGAGCTGGGGGCCGAAGTTACCGCCCTGGTTCTGGGTTCAGGCATGGAGGGCGCTTGCGCCGGGCTGGGCAAATACGGCGTGGCCAAGGTGCTCTATGCCGACGATGCGGCCCTGGCCGCCTACACCACCGACGCCTACACCAACGCTTGCGCCGCTCTGATCAAAGACGGCGCCCCGGACGTGGTGCTCATGGGCGCTTCCATGCAGGGCAAGGATCTGGGCGGCCGTTTGGCGGCCCGCCTGGACACCGGCATCGCGGTGGACTGCACCGCCCTGGCCGTGGCCGACGGCAAGCTAAAGGCCACCCGGCCCATGTACGCCGGCAAGGTCTACGCCGAAATATTCATCAAGGCCATGCCCCAGATGGCTTCGCTTCGGCCCAACGTCTTTGACATCGTCGAAACCGGCGGCGAAGCCGCGGTTGAGAAGGTCGCCGCCGAAGTGGGCGAAGTCAAGGCAGTGGTGGCCGAGGTCCAAGCGGCCGAGGAAGGCAAAGTCGACCTCACCGAAGCCACGGTCATCGTCAGCGGCGGCCGGGGCATGAAGGAAGCCGAAAACTTCAAGCTGCTGGAAGAGCTGGCCGCCAAGCTGGGCGCCGCCGTGGGCGCCTCGCGCAGCGCGGTGGACGCGGGCTGGCGCTCCCACACCGACCAGGTGGGCCAGACCGGCAAGGTGGTCACCCCCAACCTCTACATCGCCTGCGGCATCTCCGGGGCCATCCAGCACCTGGCGGGCATGGGCTCCTCCAAGGTCATCGTGGCCATCAACAAGGACCCCGACGCCCCCATCCACACCAAGGCCGACTACTGCGTGGTGGCCGACCTGTTCGAAGTGGTGCCCGAGCTGACCAAGGACATCTAGTCCCGGCCCCGCTTCGGCAAGCAGACCAATAAAAGCCCCCCGCCCGATTCGGGCGGGGGGCTTTTTAGTTTAAGGCATCAATGAAAACAACCTTTGGTAATTTTTCGCGGCACAGCCCGGCGCCGCAGGGCAAGGCGGCAGACGAAAGAGGGACGCAGGCGTAGTCTACCTACGCCGAGGACCGAGTGACGCCGACAACGCAGCCATGCGGAGTCTGGCGAAGCCGCCTCAATCCAGAGCTACCGCCGTCTTGCACTGGTTGCACCGCCCCGCGCCCCGGAACAGCTTGTTGCCGCACTGGGGGCAGACGTAGCGGGCTTCTTCGTCTTGAATCCATTTCTCGGTGCCCACCTCCCGCCAATAGGGAATGGCCCGCAGGATGACCTTCTTGCCAACGACCATGGAAAAATCGTCGATATAGCGGCAGGGGAAATCATCGCACTGATGACAGCCCTCGTAACCCTTTTCTTGGGTGCAGTTCCTTATCTCGCATTGCCGGCAGTGCATGAACGGCTCATCGGACAGGCAGCCGCCGCACTTGATGTCCGCTGTCGTCAGATTCTGGCTGCCCGGAAGGGCGCCCTTGCCGGAAACTCCTCCCTGGTAGAGAGTCACCAGCCGTTCCTTGAATTTCTCATTGTTGTCGCGGTGGGCGATGTAAATGGCGCAGACGCCGCAATAAAGGCCGCACGGAGCAACGAAGTCGGGATTTATGGTCATGATCCAGTCCCTCCCAATGGTTTCCCGCCAGAATTATATACTTCTTATGCGCGATCTTTGGAGGATTGGTTACATTGTGGCTACATTGTAACTATATGTCAAAATAAAATTGATCGTTTTATAAACAATAATCATTTAATTATAAAATAGTTATGCGCCATCGCCACGCGGGGCCGTAGCGATGGCGCACAGTAAGTGTTGATTACGCCGAGGCCTGAGCGCCGCCGCCAACGCCGCCCCCCGCCGTCTGGCGAAGCCGCCTCCCTAAGCCGCCGGGCCCAGTATCAGCCGCTGCGGGTCCACCTCTTCCCGAAGGATGGCCAGCTCCTGCTCGCCGGGGGCCGGGGTGGCCACCGCCTGGGACACGTCCAACTCAAAGCCGGTCTTCTCCTGCACTTCCTCAACGCTCACCCCGGGATATACCTCGGCCAAATACATGCGCTTGGTCTCGGGGTGGAACTTGAGGATGCCCAGGTTGGTCACCACGGCCATGGGCCCGCCCCGCCGGAAACCGGCCTTTTGGCGCGAGTCGCCGCCGTCGAGCCAGCCGGGGCTGGTGAGGTAGTCCACCTGGGTTACGAAGCGCTTCTTCTCGTGCTGCATGAAGATGATCACCCCCCAGGCCAACGAGGCGGCGTCGCAGGCCCCGCCGCTGCCGGGAAAGCGCACCTTGGGGTGGCGGTAGTCGCCCAGGGCGGTGGAGTTCAGGTTGCCGTAGGGGTCTATCTGGGCCGCGCCCAAAAAGGCGATGGTGGACAGGCGGCGGTGGCCCAGGATGCTGAAGGCCTCGATGAGCCCGGCGTTCATGGCGCTGCCGGACATCACCCGGGGATCGGCCACGGCCAGGGGCAGCTCGTCCAGGGCGGGGTCTATGCCCCCGGTTTCAAAAAACACCACCGACTCCGGGGCGTGGATGCGTTTGGCCACGGTGGCCGCCAGCATGGAAAGGCCGGTGCCCGCGAAGAGCACCGCGCCGTCGGGGACCAGGCGGCCCGCGCAAAGGGCCATCATTTCCTTATCCGTGTAGTTTTTCATGATGCTCTGCTCCCTAACGGCGATCCAGGCCCGGGGCGTAGCCCAAGACCGGGTCGGCCTTGATGCGCTCCAGGGCGGCGGGGTCCAGCTTGGCCAGGTAGTCCTCGAAATCCCGGCTGCCATGGATCCACTGGTCCAGATAGCGCCGGAAGGCGTCGTCGTCCACCGCCATCTGGCCGTACATCTTCAGATGCTGGGGATCGTAGTCGTAGAAATAGTGGCAAGCGGTGGGGTGGGCCCCCAGGGGTGCGTGCACCACCGCGTCCACCAAGAAGCCGGGCAGGGAGTTCTGGTCCGGGTCCTGGCGGATCTGCTCCCGGGGCACGATCTGCTCGCAGGTGACCAGCACCCGGTCAGCCGCGCGGGCCTGCTCCAGGTCGGCGAAACTCAGGCCCTTGATGCGCACCGTGCCGTCGGTGCCCACCTGCTGGGCGTGCATCAGGGCCACGTCCGGGTTGAGCGCGGGCAAGAGCACCACCTTGTCCCCCGAGGGCGCGAAGGGGTTGTCTCCCACCACCAGCTTTTGGACCGGCACCTTGCCCTGGCCCCGGTCGGCGGGGTCGAAGCCCTCCTTGCCCACGATATCGGTGTTGAGCCCCGTCTTGGTGGCGATCATGGGCAGCCCCATGGCCCCGGCCAAAAAACGAAGGCTCATCTGGTAGTTGCTGTAGTCCTCCAGGGCCAGCTGGCCCCGCTGCACCGCCCGGCGGAAGCGGATGCAGGTGGGAGCGAAACGGCCCATGCCGCCGTAGGCGATCTCCATGCGGCTTACGCAACCCGCGCCCACCAACAGATCCATGGCTTGGCCGTGGGAGTGGCACACCAGGTAGAGGTCTTTCCTGCCCTGGCGAATCATCTCATGCACCAGGGACATGGGGTTGCGGTTAAGGGTGAACCCTCCCAGGGACACCTGGTCCCCGTCGTGAACGAATTTCTCCACCGCCTCCTTGGCGGTCATCAGTTTGCCGGTGAGGTCCATGGCGCGTTCCTTATCGGACGGCCCGGTCCGCCGCCCGGCGGGCGGCGGTCACCGGCGAGATGTTCAGGCTCAGTTGCAGCGTCATCATTATCAGGCTCCGGTTGCGTTGGGCGCCGCTTGGGGCCCATTGCCCTCTGCGGCGGGGTTAATGAATTTTTGCATGACCACCACCAGAGCCAGCAGCGCCAGGCCCACCGCATCCAACAGCCAGGCGGAAATCTTGCCGCCCCCGGGCAGGTCGATGTCCGGCCAGAACAACATGGCCGCCGCCAAAACCAGCATGATGGTCTCCACCAAGGTGGCCTTGCGGAACATGTAGCGGTCCAAGGCCGCGGCAAAGGCCACAAGACCCAGCAGGGTGGCAATCCAGGACAGAATCACCTCCCAGTGCATGAGTTCGTATTCCTTGCCCATGCCCAGGATAGGACGATAGGCCATGACGATGGGGATGATATAGAGCCCCTTGGCCAACTTCCAGCTGGTGAAGGCGGTCTGCATGGGGTTGGCCCCGGCCACCCCGGCGGCGGCGAAGGAGGCCAGGGACACCGGCGGGGTCACGTTGGCGTCCTGGGAGTACCAGAACACGATCATGTGGGTGACCAGCAGGGGAACCCCCAGGTCCAGCAGGGCCGGGCCGGCCAGGGTGGCCAGCACGATGTAACTGGCGGTCACCGGCAGGCCCATGCCCAGCACCAGCGATGCCGCGCCGATGAGCAGGATGGCCAGGGCCTCGATGCCGAACGACAGGTCCAGCACCAGGCTGGAGAATTTGAGCCCCATGCCGGTGAGGGTCACCGTGCCCACGATGATGCCCGCCGCCGCGCAGGCCACCGACACCATGATGGCGTTCTTGGCCCCGCGCTCCAGGCCGGTGAGCACCATCCTGCCCTCCACCTTGGCCAGGCCGCCCAGGCTCAGGCGCTTGTCGCTGATCTCCTTGACCACGCCCTTGTTGACGCTCCAGCGCACCAGGTTGGCCAGGATGCTGGCGGCCAGGGTGCTCATCACCGCCACGAAGCCGGCCATCATGGGCGAGTAGTTGGCCATGAGCACGTAGACCAGGATGCCCACCGGGATGATGAAGTGCAACCCCCCCTTGATCACCTTCCAGGCCTTGGGCAGCTTGTCCTTGGGCTGGCCCAGGATGCCCTCTTTTTTGGCCTCGAAGTGCACGAACAACAGCACGGTGAGGTAGTACATGATGGCCGGCACCAGGGCCACCTTGATGATGGTGAGGTAGCTGGTGTTGGTGAACTCGGCCATGAGGAAGGCCCCGGCCCCCATGATGGGGGGCATGAGCTGTCCGCCGGTGGAGGCGGCCGCCTCGATGGCCCCGGCCACGTGGGGGCGGTACCCCACCCGCTTCATCATGGGGATGGTGAAGGAGCCGGTGGCCACCACGTTGCCCACCGCCGAGCCCGAGACCGAGCCCATGAAGCCAGAGGCCAGCACCGCGGTCTTGGCCGGGCCGCCGCTGAAGCGGCCGGTGAGGGCGTAGGCCAGGTCGATGAAGAAGTTGCCTCCGCCGGTGACATACAAGAAGGCCCCGAACAAGACGAAGACGAAGACGAAGGTGGCCGCCACGCCCAGGGGCAGGCCGAAGACGCCTTCGGTGGTCAGCCACAGGGTGGTGCATATGCGCTCCACGCTGTAGGGCTTGTGCAGGAACATGTCCAGCAGGTAGGGCTCGTAATAATAGCCGTAGAGGCCATAGCCCACCGCGGCCGCCACCACCGCGACGGTGCCCCAGCTCTTGGGGTTGTTGCACACGCGGGCCACGGTCATGCAGGCCAAAACCGCCAGGATGATGTCGCCGGTGGTGTAGGCATAGACCAAGGCCGCGAAGCAGATGCCGGCCATGACTCCGCCGATCACCCGCCGGCAGGCCTCCAGCACCAGGATGGTGCCGGTGATGGACACGTAAAGGTCCATGGGCAGCCAGTCGCCCTGGCGGGCGAATATGGCGTCAAGGTTGAAGCAGATGTAGTAGACGCAGTAGCACGAGGCCAGCACCAAGGCCCAATCCAGCAGCAGCCAGAAACTGAAGCGGTCCTTGCGGGCTCCCTCGAAGGGCGGCCTGAGCAGATAGGTCAGGCTCAGTATGGCCCCCAAGTGCAGCGAACGCTGGACCAGGGCGGTTAGGGCGGTTACACCGGCGGTGTAGAGCTGGTACAGGCTGAGTGCCACCGCCAGCACCATGACCACCTTGGCGATGGCATGCACCAGGGCCTGGTTGGGGCCGTGCTTGTCCACCGGGCTGCTAATTTCCGCACTTGTAGGCATCTATGGCTCCTGTGTCCTTGGGGTATCCCGGTGGGGCCATGCCCGCCGCCAGAGGCGGGTGAGCAGGCTTATCGGCCGGGCGCTGAAAATTACCGCCTGGTGGGGGGCCATTGCCGACAGGTTGCTGGCCGTGCCTCTCCACAGGATGGTGTGATCCACCCCGGGGCTGCCCACCCGAAGAGTAAAATCTCCGGTGGGCTGGTGCATGTCGGTAATGACCTCGTAGGGGCCGCGCATGACCATGCGGCCCACCCCGGGCATCTTGCCCATCCCCGCGCCGAACTTCAGGTAGCGCTCCTCTTCGATATAGATGCGCCCGGCCGCGTCAACGCTATGCACTTCCCAGATGGGTGCGTTTTCCACGGAGTGGTAGTAGTGCACGGTGAAGCGCTCCCCGGGCTGGAGCGGCAACACCAACAGAGGCTCCCCGCTGTTACGTAAAGTGATCCTCAGCTCCAACCCTCCGGGGGTCAGAGCCAGAATCCCGAGGCCAAGAGCCGCTCCGGCCAGCCCCAAAAGGGCCAGCCGGAGCGGCCGGCTTTTAATCCGCACTTAGGGCATCAGCACGTTGGGCACGCTGACGCCGCGCTCCTTCAGAGCCTTGATGGTGCCCGGGTGCAGCGGTATGGGGCAGTACTTAACCGCGTTCTCCGGGGTGGTGTAGGCCGCCGAGGGGTGGATCTTCATCAGGTAATCCCTGTGGTTCCACAAGGCGTTGACCAGATTGTAGACCAACTCGGTGTCCAGGGACTTCTGCACGATCATCACGTTCCACACGCCGATGGTGGGCACCGCGGCGTCCACCCCGCGGTACACACCCCCGCCCAGTTCAACCGCCGCGTAGGTCGGGTTGGAGGCGACAACCTTCTTCTGCTGCTCGGGGGTGAAGGTCAGGATGCGGATGTCGTGGGTGGTGGCCAGGTCCATGATGGAGCTGGTGCCCGGGCCCACCGACCAGAAGCCCACCTCGATGGTGCCGTCGCGCAGGGCGTTGGCGGTCTCGGTGAAGCTCAGGCGCTTGTCGCTGTAGGAGTTCAAGGGGACGCCCAGGGCCTTGAGCACGGACTCGCTCATGAAGTTGGTGCCGCTGCCCGGGCTGCCGGTGCTCACGCTCTTGCCCTTGATCTGCTCGAGGTTGGTGATGGAGCTTTTCTTGAGCACCACCACTTGCAGCAGGTTGGGGTACATGATGGCCATGCCCAGAATCTTGTGCTTCTTGGACCTGAATTTGCCGGTGCCGTTGTAGCCGGCCTTGGCCACGTCGCCCATGACCTCGCCGATGACCGTTTCGCCCTTGTCGGCCAGCTTGACGTTTTCCACGCTGGCCCCGGTGACCTCGGCCACCGCCTTGACGCCCTTGACGTACTTGGACCAGATCTCGGCCACGCCGCCGCCGTAGGGATAATAGATGCCGCCGGTGCCACCGGTGCCGATGCCGATGAAGGTGGTGCCCACGGCCACGCTGGCGCCCACCAGGAGCACCGCCGCGATGGCCAAAATCACGCTAAATCTTTTCATGGGGTTGTCCTCCTTCTACCTTGGCTACTTGGCCATGGTCTTGACGATAAGAGTCATGCCGGTGGGCGGGGTGGCTTGGCCCTTGAAGAAATAGGTGAAGCTGGCGGTGGCGCCGGGCTTTACCAGGCCCTTCTTGGTCTTGCGGGGGATCAGGCCGCCCACGGCCTTGTCATTGTCCAGGAAGATGTTGACCCTGAAGCGCTGCTCCTCCTGGGAGACGTTTTGCAAACTAACCTTGACCGCCAGGGATTTCACGCCATCGAAGGTTTTGTGCATGCACTCCAGGCCCACCAGCTTGGCCTCGGGAGACATGGCCCTGACCAGCTTACCCTTCACCGCGCAAGCCACCTTTTTCACCGGAGCCGGCTTGGCGATCTCCTTTTCCATGGTGGCGCAGCCACCCAGGGTTAGGGCAAAGACCGCCAGCGCGGCTATAAGCCCGGTAAGCATCACTTTGGTGATTCTCATGCTTCTACCTCCCGTCCTGGTTTGAGTAACCACTAACTTGTATTGCTAGCCGGCCTTGCGCCCGGCTTGCCCCTGGCTCACCTCCACCCCCATATGGCGGTAGAGTTCGCGCAGGGTCTCCAAGTCGTCAACGGTCAGCCGGCGGGCCTCCTCGGCCCTGCCGGCCCGCACCGCCTCAAATATCTTGTAATGATATTCATGCACGGTCAGGCTGGTTTGCCGGCTCAATTTTCCCCTGAGGCTATCCACCAAAATACCCAGCACCGTTTCGCACAGCAAGCTGAGGAGGGGATTGCCGGCCAGGGCCACCAGGCGGCGGTGGAACTCCAGGTTGTGGTCGCGAAGCGCCTGGGAATCATCGCGGCTCTTATGGGCCAGGTCGAGCACCTCGGCCAAGCGGACCAGACCGGCCGCGTCGCCCCGCTGGGCGGCCAGGGCCGCCGCCGGGGGCTCCAAAAGAAGCCGCATCTCGAAAAGGTCGTTAAGGGTTATGTCGCCACCCGCCAGCATGTTTTGCATGGAGGTGACCAGGGGCTTGTCCAGGTCGTGGCAGACGAAGGTGCCGCCGCCGGCTCCCTTTTGCACCCTGAGGATGCCGGCCAACTCCAGGGTGCGGATGGCCTCACGCACCACCACCCGGCTAACCCCGTAATTTTCGGCCAGTTCCCGCTCAGGGGGAAGCTGCTGGTCTTGCTCCAGCCGGCCGGTGAAGACCTGCCTCCGGATGGCCTCGGCCACCTCTTCATAGGCCTTCTTGCGCCGGACGCCTTGCAATAGACTCCCCTTCGAGCCCCTCTTAAATCCCTTGGGGCAACCAGATAACATTTGGCGGGTATGGTCTAACCTTAGACCTCGTTCATTCTGCCAATCATCCACCAGAGTTGTCAAGGGCCGGGTTGACCGGGGCAGCGGGGGGGCCTAGACTTGGCCCATGTCCACCGAGCACACAGCTTCGGCCCCGGCCGCCCCCCCCTGGCGCCTGGCCTTGGGCCACAGCTACCGGCGGGGCCGCAAGTTTTTGTGGTTCCTGCTGCTCAACATTTTGCCCCTGTACCTGGCCAGCGACTTGCTGGTGGCCAGCGGGGCCCTGGCCAAGGTCAGCGGCTTCCTGGCGCCGGTGATGGGCCTGTGGGGCCTGCCCCCGGAAGCAGCGGCGGTGTTGGTGGCGGGCATGCTGGTCAACCTCTACGCCGCCACCGCCGTGGCCGCGCCCCTGGCCCTGAGCTGGCAGCAGATAAGCGTGTTGGGCCTGATCCTGGGCATCGCCCACAGCCTGGTCATGGAGGCGGTGGTGGTGCGCCAGCTCACCCCCCGCTACCACGCCCTGACCCTGCTGCGCATCGTTTTGGGCCTGGCCGCCGGCTGGCTTTTGGCCTTGGCGCTATGCTAGGCCAGCTTATCGCCATGCTGCCCGGAGCGGCCCTCAAGGGCCTGGTGCTCTGCGCCGAGCTGGCCCTGGTGGTGCTGCCGCTGATCGTGGGCTACGAAATGGCCAAGGCCTACGGGGTGTTCGAGCGCCCCTGGAGCCGCCTGCGCCCGGCGTTGGCCTTCATCGGCCTGGGGCCCGGGGCCCTGGTGCCCCTTTTGGCCGGGGTTTTCCTGGGGCTGTTATACGGGGCGGGGATTTTGGTTTCGGTCAGCCGGGAGCAGGGGCTGGCCTCCTCGGAGCGTTTGGCCCTGGCCGTGTTTCTGGTCACCTGCCACGCAGTGGTGGAAGACACCGCCATTTTCGTGCTACTGGGGGGCAGCGCCTTTTGGATTTTGGCCCCGCGCCTGGTTTTGGCGCTGGGGCTCACCACCTGGCTGGCCCGGCGGGGCAAGGGCCGCAAACCATTGACAGGAGAAGACAATGGCCACGCATAGCCACGACTTCGTGGAACAATACACCGGCTTGGTGGGCTTTGGCATGGACCGCCCCACCGACGAGGCCACGGTTCTGGTTTATTTGCAGAAATTTTCCGATGACGGGTGCATGGCCACCATCCTGCCGCGACTCAGCCCAGAGGAATTGAGCATGATCTTCGACACCATCAGCGGCCTTTTGCGCCGGCACCTGAAGGAAGAGGAGTACCACGCCAAGTTCCTCAAGGACCCCGAACCCCACCACCACGCCCCCATGGAAGAATAGGCATGAGCCAGGAAGAAAAGCTGCACCGCCAACTGGCCCTGGTCCGGGGCATCGTGGAGGGGGCCTTCTTCAGCCCCCTGCGCTCCCTGGATTGGCCCGCCTTCTGCTTCGACCAGCCCGGCCTGCTGGGCCTGGAGGAAGAGGAGGCCTTTGACCTTTACGTGCGGGGCTCCCTGGCCGCCGAAACCATCTATCCCGGCGACTGCCAGGGCCGCGAGCCCCTGGCCTGGCTCTGGGCCATGCCAGAGGCCGGCCCGGCCCTGGCCCACGCCCTGGCCAGCATGCGCGGCGACCGGCCCTTTTTGTCCCACCGGCTGCTCTACTCCCTGGCCCCGGTGCGCGACGGCTCCCTGGACCCGGAGCAGTTCGAGCTGGTGGAAGATTTCCTGGCCTCGGCCTTGGGCGAGGGGGCCGGGCTAAGGATGGCCGCGGCCGACGAATTGTCCACCCTCACCCGCCGGGCCCTGAGCGCCGCGGGTCAACAAGGCGATTCGCCGGACCCCCTGTTGGCCAAGCTGGCCGCCAAGGTGTTGGCCCATCCCCGGGCGGCACAGATGGCGAATGACGCCGAGCTGTTGACCTGGCTCACCCTGGGCGGCGGCCTGGAGGGCGTGGACCCGGAGGCGGCTCCGGCGGTGGCGGTTTTGGCCTGGTCCGGCTGGTGCGCGGCCATCGTCGGCGCGCCGGCGGACTTGGCCCTGCTCACCCGTTTGCGGCCCAGCCTGGTGCTCAGTCCCAGCGAGCTGGCCCTGTACACTCCCCAACAGGCCGGGGCCGGCCAGGTGATAGGCGCCCGCTGCCCCTATTGCCAGACCCAAAACTCCCTGGTGCTGGGCCCGCAGATAAACGAGCGGGTGCGCTGCCCCCACCTGATGTACGTGGGCACCAGCGACGAGGCCCACCTGCTGCGGGCCGTGGAGGGCTTCGGCCTGGGGCCGGACTTCCTGGCCCTTTTGGAGAGCTACTACCAGTCCCCGGCGGACTTCGAACTCTTCGCCACCATCGTGGACGATTTGTATGAGATGCTCTGCAATCAGGGCCGTCTGGCCGCCACCCCGGTGAGCTGCGAGGGCACCCAGGGCTTCTATTACTTGAAAGCCTTCTTCGCCGGCCCGCCGCCGGAGCAAGAGGAAGAAAGCCTGCACTAGCCTGGGTGCTTCGTGAAGGTTGGGAGAAACCCATGAGTCTGCATGAGTTGTTGGAAGCCCTGTGCCCACCCCTGGGACCGCCGGGCCGCGAGGATGAGATCCGCCAGGCGGTGCGCCAGTTGGTGGAGCCCCTGGCCCATCGGGTGGAGGTGGACCGCCTGGGAAACCTCAAGGCCTGGTGGGGGCCGGACAAGCGGCCCCTGGTGATGCTGGACGCCCACATGGACGAGGTGGGAGTGATCGTGCAGCACATCGACGAGCAGGGTTTCATCCGGGTGGCCCCCCTGGGCGGCCTGGACCGCCGCCTGCTGCCCGGCTCCAAGGTGATTCTCCAGCCCCGCCCCGGCCAACGGGTCGAGACGGTGTGCGGCCTGCTGCCCCCCCACGTGAGCGGCGGCAGGGACCAGGACAAGTCTTTGCCCTGGGAACAGATATTTTTGGACGCCGGCCTGGGCAGCGCGGCGGCGGCGGCCGAGGCGGGCCTGGAGATCGGCACCCCCGGGGTGCTGGACCTGGGCAACGGCCCCCTGGGTGAAGGCTGCTACCATGCCCGCAACCTGGACAACCGGGCCGGCTGCGCGGTGCTGGTGTGGCTGCTGCGACGCTTGGCCGCCGAGGGGCGCGAGCTGCCCTTCGGCCTGGTCATGAACTTCTCGGTGGCCGAGGAGGTGGGCCTGCGCGGCGCGGCCACGGCGGCCTTCGACCTGGCCCCGGATTTGGCCCTGGCCGTGGAGGCCACGGTAGGCGAGACCCCGGGGGTGGAGGCGGCCCGCACCCCCTCGCGCCTGGGGGCCGGCCCGGCCATCACCGTGGCCGACGGACGCATCGTGGTGCCCCGGGCCATGGTGGAGTCCCTGGAGGAGGCGGCCAAACAAGCCAAAATCACGGTGCAGCGCAAGCGCCCGCCCTTTGGGGGCACCAACGCCGGGGCCATCCACACCAGCCGGGGCGGGGTGCTTACCGGGGTGGTGAGCGTGCCCACCCGCTACATCCACAGCCCGGCCTCGCTGCTCATGCTCCGCGACCTGGAGAACCTGGGCGAGTTGGTGTGGGCCTGGCTGGGCCGGGCCGGAGAGCTGCTGTGAGCTGGGAGTTCCCCGCCTGGTACCGCCTGACCCCCATGGAGGTGCTGGCCCCGCGCCGGGAGCGCATCGCGGCCATGTGCGCCGAACAGGGCCTGGGGGGCATGCTGCTCACCGACGCCTACGACGTGTTCTACGCCAGCGGCACCAGCCAGCAGGGCCTGGTCTTGATCCCCGCCCGGGGCGAGCCCCTGGTGCTCATGCGCCGCCACGCCGGGCGGGCGGCGGCGGAGTGCCCCTGGCCGGTGGCGCTCATCAGCGGCCTTAGCCAGGCAGCGGAATTTTTGGCCGCAGCCCTGCCCCCGGGGGCGCGCCTGGGCTTAACGCTAGACGTGATGCCCGCCGTGGACTACCTGGGCTGGCAAAAACGCCTGCCCGGCCTGGAGCTCATTGACGCCACCGGCCCCTGGTTGCGGCTAAAGGCGGTGAAGGACGCCTGGGAGTTGGAGCGCATGGCCGCCGCGGGCAAGCTGGCCGCCCAGATCTACGCCGCCCTGCCCGGCCTGATAAAGCCCGGTCAAAGCGAGGCCCAGCTGGCCGGGGAGATGCAGCGCCTGGCCATTGCCGGAGGATCAATCGACTACCTGCGCTCGCGCCACGCCTATCATCAGACCTATTCCTGGCACATCGCCTCGGGCCCGGAGGGCAACCTGCCCAGCGCCATGGACGCCCCCTTCAACGGCTGGGGGCTTTCCCCGGCCTTTCCCCTGGGGTCCAGCCATCGGCGCTTTGAGATCGGCGATCCCATCAACGTGGACTTCGGGGTGAGCCTCGATGGCTATCAGACCGACCAGACCCGCACCTATTGCCTGGGCCCGGCCCCCCAGGAGGTGCGCCAGGCCCACGCCTGCCTGGAGGAGATCGAGGCGGCCCTGATAGACGGCCTGACGCCCGGCGCGGTCAGCGGCGAACTGTTCACCCTGGCCGTGGAGATCGCCGCCCGCTGGGGCCTGGGCGACAGCTTCCTGGGGCGGCCCGGGCACAAGATCCGCTTCGCGGCCCACGGGGTGGGCCAGGAGCTGGGCGCCCCGCCCTACATCCTGGAGAACTCGCCGGAGGTGGTGCGCCCGGGCGAAACCTATGCCTTGGAGTTGAAGATGGTCACCAGCCTGGGGCCGGTGGGCCTGGAGAGCACCGTGGCGGTGCTGCCCCAAGGCCCGGCCATGAACCTCACCCCCGCGCCCAGCGTCTTGACCGAGATACCCTTGGAGACGTCATGAAACGGATAAACCCGGCTTGGCTCAAGGCCATCCAGAGCGGCGTGAACCCCTGCCCCTACTTTGAGCTGCAGTCCATGCGCATAGCCGACGTGAGCTGGGGCAAGGCCCGCCTGGAGATAGACCTGGCCCGCAAGCATTTGCAGCCCTTCGGCATCGTGCACGGCGGGGTGCTCTCCACCATCGCCGACGCGGCCGGCTTCTGGGGGGTCTACAGCCAGATGGAGCCCGGCCTGGCCATGACCACGGTGGAGCTGAAGGTGAATTTCCTGGCCCCCACCAAGGACGAGGGCCAGCTCATAGCCGAGGGCCGCTGCATAAAGCTGGGGCGCACCCTGGGCCTGGGCGAGGCCACGGTTATGAACTCGGCGGGGCGGGTGGTGGCCCACGCCACCACTACCCTGATGGTGGCCCCCCGCCTGACCCTGGTGAACCAGGACGACCTGCCGCCCAAGTTTTTGGATTAGGCCGGCTGCGCCAGCCGCCCGTGGGCTGCGTCGCCGGCATCGCTCAAGGCTCGATGTAGGCTCTGCTACATCTGCGCCTTTCGCTCACCGGACGCCTTGTCCACGAACACCTGGCTGTGCCGGTTCAGGATCCAAACCGGTGTGCTACAAAACCGATAGAATCCTCCCAAGGTTGCATAAATATCAAACCGTTGTTTTATGCTTCCCAAACTTTTTGCGGTGCGTAAGCTGTTTAATCTAAAACGCTCTCTCGCCATAAAGGATGGTGGGAGCAGCGGAAGGCCCCGCCCCAGGTGGCCACCGCGTCGTAGGGGATCTCGATGACCTCCACCCCGCGCTTGGCCAACTCCTGACCCACCCGGTGGTGCTGCTGGTCGATGATAACGCTGTGCTCGTCCAGCACCAGGCAGTTGGCCGCCAGGCGCTTGGCCTCCTCCAGGCTCACCTCCACGTAGTCCCAGTCGCGGATGCTCTCGGGCAGCCCCTCCACGAATCCCTCCCGGCAGATGACACCCAAGCCAGGACGAACCAGGGCCAGCACGCAGTCCAGGTGCTCCCAGTCGCCGGTGAGCTTGACCTCGTGCACCCGGTACTTGGGGCCCAAGGTTGCTTGCAGCCAGGCGATGCCCGCCGGGTTGGAGCCCCGCCCCGAGTTGCCCACGTAGACGTCATATCCGTTGAGCAGCACATCGCCGCCCTCCAAATAGAGGTTGTCCTCGCCGAAGGTGGGCGAGGCCGGGGGCATGGCCAGGTAACGGGCCCCGGAACCGGCCAAGCGCTCGCGGATGATGGGACGCACCGCGAAGCGCTCCTTGGCCCGCATGGGCACCTTGAGCACCGTTTCGATGACGTGGTCGCCCACCACCAGCATGGGGTCGCGGGCGTAGAGCGGCATGGCGCCCCGCTGCACCGAGTCCAGATACTCCCGCTCCGCCGGGGCCAGGCGGCGGCTGCGGTGCATGATCACCCCCCGGGCGGCCAGGACCTCGGCCAAATTATCGATCTGGGCGATGACCTTGGCGGTGCGCTGGGGCTCGATCTCCGAAGCCTGACGGCCGCCATGGCGCTTCATGGCCTCTATGAACTGGGGGTCGTAGATAAAGCTCACCGCTTCGCTGAAGCCGGGCATGGCCAGGTCTTCCCCGCGTCCTATGATGACTTCGCGCAGCTTGCCCCATTCGTGGTGGGCGCTGATGGGCCGATTTTCGCTGGTCATGATCGAATCCTCCAGACTCAGAGCGCATGAACAATGGTGATTTGAGGGGCGGCGGGTCCATCCTAGCAAAGCGCGGCCCAGGCCCAAAGACATATCGTCCCCAGGCCCGTTTTGGGGCCGGGGCGTACCCTTGACAGCGGGCGGGCCGGGCTGTCAGCTTGGTAATAGAGAATCATTATTCCGCTAGAGAAGGATTTTTTTGAGCAAACGCCGGCCAGCCCCCCCGCAGGGCAACCAGCAACGCATAGAGGAGATGACCCAGGCCCTGCGCGAGGCGGGACAAAGGGTCACTCCCCAGCGTCTGGCCGTGCTCAAGATCTTGGCCGGGAGCAGCGAACATCCCAGCGTGGAGAAAATTTACGAGCAGGTGGCGCGGGAGTTCCCGACCACCAGTCTGGCCACGGTGTACAAGACCCTGACCATGCTCAAGTCATTGAACCAGGTGTTGGAGTTGGGCTTTGCCCATTGGGGCAGCCGCTACGACGGCAAGACCCCCCACCCTCACCCCCACGCCGTATGCCTGCGCTGCGGAGCCATCGCCGACCCGGATATGCCCCCTGCCGAGGACATGGCCCGGGAGATGGCCCGCCGCTCGGGATACCGCATCGACGCTCACCAGTTGGATTTTTTCGGTCTCTGCCCCCGCTGCCAAAAAAAGGCCTAGCGCGGGGTTTTCAGAAAAACC
>JAHJPG010000005.1 GCA_018819925.1 Pseudomonadota bacterium
CGGGGGCGGGGGCCAGAAAAATTTCCAAGGGTTCTTCGGCGCTCATACTTTATCCCAATCCACGGTTGATGCGTCCATGACCGGGCCTTCCTGACAGGCCCTGAGATAACCGCCGCCCGCGGCGGGGATGGCGCAGCCCAGACAGGCCCCCACCCCGCAGGCCATGGGCGCTTCCAATGATACTTGGCAGGGCAGGCCTCTTTTGGCGCATATGGCGGCCACCGCCTTTAGCATGGGCAGGGGGCCGCAGGCCAGCACCGCCCCGGGCGGGGAGCCCGCCCGCTCCAGCCAGTCCTCCAGGGGTTGGGTGGCCAGGCCGTGGTGGCCCTGCGAGCCGTCCTCGCTGGCCCCATGCCAGCCCCAGTCCTCCAGGTAAAAGGCGCCCTCGCCGCTCACCGGGTCCCAGGCGGTCAGGGTCTCCCGGGAGGCCAGGCCGTAAAAGGCCTCAAAGGCCGCGCTCCGTTCCTCCAGGCGCTCGGCCAAGAAAGCCAAGGGAGCTACACCCATGCCCCCGGCCACCAGCGCCGGGCGCTCCACTTCAAGGCCGAAGCCTCGCCCCAAGGGGCCCCAGGCCAAAAGCTCCTGGCCGGGGCGGGCCCGGCTGAGAAGTTCGGTGCCCTTGCCTACCACTTGGTAAAGGATGAGCAGCTTGCCGCCCCGCACCCCATGCACCGAAAAGGGCCGGGCCAGCAAGGGCTCGGGGCCGGGGCTCACCCTGAGCATGACGAACTGGCCGGGCCGGGCCGCCGCCGCGATGGCCGGGGCCTCCAGGCTCAGAAGGTAGACGCTGGGCCCCACCGGCTGGTTGTCTAAAACCTTGGCGCTCTGGCGTTGGCTCATGTCACTCCCGCAGGGCCACCACCGTGCCGAAGCGGCCGGCGGTCTTGTCGCGGCGATAGGAAAAAAATTCCGGGTGGCACACGGTGCACCTGCCGCTGATGGTAATGCGCTGGGGCCGCACCCCGGCGGCCTCCAGTTGGTGGCGGGTGGCCGCTTCCAGGTCGAAATGGTTTTCGCCCACCCTGAAATTTTCGAACCACTCCGGCAGCTCGCTGCGCCAGTTTACGAACTCGCCGCAGCAGGCCCCCAGGCTGGGGCTCACCGCCGCGTAGAGCTCGTCCGGAGCCACCCCGTAGCGGCTGGCCAAGAACTCCACCCCCTTGGCGGGCATGCCCGCCGCGTTGCCCCGCCAGCCGGCGTGCAGGTTAGCGATGACTCCCCGCTGGGGTGCGGCCAGGATCACTGCCTGGCAGTCGGCCTGTTTGATGAGCAGACCCACCCCGGGCCGGTCGGTGGCCAGGCCGTCGGCTTGGGCCACGGGGGCGGTTTCCTCTCCGCTCACCGCCATGATCTCGGTGCCATGCACCTGGCGGGCCCAGAGCAGCCGCCTTAGCCCCAGGGTCCGGCGCAGGCGCTCCAGGTTGGGCTGGGCCCGGGGTCCGGCAGAGGCCAGGTCCAACTCACGGGTGGTGACCACGTGCAGCAGGCCGGGCAGGGCCTCCAGCCCCGGGAAGGCGTGCAAGTCCAGGTCCCCGTGCCGGCGCGCGACCATGGGGCCAGCATATTCCGGTTTACTGGGGCGGGGCAAGCTCTTGCTCCACGATGGGCTGGATGCGCACGCACTCCAGGCCCGCCCGGCGGCAGATGGTGAAGACCTCCTCCATGCCTCCCTCCACCGGGGCGAGGATGGAGATGAACACCCGGGCCACCCCCATTTTACGGGCCAGGCCGGCAATGTCGTGGCGCGTGCCCAACACCGGTATGCCGTGTATCAACAAGCCGCGCTTGGCCGGGTCGTCGTCCAAGAAGCCCACCGGCACGAAGGGCAGGGCCGGGTTGTTGCGCAATTCGCGCAAAAGCAGCTCCCCGCCGTCGCCGGCCCCCATGATGAGCACCGGGGTGCCTTTTTTCTGGACCATGCTCTCGGTGAACACTCGCACCAGGAAGCGGCATCCGGCCAGGAAAAGGAAGCTGACGAAAAAGTCGATGATGACGGCCGCCAGGCTGTAGCCCTGGGCGCGGTAGAATATCAGGATGCCCAGCACCACCAACAGCGAGCCCAGGAGAACCGCCTTGGCCAGCTGGATCATGGCATGCACCGAGACGTAGCGCCACTCGCCCCGGTAGACCCCGAAGAGCCACAGGCAGACGATCTTGGCAGAGAGCACCCAGGGCAGGGACTTGGTGAGCAGGTGCATCTGGCCGGGGCCCAGGTGGCCCTCGAAGCGCAGCAGCCAGGCGGCGGTGTAGGCGGCGGAAAGCAGCATCAGGTCGGCCAGAATCTGCACCAACTGCTTCTTGTGCAGCACCACCGTGTCCAGAAGCAGGCTGCGCCAGCGGGGCCGGGCGCGTTCCTGGGGGCCGTAGACCTTAACCCCGCCCAAAAACACCCCGAAGAACAAAAAGACCACCACCGCCACCGCGATGACCACCGCCGCCACCAGGGGGCTGAGGTACTGTAGCCAAAGGGCCACGAGCCCCCCGGCCAGGCTGACCGCGATGAGGATGAGCACCGCCTTGCGCTCGCTGAGCCCCAAAAACACCAGGCGATGGCTGGAGTGGTCGCGGCCCCCTTGGGCTATGGAACGGCCGTGGCTGGTGCGCTGGAAGGAAACCAGGGCGGTGTCGAACAGGGGCACCACCAACACCCCCACCGGGATGAGCAGCGAGAGCACCAGGTTGCTGGCCCCGCCCGCCCCCAGGATGGTGCAGCCGGCCAGGGTGAAGCCCAGGAACAGGCTGCCGCAGTCGCCCATGAATATCTTGGCCGGGTTGAAGTTGTAGATGAGGAAGCCCCCCGCCGCCCCGGCCAGGCCGGCGGCCAACAAGCCCAACTCCGGCGCGCCGTGCATGACCGCCACCAGGGCCAGGATGGACCCGGCGGAAAGGGCCACCCCCGAGCTGAGGCCGTCCATGTTGTCCAGGATGTTAACCGCGTTGGTCACCCCCACCAGCCACAGCAGGGTGAAGGGCACGTTGAGCCAGGGCCAGGGCAAAAGGGTAAAGGACAGGCCCAGGGCCACCGCCACGGTGGCCACCAAAAGCTGGGCCAGGAACTTCACCTGGGGCTTGAGTTCGAAGATGTCGTCGATGAGCCCGATGGTGAACATGGCGCTGGCGCAGCCCACCAGTACCAGGCTTTGGCTGTCCCGGTCGCCCAAAAGCAGCCAACTGATCACGAAGGCCAGGTAGATGGCCGCCCCGCCGTAGATGGCCGTGGGCCGGCGGTGCCAGCGGTCCTGGCGGGGAGCCACCACCCAGCCCAGGCGGCGGGCCAGGGCGATGACCACCGGGGTCAACAGGCCGGCGGCGGTCAGGGCCAGGATGAAGGCGTAAAGCAATTTCATTCAGGAGGCTCGCCTAGGGGTTGAGGGGGCAGGCTTAACGCTCCCGGTAATAACGTATCACCGACTGGACCACCTCCATGATATCCATCTCCGGCACAAAGCCCACCAGCTCCCGGAGCTTGCTCACATCGGGCAGGCGCCGGGGCATGTCCTCGAAGCCTTCCTCGTAGGCCTCCTCGTAGGGGATCATCTTGATGGGCGAGCGGCTGGCGGTGAGCTTTTTGACCAACTCGGCCAGGGCCAGGATGGTGATCTCCTGGGTGGAGCCCACGTTGACCACCTGGCCCACCGCCGCCGGGGACGCGGCCAGGGACGAGAGGCACCGCACCACCTCTTCCACCGCCGAGAAGCAGCGGCTCTGGGCGCCGTCGCCGTACACGGTGACCGGCTGGCCGCTCAGGGCCTGGCGCACGAAGCTGGGCAGCACCATGCCGTAGCGTCCGGTCTGGCCCGGGCCCACGGTGTTGAACAAGCGGGCCACCACCACCGGCAGCCCCCGGGCCCGCCAATAGGCCAGGGCCAGGAATTCGTCGATGGCCTTGCTGCAGGCATAGGACCAGCGCGCCTTGGTGGTGGGCCCCAGCACCAGGTCGTGGTCCTCGCGGAAGGGCACATTGTCGTTTTTGCCGTAGACCTCGCTGGTGGAGGCGATGACCACCTTCTTGCCCTTCTTGTTGGCCAGCTTCAAGACCGTCTCGGTGCAGCCCACGTTGGTCTCGATGGTCTTCACCGGGCTTTCCACGATGAGGCGCACCCCCACCGCGGCGGCCAGGTGATAGATCACCTGGGACCGGTCCACCATCTCCGCCAACAACGGTTGGTCGCGCATTTCGGCGATGGTGTAGGAAAAGTCGGGGTGGGCCTTGTAGGCCTCGATGTTTTCTATGCTGCCGGTGGAAAGATCGTCGATGACCTCCACCTGCTGCCCCAGGGACAGAAGATGCCCAGCCAGGTGGCTCCCGATGAAGCCGGCCCCGCCGGTGATGAGCGCCCTGACGGGCTGAGGTTTAAGCTGGTTCAACTGGCACGCCTAATCCAGGGTTTGAATAACCCCTTTGATCGGTCCGGTTTCGGTCTTGCTGCCCACCTCCTCGCCGCAAACGGCGCAGAGATAGGAATATTTCTCCCCGGTGGGCAATACCAACAGCAAGCGGCGCCGCACCGGCTGGGCCTTGCCGCAGCGGGGGCACAGGAGGCTGGTGGCTTCCAAATCTTGGTAGCTTCCCCGGCCGCCGCCCTTGGTCATACCCGGCCGCATATCCTCTCCTAGGTTTGCAGCTGAAGTTGGTCGATTAGATCATCCATGAAATTTATGAGCCAGTCCCGCTGGGCGCTGGTGACGTAGCCGGTGCAGGAGCAGCGCAGGCTTTGGGACGAGCGCACCAGAAGCTCCAGGCGCATGCTGTCCAGCTCCGTCACCACCGCCACCCGGTGGGGCCCGCACTCAGCGTGCTCTCTTTGGTCCGGGGTCAGCAACTCGTCCGGCACCTGGAGCCAAAAGACGTCGGGCAGGCTGGAGGAGCCCAAATTAGCCTCCAGATGGCTGATGAGCTTTTCCATGTCCGGCGGCCTGAGTTCGTCTATCACTATGGAGCGCATGCTGCTAATCCTTATTGGCCGGCCAGTTGGGCGTCCCGCTCCCGGCCTCCCCGCCAGGCGTCGACGACGCCGTATATCCACAGGCAGGCCATGAGCCCGCCCAACACCAAAAGCCAAACCACGCCTTGCTTGATGAGCTGGGTCCTGAGGGCGGCCAGCTTGTCCGGCCCGGCATAGCCGTCCAGGGCCAGCACCGCCTGGCTTATCTCGTGAAAGGCGAAACCCAGGGTGAGCATGAACAGCAGGCTGGCCGCCGCCACCATGATGGCTCCCTTGCCCACCTGCCGGTTCACGATCTGCCCCAGGCCCGGTATCACCAGGCCCGAGAGCAGGGGAGACACCAGGGCGCGGCGCACGTTTCAGTTCTCCCGTCCGTACACGGCCAGGTATTCTTCCACTCGCCGCACGTCATCGGCCTCCAGGGGCCGCATCACCCCGGCCACCTTCACCGGCTCGCCCACCTCGGCCAAAAAGTGAACCATCTCCCGGATGCCCAGCAGGGCCCACACCTTGACCCCGGTCTCCTGAACGAAGGCGGCCAGGGCGTCGGGACCGCGCACTCCCTCGATGAGTTGTCCTTTTTCATCGTACACCGCCTGGGTCTGCTGGCGGTCCACTCCCAGGAGCACCCCCTGCACCTGGAAGGGATTGCCCAGGCGCTGGCCTTCGGCGGCCAGCTTGTCCAGCAGGTCGCGCTTGGTGGCCATGGAGGTGCCCACGTCGTCGATGACGAGCACCTTGGCTCCGGGGGTGAGGGCCCCGGTGACGAACATGGCCTTGGCCCCGCTGGCCTCGCCGTGGGTCTTGGCTTCCTTGCGGTCGTAGTCAAAGGCCAGGTCGGCCACATCGTCCTGCCACAGGCACATGGCCGTGGCCAGGGCCAGGGCGCTGCCCTTGTAGGAGGGGCCCAGGATCACCGGGGCCTCCTCGGCCAGATCGTGCTCGGCGATCCAGCCCGCGAAGCAGCGGCCCATCTCCAGGGCCAGGCGGCCGGTGTTGAGCTTGCCCAGGTTAACGAAATATGGGGTGGGGCGTCCGTCCTTGAGGCGCAGGTCCGGGGCGAAAAACAGGGCCCCACAACCAGCCAAAAGGCGGGCCAGTCTCTGTTGATATGGCTTTAGTTCCACCTAGCTGCTTACTCCTTTTTCACCGCCGCGGCCCACGGCCCCAGCGTAGTATCAGGCTAGCGCAAACCCCTTCGGGACGCAAGCGCGCCCGGGCCGGGGCAGCCTATAAAAAGTTCGGCGTAACCATATACTTATTGATCAGATGATGGGGCTGGTATGACTCCTTGGCCTGACGCAGGCCGCTGAGTCCCAGGTCCTGCTCCCGATTGATGTAGACCATATCCGCCCAGGCGTTGGCCACGAAGAGCTTGTTGATGGCCGCGTAGATGCCGTCGAAGTCCGGGTTGCCCTTTTCTATATGGATGACCGCCGTATCCGGCGACAGGGGCTCGCCCAGGCTGAAGGCCTCCACCCGGCCGTTGACGAGGACAACCCCGCCGGAGTAGTCCAGGTGCTCGTAGTTGGTCAGGGCTTGGAATATGGCCCGGTCCTCGCTGGCCAAGCCCGGGTCCTGGTGGCACTCGCGCAGTTGGCACCAGGTTTCCTGCATGTCCAAGACCTGGCGGATAAGCTCGGCCTCCAGGGGCTGGTAGCTGAACTCGAAGTTTTTGACGAACTTGTTGAAGTGGTTCTTTTTGCGGTGAAAACGCCGCCCGGGCAACTCGGCCAGATCCGAGGCCAGATACACGTAGTCGCTGTTGTCGCGGTCAAGGGCGGCGGCGAAGAGCCCCGAGGCCTCCAGCTCCCGGGCTAGGGCTTCGCCCACCCGTTGCAGGCCGGGGGCGAGGCCCGCCCGGGCCAGGTCACGGCACAGGGCCTCGGCGGCCCGGGCCTTGTCCCCGGCCCCTGCCGGAGGCAGGCCAAAGGGCGCGCCCCCCTCCGGGGACACCACCACCAACAGGCAGCCGGCTTCCTGGCGCCACTGGGGCTGGTAGTGGTGGCTCCACATGAACAGGTTGGAGAAGGTCATCTCGCTGATGGCCGGGAGGCCGGACCATAGATGGCGAGTGAAAAACTCCTTGTCGGTCAACTCCAGGTTTTTGTATCCCTCTAACGGCAAATACTTATCTCCAACAGGGGCGCGGTTGGTTTGCTCCAAATCTCTTTCTACCCTAAAGCGGCGGGCCCGCCAAGGGAAGCCTCCCGGCGTTGACAAGGCGGGGGGGCTGTGCCATGTTTAAGCGCTTATTACGGTAACCTCCAAGGAACTCAAGCCCATGGACCCTCTTCGCTCCACTGATCCCGAGATCGCGGATCTCATAGAAAAGGAAACGCGGCGCCAGAGCGCGGTGCTGCGCATGATTCCCTCTGAAAACTACGCCTCGGACGCGGTGCTGGCCGCCAGCGGCAGCATCCTGTGCAACAAATATTCCGAAGGCTACCCGGCCAAGCGATACTACCAGGGCCAGGAAAACATCGACGAGATCGAGCGCTTGGCCACCACCCGGGCCAAGGACCTGTTCGGGGCCGAGCACGCCAACGTGCAGCCCTATTCGGGCAGCCCGGCCAACATGGCGGTGTACCTGGGGCTCTTGGGCAAGGGCGGCCGGGTGCTGGGCATGGACCTGGCCGCCGGCGGCCACCTGACCCACGGGGCCAAGGCCAGCTTTTCGGGTCTCTTTTATGAGGTGGCCGCCTACGGCCTGAGCCGGGAGAGCGGGCGCATCGACTACGCCCAGGCCCGCCGCCTGGCCAAGGAGTTCAAGCCCCAGATGATCTTCTGCGGGGCCTCCTCCTATCCCCGGGTCGTCGACTTCGCGGCCTTCGCCGAGATAGCCGCCGAGGTGGGGGCACGCCTGGTGGCCGATATCAGCCACATCTCCGGGCTGTGCTTCACTGGCCAGCATCCCGCGCCCTTTCCCCACGTAGACGTGGTCACCACCACCACCCACAAGCTTTTGCGCGGCCCCCGGGGAGGCATGATCCTCTGCCGGCAAGAACTGGCCGCGGCCATCGACAAGGCGGTGTTCCCCGGCCTGCAGGGCGGGCCCCACAACCAGACCACTGCGGCCATCGCGGTGGCCCTGAAAGAGGCCGCCTCCCCGGATTACCGCGAATATTGCCGCCGGGTGGTGGAAAATAGCAAGGCCCTGGCCGAGGGACTACTCTCCCGGGGCCTCACCCTGGTCACCGGGGGCACTGACAACCACCTGGCGCTCATCGACGCCGGGGCCGCCGGGCTCACCGGCAAGGCCCTGGCCTCCGGCCTGGAGCGGGCGGGCATCGTGGCCAACGCCAACAAGATCCCCTTCGACCCCCGCCCGGCCCACGACCCCAGCGGGCTGCGCTTGGGCACTCCGGCCCTCACCAGCCGGGGCATGGGCGTGGCCGAGATGGACCTAGTCGCCGGGTTGGTCCACCAGACGGCGGTCAACCTGGAAGACCACGCCGCCTTGGACAACATCCGCCAACTGGTGGCCGAGCTATGCCTGGATTTTCCGGCTCCGGGAATCACTCCCTGTGAGTGTTGATTTTTGAACTGAATTTTTGGCATTGATTAAGGCGGGTTATGCAAAGTGATTCTCGGAAGCCCCAATGGCGGTTCAAAAATTTGTACCCGCACGGCTTGTCAGCCGGCGGGGAGCGCAGAGGGCCTTCTGGGACAAGTTGCTGATATCAATGGATTAACCAAGGAGAAAAGGCTTTTGGTTGGCAGTTGGCATCCTAATTGCTTGTATCTTAGAGCAACCAGCTTCTAACAGCCTTTTCTCCTTTCCTAGAGAGCGCCGGGACTAGCCACCCGGCGCTTTCTTTTTGCCTTAAGCCATGGATATGATGCGTAATAATTACCCGCACCCCCAGGGGGGCCCCTGGACGGTAAAGTAGGGGCCACGCCCCGGCAAGGTGCGATTTTTATACCAAAGGGTGTTGCTGGGTGGGAAGGTTAGGCTGAAATCGCGGTGATCAGGCGGGCTAGGCTGGTTTTCTTTTTGACCCCACGGCGCAGATAGTCCAGGTCCGCCGCCTGGGCCAGTTCGGGCCGCTGGGCCAGGATCGACTGGCAGGCCAGTTCGGCGGCCAGGCCGCTCAATTCGGCGCACTGCTCGAAATGGGCCATTTTTTCGTGCTTGACCTTTTTGGTGAGCACCCGGCAGCAGGTGGAGCCCCTCTGGGCCTTGAAGGCGTCGTGCAACTCCTTGCCGGCAGCGGCCACCCGGCGGCTGGAGCGGCCGCCATCCTTGCCCGCGCCCAGAAACAAACCCAGGCCCAGGCAGGCCCCGGAAACCGCCCCGCAGAGGCAGCCGGCCCCTCCCAGGCCCTCCACCAAGCCGGCGCAGAGGTTGTTGATGAGGCTTTGGTCCAAGCCGCCGCCCAAGCCCCGGTTGAGGGCGGTGAGCACCGCCGGGGCGCAGAGCATGCGGCCGTCGGCGAAAAGCTCTTGGGCCTTGGCCCCCAACAGGCGGCTGATCTCTTGGCCGTGGGTGTCGTTTTGAGGGGCTGCTTTGAAAATGGCTCTCTCCCGGCTCGCAAAAAGGCCGCCTTGAACTTAAACACCTGATTGCAGGCGGCCTTAGTTAACTTTAGCCAAGACGGCCGTGAGGTCAAATCGTTAATATCGATCTATATCGCGCCAAGGTATTGAATATATCGAATTAGTCGGACTTGGGGCACAGGGCTTGGGGCGGGGCCAGGAGGGCCATGGCGCTGAGGCGGTGCAAAAGTAGGCCCTCGGGGCGGGCCAGATCGGGCAGCTCGGCCCCGGGGGTCAGATCGCTGACCACCACCCGCCCCACCAGGCGGCGGCCCTCGCCCGCCGGCCCCCGGGTCTTGAAACCCCACAGGGATTGGAGCACCCGGGGCTCGCCGCCCGGCGCGCCCAGATAGAGCATCACGTGGCCGGGCAGGTACAACAGACTGAGCCAGGGCAGGCCGCGCTTGAGTATAAGCTCCTGTTTTTCATTGTCATCCAACCCATCCAAGGAGACCGCCTCCGCGCCGGCCCGGGCCTGGTCGGCCGAGTTGCGCGGCAGCCACAGGCCAAAGGGGGCCAAAAGGTCCCGGGTCAGGGCCGAGCAGTCGCGGTATCCCCATTGCCCGCCCCAGTCATAGGGCTCGCCCAGCAGGGGCCGGGCCAGGGCCAAGAGGTTGGCCGGGGTGAAAGGCAGGGGGAAGGGCGCGGCGCTGGACAAGGGCAGGGTGCAACGGCCCAACACCGCCTCGCCCCGCACCACCCCCAGGGGGGCCAGCACCGGCCAGAGGCTCCCTTGACGGCCATCAAGGGGCAGCAGACAGCCCAGGGATGCGTCGAAAACAAAACCGCCGCCCAGGGCGCGCACCGGGGTCTGGTCCCTGGTCACCGCCAGGAACGGCCCTTTCATCCAGCGCCGGGCCTGCTCGGGGCCCACCCGAGCCACCGCCCCCGCCGGCAGCCAGCCCAGGGCCAGGGGGGTTTCGGCCACCAGCCAATCGCCCCGGGGGCTCACATGCCACACCCGCACCGGCAGGCCGCCGGGCAGGGAGGTTTGTTGCAGGCGGTCAAAGGGAAAGCCGCCTCCCGGGCCCGTGGAGAAATCCGGCTCGGCGGTGGGCAGCACCCGCAGATGGCAGGGCCCCAGGGTCAGGCCCTTCCAGTCGGCGCTGGGGTAGGCCGGTCCCCCGGCCTCTTGCCACAGGGTCTGATACCAGGTCTCGGGCCGGGGCCGCAGGTTGATGCCCAGGCCGGGTTTTTCCACCACCGGCTGGGCCAGGGACCAAAGCTCCGCCAGGCTGTGCCGGGGGGTGGGCCGGGTCCAGCAGTCGAAGTAGCGGGCCAGGTAGTCCGCCGCCCGCTGGGCCTGGTAGCCCGGCCGCAGCAGGCAACCGCCCTGCCCGGGCCGGGGCAGCAGGGAGTCCAGCTCCTGGAGGGGCAGGCGAAGGGCTTGCGGCGGGGCCGGGGCGCAGGCCAGGCTCAGGCCCAGGGCGGCCAGGATCAGGAGCAGGGCGGTGTGGCGGCGGATGGAGTGCAAGATTGCTTCCTCGGGCTATGGTATTAAGTTAGCATTGTACTACGCCGCCCCCGGGCGCAACCCTGGAGGATGCATGGACCCCGCCGTGCGCAACGCCCTGATGCAGGCCGCCGGACCCGAGCACTACAGCGACGGCCCGGAGGATCGCCTGCTCTACTCCTATGACGCCACGGGCAAAAGCTATCCCCCCGAGGCGGTGGTGCGGGCCGTGGGCGTGGAACAGATCTCCAGGGTTTTGGCCGCCGCCTCCGCCCACGGGGTGCCGGTGGTGCCCAGGGGGGCGGGCTCCGGCCAATCCGGCGGCTCCCTGCCCGTGGCCGGGGGCCTGGTCCTGAACCTGGCGGGCCTGAACCGCATCGTCAAGATCGACCCCGCCGACCAGGTGGCCGTGGTGCAGCCGGGGGTGATAACCGCCGACCTGCAACGGGCCGCCGAGGCCCAGGGCATGTTCTACCCCCCGGACCCGGCCAGCGTGGAGTTTTGCACCGTGGGGGGCAACGCGGCGGAAAACGCCGGCGGGCTCAGGGCGGTGAAGTACGGGGTCACCCGGAACTACGTCTTGGCCTTGCAGGCGGTGTTGGCCGACGGCCGGGTTATGCGCACCGGCCGCTCCACCATGAAGACGGTGGTGGGCTACGATCTCACCCGCCTTTTGGTGGGCAGCGAGGGCACCCTGGCGGTCATCACCGAACTGACCCTGCGACTTTTGCCCAAGCCCGAGGCCAAGGCCACGGTTAACGCCCTGTTCCACGACCTGGAGGCCGCCGCCCGGGCGGTGCAGGCGGTGCTCATGAGCGGCATCATCCCCGCCGCCCTGGAGTTCATCGACCCCCAGAGCTTGAAGGCGGTGGACGCCCACATGGGCCTGGGCCTGCCCCCCGAGGTGGAGGCCATGGTGCTCATCGACGTGGACGGGGCTCCGGAAGTGGTGGCCGGCCAGGGCGGGCGCCTGGCCCGGGTGCTTGAACAGCACGGCGGCCACCAAGTGCGCCTGGCCTTGGACGAGGCCGAGTCCGCCGACCTTTGGCGGGCCCGCCGGGCCATGGGACCGGCCATGTACAACCTGGCCCCCAGCAAGCTTAACGAGGACGTGGTGGTGCCCCTGGGCCGCCTGGCCGAGACGGTCAGGGCCATCCATGCCATCGGCGAGAGGCGCGGGGTGCTCATCCCCACCTTCGGCCACGCCGGGGACGGCAACCTGCACGTCAACGTGATGTACGACGCCTCGGACCCGGAGCAAAACCGCCAGGCCCACCAGGCGGTCACCGACATCTTCGCCCAGGTGCTCAAGGTGGGGGGCTCCCTCAGCGGGGAGCATGGGGTGGGCTCGACCAAGCTGGGCTACGTGGGGGCCGAGTTGGACCCGGTGGCCATGGAGTTGATGCGCGCCATCAAGCGCCTGTTCGACCCGGCGGGAATTCTAAATCCCCACAAGGCAGTTCCTACGCCCGAAATGCTAGCTTAGGCGGCGGCTTCGCCAGCTGCCCGTGGGCTGTGTTGCCGGCATCGCGGAGGCCTCGGCGTATATGAAAATACGCCTGCGGTCTGCGCTCGCCGGACGCCTAGCCTAGCACCACCTGGCTGTGCCGCTGGGTGAGCGGGCCGACTTTCTCACATTACATCCAGAAACAGCTGTCATTGCGAGGCCGGGCAGCGGCCAGCGCGGGGCGGAACCAAAACGCGCGGTCTGCCCGGCCGTGGCAATCTTCCTTTTCCCTTGTCATGCCTGCGCTGACCAGACACGGCCCTTTCCGCATGGGGGAAAGCGAAGATCGCCACGTCGCATCTCTAGCGGAGATGCTCCTCGCGATGACGGCTATTACTAGATTGGCCCTATTCAGAATCGCGCAGGTTGGGTAGAGCGAAGCGAAACCCAACAAATCCCTGCTGTTGGCCTCCGCCTCAGTACAGGAAGTGCAGCACCGCCAGCATCACCACCAGAAACAGCAGGGAAAGCCCGGCCCCGGCCTTGATGAAGTCGGTGGAGTGGTAGCGCCCCGGCCCCATGTACAGGGCGTTTACCTGATGGGTGGGCAGGATGAAGGAGTTGCTGGTGGCCAGGCCCACGGCCAGGGCGGCCAGGCGGGGGTCGGCTCCGGCCTGCAGGGCCAGCTGCACCGCGATGGGCACCAAGAGCACCACCGCCCCCACGTTGCTCACCACCAGGGTGAAGGCGGTGCTTAGGGCCCCAACCACCGCCAGCAGGGCCAGGGGGGGCAGGGGGCCGGCCAGGTGCAGAATCTCCTGGGCCAGCCAGGCGGCGGCCCCGGTCTTGAGGGTGGCCATGCCCAGGGGCAACAACCCGGCCAAGAGAAACACGGTGCGCCAATCCACCGCCTGGTAGGCCTCGTCCACCCGGATCACCCGGGTTATCATCATGCCCAGGGCCCCGGTCAAGAGCCCCAGGCCCAACTGCACCTTGAAACCCAGGATCATGATGAGCGCCACCGCCAGCCAGACTCCGGCCCAGGCCGCCTTGCCCGTGGCCGGCGGCTCCTCCCGCACCGGGGTGCAGAAGATCAGCCAGCCCTTTTCGGCCAGGATGCGGAAGCGCCGCCAGGGCCCCTCCATGAGCAGGCTGTCGCCTTCCCTCAACTCCAACTCCTCCAGGCGCACCTCGTTGGGGGTTTCCCCCCGGAAGATGGCCACCGGGTTGAGCTGGAACTTGGTGACGAAGTGCACCTGCCCCAAGGTCTTGCCCACCAGCTCCGAGCGGGGGGCCACCACCGCCTCCACCGCCCCCCATTGCTGAGGGCTCAACTCCTCGGCAAAGGCCTCCAGCCGGGGCCGTATCTCCAGGTTGAAATCACCGGCCAGGCGCTCCAGGGCCGTGGGTTCGGCCAGCACCGCAGCCACGTCGCCAGAGTAGAGCACGCTGCGTTCGTCCGGGGCCAGCAGCTTCTCGCCATGGTCGGTTTTTTCCAGGCCCACCAGATGCACCCCGTAGCGCCGGGCCATGATCTCGGCGGTGAGGGACTGGGGCAGCTCGGGGGGGATGACCACCTCGAAGTGCTCCCCGCCCACCGGGTGCAAATGGCACATCCGCTCCGCCGGGGGGGTGACCCCCTGGGGCAGCACGTAGGGGCCCAGCACCGCGAAGTAGATGATGCCCGCCGCCACCAGGCACAGCCCCACCGGAGTCACCGAGAAAAGGCTGAAGGGGGCCAGGCCAAAGGGCTTGATGAGGTCGTTGAGCAGAATCAGGGGGCTGGAGCCCACCAGGGTGAGGGTGCCCCCCAGAATGGCCGCGAAGCCGATGGGCATGAGCAGGCGGGAGATGGGGATCATCTGGCCGCGGCTGATGCGCTGCACCGCCGGCAGAAACAGGGCCGCCGCCCCGATGTTTTGCATGATGCTGCTGATGCCCGCCACCGTGGCCGAGATGAGCACCACCACCCGCCGGGCGTGGCCTCCGGCCAGCTTGAGCACCGGACCCACCACTAGGTTCACCAGACCGGTGCGGTCCAGGCCGGTGCCGATTATCATCACCGCGATGATGGAAACCACCGCGTTGCTGGCCAAGCCGGAAAATGCCTCCTGGGGAGTGACCAAGCCCAACAGGGGGGCGAGCACCATCATCAGGATGCCCACCACGTCCACCCGCACCCATTCCACCACGAATAGAAAAACGGCCAGCCCGATGAGGGCCAGCACCAGAAGCATGTCCTTGGTCAGGGTGAGACTTTCCATGGCTCCTTCCGTGGTTAGTTCTTATTTATACTCTTTGGGCGGGCCAGGGGGAAAGGGCCGGGGAGGTTATGCTAAAATTGCCCCAGCTATAAAACCCATGAGGAGAGCAGCATGAGCCGCATCGTGGCCATATATGGCAGCCCCCGCCGGGGAGGCAACAGCGCCCTGCTTACAGACCAGGCCGTACAAGGGGCCCTCGAGGCCGGGGCCACCGTGGAAAAGGTGGCGCTCAGGGATTTGAACATATCTCCCTGCCTGGAGATCTACGGTTGCAAAAAGGACGGCCGCTGCGTCATCGACGACGACTTCCAGGGCCTCTACGACCTGTGCCTGGCCAGCGACGCCATGATCCTCTCCTCGCCCATCTTTTTCTACACGGTCAGCGCCCACACCAAGATCATGATGGACCGCTTCCAGAGCCTGTGGGTCAAGAAATACTGGATCGATAAGGTGAAGTTCGGCCAGTGGACCCCCAAGCGCAAGGGCCTGTTCATCTCGGTGGGCGCCACCCACGGCAAGAAGCTTTTCGATGGGGTGCTTCTCACCGTGCGCTATTTCATGGACGTGTTGGATATGGAGCTTAGTCAGAGCCTTCTCTACCGTGGCCTGGACCTAGAGGGCGACGTGAGCGGGCATCCCGAGTACCTGCAAGAGGCCCGCGCCGCCGGAGCCGCCTTGGCCGCCGGCCTGGATCGAGTTTAGCCGGCGGGCGAGGTTTGTCCCCCCACCAAATCAGGTTGTAACTATTGGTTTCCTCTGCCACCATTTAAACGTGGGGGCAACCGGTTTCGTCTTCCGCTTTTGGGAGACAAGAAAGCGACCCGCCCTTGCGCACCAGCCACAAAATAATCGCCCTGGCCCTGTTTTCGGGCATACTCCTCTGGTTCGTGGACAGCCTCGTGGATTACCTCTGGTTTTACCAGGGGACCTTTTGGGGGCTGCTCATCACCGCGGTTCCTCCCCATGAGCTTTATATCCGCCTGTTGATACTGGCCTTCTTTCTTGGCTTCGGGATATTGGCCGGGCGCATGGTGGAGCGCCTGCGGCGAACCGAGGCCGAACTAACCGCCGGCCGGCAATGGCTGGCCACCACTTTGTCCAGCATAGGCGACGCGGTGATCGCCACCGACCGCCAGGGACGGGTTTCCTTTATGAATCCCACCGCGGCGGGGCTTACCGGCTGGACGCCATCCGAGGCCTCGGGCCGTCCCTTGGGCGAGGTGTTCAAGATCATCAACGAGCACACTTTGCGGCCGGCGGCCGATCCGGTGCAGAAGGTCCTGGCCTCGGGCACGGTGGCGGGCTTGGCCAACCACACCCTGCTCATGGCCCGGGACGGCCGCCGTCTGCCCATCGAAGACAGCGGGGCGCCCATAAAAAACCAGCGGGGCGAGGTGGACGGCGTGGTGTTGGTGTTCCGGGACATCAGCCGGCGGCGGCGGGCGGAACAGGAGCGGGCGCGCCTGGACGCCCAGCTCAGGCAAAGCCAAAAGCTGGAGGCCATCGGAACCCTGGCCGGGGGCATCGCCCACGATTTCAACAACAGCCTGGGGGTGATCATGGGCTACAGCGAACTGGCCCTGCGCAACGCCCACCGGGGAAAAACCAACGCCGCCGATCTGGAACAGGTGCTGGCGGTCAGCCGTCGGGCCCAAAGCCTGGTGCGCCAGATCATGACCTACAGCCGCCGGGGCGAGCCCCAAATGGTGGAGTTGGATCTAAACCAGGTGGTTCAGGAGGTGGCCGAGCTTTTGCGGCGAACCCTGCCCAAGATGTTCTCGGTGGAGTTGGATCTGGAGCCCGGGCTTGAAGCCATGCGGGGCGATCCGGTGCAGATGGAGCAGGTTTTGATCAACCTGGCGAACAACGCCCGCGACGCCATGCCCCGGGGCGGCCGCCTGCTTTTCGGCACCGCCAGCCACCACCAGGACAGCGAATCCACGGCGGGCCAAGGCCATCTCGCGCCCGGCCGCTATCTCCGGCTCACGGTGGGAGACCAGGGCCAGGGCATGGACCCCGCCACCCGGGCCCGCATCTTCGAACCCCTCTTCACCACCAAGGAGCCCGGCCAGGGCACCGGCCTGGGGCTCTCCACGGTGTACGGCATCGTTAAATCCCACGGCGGCCATATTGACTGCCATAGCCAGCCAGGCCGGGGGGCCAGTTTTGAGCTTTATTTTCCGCTAGACGGCGGCTCGGCCCAACCGGCCCGGGGAGCTACCTGCCAGGAAGCCGCCGGGGGCAGCGAGAGCATCCTTATCGTGGACGACGAGGCCGCCATCCAACTCCTGGGGCGCCGGGTGCTGTCCGAGGCCGGCTATCAGGTGGCCCTGGCCTCCAGCGGCGAAGAGGCACTGGAGCTTTATCGCGGCCGGGCCGGCGGCTTCGACCTGGTGTTTTTGGATGTGAACATGCCGGGCATCGGCGGGCTGGGTTGCCTGGCCCGGCTGAGGGAGCTTTCCCCGGGGCTCAAGGTGGTGGTGGTCAGCGGATATCTGTCCCCGGAGGTGGTGGAGGAAATCACCGTCCACGGAGTGCAGGGCTACGTGACCAAACCATTTTTGAATGAGGAGCTTTTGGGCTCGGTGCGCGCCGCCCTGGACCTGCCCTAGGGCTTGGCTTCCCCGGCTTCGCCGGCCGCGGCGGGGCCCCCGTTTTTGATCTCCTGCTCCCAGTGTATCCAGGCGGCCAGGCCCGGCGGGGGCTCCGGGGCTGGACGCGGGTCCACTCCCAGGGCGAGGGCCGCCTGGGGCGGAGCCACGGTCCCTTGGGGGGACTTAATCACCAGTTTCACCATGCCTTGGGCCGCCACCCGGCCTTCGCGCACCATTTCATGGTGCATGTATATCCACTTTTCGTCCCACCACACCACCCGGGTGTTCAGGCTGAAGCGGCTGAAAGGCTGCAAGGAGCGCCAGAAGCGGGTGGTGGCCGCGGCCAACTGGGGCCGCCAGCCCTGGCGGCGCATGAAGGGCAGCATGCCCACCCGGATGATGAAGTCCAGCCGTCCCAGGTCCATGAGGCTCAGGTAGCGGCCGTTGTTCATGTGCAGATAAAGGTCCAAGTCGCCGGGCCACACCCGCAGGTTGATGCGCGAGGTGCCGGTTAGGCTCATGGGGCGGCCGGCCAGGGCGGCCGCCGCCACCTTGGCGGTGCGGACCAGGGGATACACGGACTGCTCCTTGATGCGAGGGCGGGCGGTTGAACTTTAGCGCCAGCCGCCGCCGGGGTCAAGCTCGGCCGAATCGCCGATGACCAGGTCGATGAGTTGGCGGGCGATGGTGGAGCGGGGGGGGATGCGGGGCAGCTCCCCGGGGCCGTACCAGCCCGCCTCCACGATCTCTTCGCCGTCGATGTTGATCTCTCCCCCGGCCCATTGGCAGGTGAAGCCGATCATCAGGGAGTCGGGGAAGGGCCAGGGCTGGGAGGCGACGTAGCGTATGTCCTCCACTTGCACCCCCACCTCCTCGGCCAACTCCCGGGCCACGGTCTGCTCCAGGGTTTCGCCGGGTTCCACGAAACCGGCCAGCACGCTCATGCGTCCCGGCGCGAAGCGGGGCGAGCGGCCCAGGAGTACCTTGTCCCGGCGCCGGACCGCCACGATCACCGCCGGGGACACCCGGGGATAGGCCACCAGGCCGCAGCGGGGGCAGCGCCGGGCCCGCTCCTTGGGGTCGTCGGCCATGGGCGCGGCGCAGGCCCCGCAAAAGCGGTTGCGTTTCTCCCAGGCCAATATCTGCTTGGCCCGGCCGCCCAGGGCGGTGAGGGCCTCGGGCCAGCCCAGGGCCAACCCGTAGAGTCCGTGCCAGTCATAGCCAGCCGGAGGCGGCGCTTGCCCGGGGGCCCAGGCGACGTAGCAGGGCCGGCCTTGCCAGAGGCCCAGATAGCGGGGCGCGTCCAACTCCAGCCCCAGCTCGGAGGCCCGGCGGACCAAGGGCAGGCGGGGCGGGCCGTCCCGGGTCACCAGAAGCTTGTCCTGGCAATAGATGAACCACCAGGCCGGGCCGCCGTCGTCCGGCGGAGGGGCGAAGCCGGCGATGAAACTATCGGTCATGTCGATCTGCCTCCCTGGAGATAAAATAAAAGCTATCACAGCCCGGCCCGCCGCGCCAAAGCCCGGCCCTTGGCGGCGGGGCGGCTTGTGGTAAATTGAAGGGCTGAATTAACCCCTTGCCCCGGAGGCCCCATGCCCGCCCGTTGGATGAATTACGCCCGCCAGATGGGGCCCGCCTGGATCGTGAGCGCGGTGGCCTGCGGGCCGGCCACCCTGGCCAGCGTGGCCATAGCCGGCTCCTCCTTTGGCTACGAACTGCTGTGGGTGGTGGTCCTCAGCGCGGTGTTCGGCACCACCGCCCAGTACCTGGCCGCGCGCATCGGCATCCTGGAGGGCCGGGGCATCATCGCCGCCGCCACCGAGCGCCTGGGGCGGGCCTGGGGCTGGGTGTTGACCGTGGACGCGGTCTTGGCAACATACCTGGCGGCCATAGTGCTCATGAACGCCCTGGTGGGGGTCACCGGACTCATCACCGGCATCCCCTCGCCCTGGTGGGGCCTGGCCTACGCGTTGGTGCTCTCGGCCCTGCTTTTGCGCGGCGGCTACCGCTGGCTGGAGATGCTGTGCAAGGTTCTGGTGGTTGGAATCGTGGCCTGCTTCGTAATCACCGCCCTTCGGGCCCCCCTGGACCCTGGGGCCATCCTGAGCGGCCTGCTGCCCGGCCTGCCCGGCGGGGCGGCCCCGGCGCTCATGGCCGCGGCCATCATGGGCGGGGCGGTGCACATCACCATAATCGGCATGCACACCTACAACACCAACGCCCGGGGCTGGACCGTGGGAGATTTGCCCCTGGCCCGCTTCGACACCGTGGTTTCCATGGGCCTGGCCTTCGGCTTGTACAGCCTGGCCATCTTCCTGGTGGGGGCGGCGGTGCTGCACCCGGCGGGGATCACGGTTCGCCTGGCCGGCGACGTGGCCCTGGCCCTGGACCCTCTGCTGGGGCCGGGGGCGGGGGCGGTGTTCCTGGCCGGGCTGTGGGCGGCCACCTTCTCCACCATCATGCCCACCTATCTGGCCGCCGCCTTTTTCATCTTTGACAAGGCCGGCCTGCCCCCGGACCGCGAAGACCGGCGCTTCAAGCTGGTGTTGATAGGCGGGGTGCTTCTGAGCACGGTGGGGCCCTTCATCAAGGGCGGCTTCTTCCTGCTGTTGCCGGTTATGCTGGCCCTGGGCCTGTGCGGCACCCCCCTTATCATCGGGGTGATCCTCTACATGCTCAACCAACGGCGCTTTTACGGCGGGCGGGTCAATTCCTGGGGGCTCAACATCCTGGGTTTCATCACCCTGGCCATCACCTCCCTGTTGGCCGCGCGCTTTTTGCTGGGCAAGCTGGGAGCGATGTGATGCTTTCCGCCCTGCCGCCCCTGGAGGAGCTCAAGGGCTCCTGGACCCTCATCGCCGGGGAGGTGAACACCGGCAAGACCGGCCTGCTGGCCCGGCTCATGGAAAGCTTCGCGGCCCAAGGCGAGAAAAGCCTGGCCCTCATCGACATGGCCCCGGAGATGACCCGGGGGGTGGGGGGCAAGCTGACTCCCCCGCCCGGAGTGGCCCCGCGCCACTACGCCCCGGCCATCACCGCCCCCCGCCTCACCGGCAGGACCCCCGATGAGGTGCTGGCCCTGGCCCGAGGCAACGCTGAGCGCATCGAGGAGGTCTTCGCCGCCTACCTGGCGGCCCCGGCCCGGGTCTTGTTCATCAACGACGTTTCGCTCTACTTGCAGGCCGGCGATCCGGCCAAGCTCTACCGGGTGCTGGAAACCACCCCCACGGTGGTGATAAACGGTTACCTGGGGGCCAGCCTGGGGGGAGGGGAGTTGGGGGAGCTTGAGCGGCGGCGCATGGAGGCCTTGGCCGCCCGTTGCGCCCGCGTGTACCGCATGGCGGCACCCTAAAGGAAGACGGCCTGCTTTTCCCCCAGGTTTCATGCCACCTTCGGGCCTCTCTGGGTTACAATATCGCTCCATGGAAAGCAATTCGTACAACGCCTCGCGAGGCCGCGCCTGGGCTATCTTCGCCACCTGCCTGATGGGCTTCAACCTGAGCATGTTCTACCGGGTGTCGGTGACGGTCATCAGCCCGGATTTGAGCCGCGACCTCGAGTTGACCGCTTCCCAGCTGGGCGATCTCTCCGCCGCCTTTTTCTACGGTTTCGCCTTGTGCCAGATTCCCCTGGGCATGGCCTTGGACCGCCTGGGTGCGCGCAAGGTGATGCCGTTGGTCAGCCTGGTGGGGGTGATCGGGGCGGTGCTTTTCGCCACGGCCTCCAGTTCCGGGATGGCCGTGGCGGCGCGAGCCATGATCGGGGTGGGCATGAGCTGCAACCTCATGGGGCCCCTTTACCTGTTCGCCATCTGGTTCCCGCCGAACCGCTTCGCCACCATCGCCGGCCTGTTCATGTCCCTGGGCGTGTTGGGCCAGTTGAGCGCCACCACCCCCCTGGTGTTCCTGTCCCAGGCCATGGGCTGGCGGGGGTCTTTTCTGGCCGTGGCCGCCGTGGCCCTGGTCCAGGTGGCGGCCCTCGTCTTGGTCCTGCGCGAGCGGCCCCCGGGGGTCGAGGCTCCCCCCGTGGTGCGGGAAAACCCCCTAAGGGGGCTGGGGCAGGTGCTCAGGATGCCGGCCTACTGGATCATAAGCATGGGCCAGCTCTTCCGCTACGGCTGCACCATGACCCTGCTGGGCCTTTGGGGCGGGCCTTACCTTATCTATGCCCTGGGCCTAAACCAGGTGCAGACCGGCAACGCCCTGTTGTGCGCCTCGCTGGGCACCATCATGGGCCTGCCCCTTTTCGGCCGCCTCAGCGACTCCCTGCTGGGCACCCGCAAGTACGTCATCATCCCCTCCCTGTTCCTGCTGGTGCTGCTGTTCCTGCTCTTGGGCCTGCTGCCCCATGGCATGCCCTTTTGGGCGGTGTACGGCCTGTTCCTGGTGCTGGGCCTCATCTCCTCGCCGGGCCAGATAATGTTCGCCCACATCAGGGAGCTGGTGCCCTCCCATTTGGCGGCCCGGGCCATGACCGCATCCAACCTTTTCTTGATGATCGGCCCGGCCCTGGTCATGCAGATCTCGGGCCTGCTGGTGTTCAAGGAGCCCGACGCCATCACCGGCGCAGGCGACCTGTGGGGGGTTTGGCTGTTCATGGCCGCCGGGCTATGTTTGGCCGGGATCGCCTATTTGTTCGTGCCCGACAGCCAGGTGGTGAAGAAGTTCAAGAAGAATACGCCTCGCTAGGCCGGCAACCGGCCGGGGCGTTGGCGAGACAGGAGAGGACCATGCGACACCGTATCAAAGCGGCGGCGGCGCTGACGGCGCTGGCCGCCCTGACCCTGTTGGCCTGGGCTCCGGCCCAAGCCGGGCAGAAAATGACCTGGAAGGAAGTGAGCCATCTGACCCAGGTGCACAAGATGAAGGCCCCTGACGCCGAGGATCACCTGTTGGGCCTGTACGAGCACAAGGGGGTGGCGCTGTTTCCCGGCGGCGAAGCGGCCTCCTTCTCGAGTCAGGGCAACTTCGACGTTTACGACCGCCAGGGGGGAGAGCGCGACCACGGCGGTTACGGCAAGATAAGCTTCGCCGACGGTTCCACCATCTATTTCAAGTGCCAAGGCCAGGAGCATTTCAAGGACGGGGCGAAGCTGCCTTCGGTCACGGGCAAGGGCAGCTTCATGAAGGGCACCGGCCGCTTCAAGGGCATAAAGGGCGCCCTCAGCTATGAGGGCGGCTACGTCACCGGCCTGGACGACAAGGACACCGGCGGCGACGCGGTGCTGAACTACCAGGCCGACTACACCCTGGAAAAGTAAAGGGGCCGTTGGCCTGGACAGGCCCAGATTAATCGCCCCTTGCACACCCAGCCGGGGCCATACATATTAAGGGCACCCAGCGGAGGCGAGCCCGTGACCACCACAAGCGACGGCCCCTACGAAATAACTCCTGGCTTTTACCGGCTGGGCAATTCATCGATGCCCTCTTTTCTCTTGGACGCGCCCCAGCCCGCCCTTTTCGACGCGGGCCTTTCCTGCCTGACCCAGTCCTACCTGGACGACACCCGGGCCATCCTGGGCCAGCGCACCCCGGCCTGGCTGTTTCTCTCCCACGCCCACTTTGACCACTGCGGCGCGGCGGGCTGGTTCAAGGAGGCCTGGCCGGACATGCGGGTGGCCGCCGCCCCCAAGTCGGCCCAAATACTCGCCCGGCCCAACGCCCTGAAGCTGATGGCCCAGCTAAACCAGGTGGCGGCCCAGAAATACTTCGCCGCCGGGGGCGTTCGCCAGAGCCGGCACGAATTCAAGCCCTTAACCTTGGACCGCACCCTGGCCGACGGTGATGAGATAGAGCTGGGAGGCGGGATGAGCGTGCAGGTGCTGGCCACCCCGGGGCACACCTGGGACTCGCTTAGTTACTACATCTCCCAACGGGGCATCCTGGTGGCCGCCGAGGCCGTGGGCACCGAGGCGGTGGGCGGCTACATCGTCAGCGAATTTTTGGTGAGTTACGATGCCTACATGGAAAACATGCGCCGCCTGGCCCAGCTGGAGATGGAGGTGCTGTGCCCCGGGCACCACCAGGTGCATACCGGACGGGCGGCCCGGGAGCACTTCGGCAAGTGCCTGGCTTCGGCCGAGCAGTTCAAGGACTGGGTGCTGCGCCTGCTGGCCCAGGAAGACGGCCAGGTGGAGCGGGTGGTCCCCTTGGTCAAGGCCGGGGAGTACGACCACCGCATCGGGCCCAAGCAGCCCCTGGCCGCCTACATGCTCAACCTGCAAGCCCGGGTAGGCACCTTGGCCCGGGAGGCGGGCTATCCAGTCTAGTTGATCCTTTGATCGCCGCGAAAAACATGGGGCCGGGCCTGGGCCGGGTCCAGGGACAGCTCCGCGCCGGCGGCGGCGTGGAAATCCGCCGGGGCGGTGGCGGTGAAGCGCGCCTCCCCGGCCCTGAGATGAAGCACGCTCTGGCCGCCCACCCGCTCCACCAATTCCAGGCGGCCCCGCAGGGGGCCCTCGCCGGGGGTCAGTTCCTCGGGCCGCAGGCCAAGCACGGCGGGGCCGGGAGCGACGCCCTCCACCGGCAGGCTGAAGGCGGGGGCGGGGCAGACAAAGCGCCCCTCCTCCACCGCACCCGCGAAAAAATTCATGGGCGGGAAGCCCAAGAAGCCGGCCACGAAGCGGTTGGCCGGGCGCTGGTAAATCTCCCGGGGTCCGCCCACCTGCCGCACTTTGCCCTGGTGCAACACCACGATCATCTGGCCCAGGGTCAGGGCCTCGGTCTGGTCGTGGGTCACGTAGACAATGGTGGCCCCCAGTTTGCGGTGCAAGGCGGCCAGTTCCAAGCGCATCTCGCCGCGTAGCTGGGCGTCCAGATTGGACAGGGGCTCGTCGAACAGGAACAGGCGCGGCGAGCGCACGATGGCCCGGCCGATGGCCACCCGCTGGCGCTGGCCCCCGCTGAGTTGGCCCGGCTTTTTCCCTAGCAGCTTCTCGATGCCCAGCAGCCGGGCCGCCTCGGACACCTTGCGTTTGATCTCGGCCTTGGGCTCGCGGCGCATGCGCAGGGGAAAGGCCAAATTGCCGAACACGTCCAGATGGGGATAAAGGGCGTAGCTCTGGAAGACCATGGCCACGTCGCGCTGTTTGGGGGCCAGGCCGGCCAGGTCCTGCCCGCCCAAAAGCATGCGCCCCGCGTCCGGCTCCTCCAGCCCGGCCACCAGGCGCAGGATGGTGCTCTTGCCGCAGCCGCTGGGGCCCAGCAGCACGGCAAGCTGCCCCTGCTCCACGCTGAGGCTCACCCCGTCCAGCACCTTCTCCGGGCCGAAGGATTTGTGCAGGTTTTCGATGACCAGGCCGCTCATTGGCTCACCCCTTCACCGCCCCGGCGCTCAGGCCGCTGACGATGCGCCGCTGAAAGATGAACACCAAAGCCACCAGGGGGGCCGTGGCCACGGTGGATGCGGCGGCGATCTCCCCCCAGGGCATGGTGAACTGACCCTGGAACAGGGCGATGCCCACCGGCAGGGTCTGCACCGCCCGGCGGGTCATGATGAGCAGGGCGAAGAAAAACTCGTTCCAGGCGTAGATGAACACCAGGATGGCCGCCGTGAACACCCCCGGCCCGGCCAGGGGGAGTATCACCCTGACCAGGGCCCCCAGGCGGCCGCAACCGTCGAGCATGGCCGCCTCCTCCAGCTCCCTGGGCAGCTCGCTGAAGTAGCTGGTGAGAATCCACACCGCCAGGGGCAGGGTCAGGGTGACGTAGGGGATGATGAGCCCCTGGTAGGTGTTGAGCCACCCGGCGGCCTGGAGCATGCGCCAGATGGGCCCGGCCAGGGATATCTGGGGGAACATGCTCACCAAGAGCAGGGCGCCCATCAGCCAGGGCCGCCCCGGCATCCGGAGCCGGGCCAGGGCATAGGCCGCGCCCACCCCCAGGCACAGGGTGCAGGCGGTGGTGCCCCCGGCCACGATTAGGCTGTTGAGCACGAAGTGCATGAGCCCGTAGCGGCTCAGGGCCGAGCGATAGAACTCCAAGGAGCCGCCGGGCCAGGGCGTGGGGGGGATGGCGGTGACCTCCAGCTGGGTCTTGAAGCTGGTGAGCACCAGCCAGGCGAAGGGGGCCAGGGCCAGCAGGCAAAAGCCCCCCGCCGCCAGGGCGGCTATCAGATGGCCCCGCCTCACCTTTCCTCCCCCCGCAGCAGGCGCCGCCCCACCAGGCGCAGGTATAGCAAGGACACCGCCAGCACCATGACGAAAACCATGACGCTCACCGCCGAGCCGTAGCCCATGAAGCCCTCGGCGAACATCTTCTTGTAGCCGTAGAACTGGAGCACGTTGGTGGCGTTGGCCGGGCCGCCCTGGGTCATCACGAACACCAGGTCGAACACCCGGAAGGCGTCCATGGTGCGAAACACCAGGGCCACGGCCAGGGCGGGCAGCACCAGGGGCAGGGTGAGATGGCGAAAGCGCTGCCAGGGACCGGCCCCGTCCAGGGCCGCCGCCTCGTTTATCTCCCGGGGTATGGTCTGCAAGCCGGCCAGCACGATGAGGGCGGCGAAGGCCGATGTCTTCCACACGTCGGCGCTGATGATGGCCGCCAGGGCCCAGCCCGGCTCGGCCAGCCAGGCTCGGTAGGAAGCCACCTGGTCCCCGAAGAGCAGCCAGTTGAGCAGGCCGTAGCGGTCGTTCAAGATAAAGCGCCACATCTGGCTGGCCACCACCGTGGGTATGGCCCAGGGCACCAGCACCGCCGCCCGCACCAGGCCCCGCCCCCGGAAGCTTTTGTCCAGGGCCAGGGCCATCAGGGTGCCCAGGGCCACCTCCAACAAGGTGCTCACCGCCACGAAGACCAGGGTGACCGCCGCCGAGGAGCGGGCCGTGGGGTCGGCCAGCAGGCGGGCGTAGTTGCCCAGGCCGATGAAGGGTTCGCCCAGGCCGGGCAGGCCCAGCACGATGCGGTGCAGGCTGAGTACAAAGGAATAGACGATGGGCCAGAAGGCGAAGGCGCAAACCGCGGCCAGGCAGGGCAGCAGCAGACCCCAGGCCAGGAGCCTTTCGCCGCGCCTTGTGGCCGTAAGGGCCACGGCCTATTGCCCCCGGGCCAGCCCCAACAGGCGGTCTATGTCCTGGACGGCCCGGCCGGCCAGCTCGGGCAGGTCGCTGTCGCTGTCGCTGATGGCCCGGTGAAAGTAGACCTGCATCACCTCGCTCACCGCCGGGTAGAGCGGGGTGCGGGGGCGGGGGCGGGCCCCGGCCAAGACCGGTGCCAGCTTGGCGAAATGGGGGTGGGCCTTGAGCACCCAGGGGTCCTGGTACAGGGCCGCGCGGGTGGGGGCCAGGCCCTCCTCCAGGGCCAGGCGGCGCTGCACCGTCTCGCTGGTGAGGAACTTGATGAGCTTAAGGGCCTGGGCCGGCTTTTTGGAGTAGGCGCTCAGGCCCACCTGCCAGCCGCCCAGGCAACTGGCGCTTTCGCCGCCGCTGAAGCGGGGCAGGGGGGCCAGGCCCACCTTGCCCGCCACCTGGGAGCGCTTGGAGTCGCTCAGGATGGGCCAGGCGTAGAACCAGTTGCGCATGAACACCGCCCCGCCCTGGGCGAACAGGCTAAGGCTCTCGGGCTCCTGATAGGCCAGCACCCCCCGGGGGGCCGCCGTGCCGATGAGGGCGTCGCGCACGAAACGCACCGCCTTGAGAGCTGCGGGCCGGTCCAACACACAGCGCTCGCCCTGCGGCCCCAGGGCTCTCCCCTGGGCCGACCATATGAACTCCAGCATGTCGCAGACCAGGCCCTCGTACTGCTTGAACTGCCCCGAGTAGCCGGCCAGGCCGCTCTTGTCCTGGGCTACGATCAGCTTGGCCTGGCTCACCAGCTGAGGCCAGGTCTGCGGCACGGGCAAGCGGTAGCGCTCCAGAAGGTCGCGGCGGTAATAGAGCACCCCGGCGGTGAGGTACAGGGGCGCCCCGTAGACGCGGCCCCGCCAAGAGGCGGCCTCCAGCGCGGCGGGCACGAAGCGTTTGCGCTGCCCGGCGTCGAAGAGCTGGTCCAGGGGCAGGGCCCAGCCCGCGCTGGCGAACTCCGGTGGCCAGATCACGTCCATCAAGAAGACGTCCACCTCGGCCGAACGGTTTTTCAGTTTTTGGGTCAACAGGTCATGAAAGGAAGTGGAGGAATGGGGGCCGATCTCCAGGGCCACCCTTAGCGGCGGATGCTGGCGCTCGAATTGGTCGGCCAAGCGCCGCCACAGGCCGGGGTTGTTGAACTTCCAGGCCACCAGGCGGATGGTGTTGGGCTCGTCGGCCTTTTGGCCGCATCCCGCCGCGCCCAGGGCGATGACCAGCGCCAAGCCTAGGGCGGCTATGATTATCCATCTAGCCACGGCACCACTATAGCAAAGGCCGTGGCGCGGGCACAAACCAACTCTGGACCGGGCCGGCGGCAGGGGATAAAATGAATCATCCCTCAGGGGACGTCCGCGCGCTTTTTCACTTTAGGGAGCGATTCATGACCCCCAGCACGGTGCGAGAAGTATTTGACGGCATGCCCGGGGCCTTCCGCCCCCACAAGGCCGAAGGCCTGGAATTGGTCTATCAGTTTCACATCACCGGCGATCAGGCCGGCGATTGGACGGTGAGCGTGGCCGGCGGCCAGTGCACGGCGGCTGCCGGCACCCACCCCGACCCCACCGCCACCCTCACCCTCAGCGATCAGAACTGGCTGAAACTGGTGGCGGGCAAGCTGAACCCGGCCATGGCCCTGATGACCGGCAAGCTCAAGGTGGGCGGCGACCTGATGGCCGCTCAAAAGTTGGGTTCTTTGTTCAAACTTGGTTAGATGGCGGCTGCGCCAGGCTCCGCCATACTACGTTGTCGGCATCGCTTGTTTCCTCGGCGTATTTTCATATACGCCCGTGGAACTCGCTCGCCGGACGCCTTGTCTGGCAACGCCTGGCTGTGCCGCTAAAGATGGTTTTCCTAACTGGCGGAAAATGTAGGGGCGGGGTTTATCCCCGCCCTTTTTTATTTCCATCGTCTAGGCGGGTTCCGCCTTCAGAGCGGCCTTTTGCTCTTTGCGCCGGGCCCGGCGGGCCATCCATCCCTCCAGCAGATCCCACATCACCGGCACCACCACCAGGGTGAGGAAGGTGGCGGTGCATAGGCCGGTCACGAAGGTGCTGGCCATGGTGCCCCACACCAGGCTGTACTCGGGGAAGCCCACGGCCATGGGCAAAAGGCCCAGGGTGGTGGTCACCGTGGTGAGCAGGATGGGCCGCAGGCGGATGTTCACCGCCTGCATCAGGGCCTGGCGGCGCTCCAGCCCCGAGCGCAGCCGGCGGTTGAGGAAGTCCATCAAAACCAGGGCGTCGTTGACCACCACTCCGGCCACCCCCACCGTGGCTATGAAGGAGTTGATCGTGAACAGGGTCTGGGTGAGGAACTTGCCGTAGATCACCCCGATGAGGGCGAAGCTCACCGCGCTGAGAATGATGACCGGCTGCAAATAGCTCTTAAACTGGGTGGCCAAAATAACATAGATGACAAGCAAGGCGATGCCGAAGGCGTAAATCAGCGACTGGAAGGACTTGCGGGTGGATTCGAACTCCCCGGCGAAGGCCAGGGTGGCCCCGGGGTAGGCCGAGGCCATTTTCTGGTAACGGCGGCGCAAATCCTCCACCACCGCCGGGGTGGACAGGGGCCCGCCCGGGCGCATGTTGCCGGTGATGGTGATGGCCCTCTGGCCCTGGAAGCGGCTGAGTTGGCCGCTCTCATGGTAGATCTTGGTCTGGGTGAGGTCGCCCAGGCGCACCGGGCCCGAGGGGTGCTCCAGCAGGGGGATGGCCAGGGCCTGCTCCGGGGTGGCGACAAAGGCCGGATCCATCTTCACCTTGAGGTCCACGTCCTCGTCCACCAGGCGGTACTTGCCCACATAGCGGCCGTTTAGCACCGCCGCGGCCAGGGCCACCACCTGGGCCGGGGTGGCCCCGTACTCCGCCGCCCGCTCCGGCACCACCCGGTAGCGGAACACCCGGCTGGGCTGGCCCAGGTTGTCGGCCACGTCCATGACCGAGGCCTTTAATTTGGGCTCGCTGGTGAGCAGGCGCTTGACCTCCCGGGACAGGGCGGCCACCGCCTCGGGGTTGGAGCCCACCACCCGCACGTTGATGTCCTTGCCCGCCGGAGGGGCGTCCTTCTCCGGCCGCACGGTCAGCTTAACCCCGTTCACCTCGAATCGCTTCAGCTGCTCACGCACCCAGGGCAGATGGGCCATGGGGTTGTTGTCCGGGTGGTCGGCGAAATGGCGCTGGTCCTTGGCCGGCAGAGTCACCGCGATGTGCCCCAGGTTGGAGCCGAAAACCGGCTCGAAGTCCTCGGTCAAATAGAAGCCGGCCAGGCCCGCCGCGCTGCGGGCCATGCCCGGGCCCTCGGCCATGATGGCCTGGGATATCTTCTTGATGACGCGGTTGGTCTCCTCGATGGGCGCGGTGACGGGCGTCTCCACCTGCACGTAGTACAGGGAGTAGTCGTCGGGGAAGAATTTCACCCTGATGAGTTGGGCCACGCCGCTGGCGCTTATTCCGGCGATGCCCAGGGCGCTCAAGAGCAAAAAGCCCACCAGGCCCAGGGTGAGCCAGCGGTGCCTCAGCCCCCAGCCCAGCATGCGGTTCACCCCTTTGCGCAGCCGAAGCATCACCCATCCCTCGCCGCTGAAGTCCAGGGAGCTTTCGTCGATGTGCGATTTGAGCTTTTTGGGTCCCCAGTCGCGGTAGTGCAGGGGCAGGATGAAAAGGCACTCGAATACGCTGGCGGCCAGGGCGAAGGACACCGCCTTGGGGATCAGGGAGAAGAACTCGCCGGTGGAGCCGGTCATGATGAGCATGGGCATGAAGGCGGCCACGGTGGTGCTGGTGGCGCTTATCACCGGCCAGAACACCTCGCTGGTGCCGTTGATGACCGCCTCGTTCATGGGCTCGCCCTCTTGATAGTGGCGATAGATGTTCTCCACCACCACTATGGCGTCGTCCACGATGATGCCGCTGACCAGCACGAAGCAGAACAGGGTGACTTCGTTGAGGGAGTTGCCGGTTATCCACATGAAGAACATGGTGAGCAGAAAGGAGAAGGGTATGCCCACCGTGGTTATCATGGCGTTCCTGAAGCCCATGAAATAGGCGATCACCGCGCACACCAGGAAAACGCCCACCAAAAGGTTCCGGCCCATGGTGTCCATGGCGTCGGCGATCTTCACCGTGGAGTCCTGGGTGAGCACCAGCTTGACCCCCTCCCGGGCCATGATGGGCTCAAAGGTCTCCACCACCTTTTGCACCCCTTCCACGATGCTCATGGCGTTGCCTTGGCGGGTCTTTATCACCGCCAGGCTCACGCAATCCTGGCCGTTGACCGAACTGAGCACGTAGGCGTCGCGGTAATCCAGGCGGGCCTGGCTGGCCAGGTCGCCCAGGCGCACAAAGCTTCCGTCGGCGTCGGTGCGCACTATGGTGGCGAGCACCTGGGCCCGGCTGCGGAAGCGCTCGTCGGCCTTGATGACGAACTCGCCGCCGGGGGTGGTGAAGTCGCCGGCGGGGATGGAGATGCCCGCGTTGCCCAGGGCGCCTGCCGCCTGGTTGAAGGTGATTCCGTGGCGGTTGAGCTTCACCGGGTCCAGCATTACGTGGAACTCCCGGGTCTGCTCGCCCTGGAGCTTCACCTCCTTGACCCCGGGGATCTGGCGCAGGGCGATCTTGATTTGCTTGGCCATGAGGGTCAGGGCCCGGTTGGAGCGCTCCCCCACCAGGTTCAGGTTGACCGCCGGCAGCCAGTCGTTCACGTCCAGGTCGTTGAAGGCGGGAGGGTCCACCTCGGGAGGCAGTTCGTCCAGGATGCCCAGCACCTTGAAGCGCAGGTCGTCGTAGCCCCGTTGGTAATCGGTGTCGTCGATGAACTTGACCACCACGTTGGAGCGCTGGCGGTAGCTGGTGCTGCGCACGAACTCCAGGTTTTGCAGATCGTCCAGCGCGTCTTCTATCTCGCGGGTTACCAGGGCCTCCACCTCCTGGGGAGAGGCCCCGGGATAGATGGTGTTGATGAACACCTTGCCCAGGCGCACGTTGGGATAGCGCTCCACCGGCATGCTGAAAAGGGCGAAGGCGCCTGCCACCATCAGGATGATGAACAGCAGGTTGACCAAGACCGTTTCAGCCAGGGTGAAGCGAACCAGACTCTTCATGACGGGATTCCTAGCCTATCGGGCCAAGAGAAATTTTTGGCCGGGCTTGATCTGGGGGCTGCTGAGGCGCAGGGTGCCGCCCGGACCCGGTCCCAAGACCACCACCTTAAGCGGTTTGCCGTCGGCCCGGGTGACCCAGTTTTCCTGGTAGCGTTCGTTCACCGCGCCAGGGGGCAGAAGCACCGCGCCCGAGGGGTCCGGGGCGGTCAGGGTCAGCTCCACCCTCAGGCCGCCGCGTTTGTCGGCCAGCCCCTGGTCCAGTTCCAACTCCACCGCGATCTTGAGGGTGGCCGGGTCAAAGGCCGGCGAGAAGCGTTCCAGCTTGGCCGGCACGGTGAGGCCCAGGTGGGGCAAGCTCACCTTGATGTCCTTGGCCAACTTTTCCAGGATGGCGAACTCGCCGGGGCTCAAGGCCATGGGCACCAAAAGGGTGCGGAAGTCGCCCAGCAGGGCCACCTCGCCGCCCACGGCCACCCACTGGCCCGGCTCCACCTTGCGCGCGATTACCCGCCAGCCCGGCGAAGCCTTGATAACGTGGCGGGCCAGGCGTTCGCTCAGAATGGCGGCCTGGGTCTTAAGTGCCTCCAGTTGTAGGCGGGCCTGGGTCAGATCCTGGTCCAGGTGGTCCAGCTTGGAGGGGGCCTCGCTGCCCCGTTTCACCAAGTTGCGGTAGCGGTCGGCGTCCTTGGCGAGATAGGCCACCCGGCTGGCCAGCCGTTTCTGCTCCACCTTATTGGCTTGCAGCTCCAGGCGCACGAAGGTGTCGTCCAACACCGCGAACACCCCCTTGGGGCCTATGGTGTCGCCCAGGTCGTAGTTGACCTTGAGGCAACGGCCCGCTGTCTCGCTCACCAGGCGCAGCTTGGCCCGGGCCCGGGTGAAGCCGCTGAACACCAGGGGCTGGGTGGCCGGCAGGGCCGCCACCACGCGGGCGCCAGCCGGGGCGGTCCCGGCGGAAGGTGGAGCGGCCCCGGCGGGCAGGGCCAGGGCAAGGCATAGGCACCAAGCCAGGCAAAATATGCGCAGGGGGAGCAAGGCAGACCTCCCAGGCTGAAGTTAGGAACCCGCGACGCCGGCGGCGCGGCCAGGGGGATTATAACCCAAGCCTCCTATTGCATGGGCCAAAGCAACAAGCCGGTGCCTTGGTCGAAGCCGCGTTCAAAGGGCTCGGGCGTCTCATAAACGGTGAGCATCACCTCGCAGGCGAAAACTTCGCTGCCCGGGGCCAGGTGCCCGCCCCACAGGCGCCCCTGGCCGTCGCCCAGGGCCACGTGAGCATGCACGAAGGGCTGGCCGTCCTTGAGAGACACGTCGCCCAAAAGCGAAACGATCTCAAGGTGCTGGTCCAGGGTAACATATTCGTACTCGCGGCTGTTCTGGTTGTAGAAGCCCAGGGCCGCCTTGGTGAGGGCTCCGATGGCCTTGACCTCGCCGGCGGTGATGTTTTCCCGGGCGCAAAGTTCATTGAGGGCCTCCAGCAGGTCGGCCCCCTGAGGCAGACGGCCCATGAGCCGCCGGCTGGCGGTTACTTCCCTAAGCATCACGGTCTCCTTCCCGGCCGCCCCTGGCGGTCCACGCTAATTCCACCTGTTCAATGTATCCATATGGCCGGTACTAGGCAAGAGTGGTGGACAAGCGGCAGCCCATGGGCCACAATTTGGACGGCCCTTCCCTGGGGCCTGGGAGGTTATTTATGCAAAACCAGCCCCTGCCGCCGGGGGCCTTTGCCCAGAGGCTGGGCCCTCTGGGTTTTATTACCGGCATTTTTCTGCTCAACTTCATGGGGCGGGTTTCCCTGGCCCCCCTGATGCCCAACATCGAGGCCAGCCTGGGGCTAAACCACGCCCAGGCGGGGATGCTCTTTTTATTCTTGTCGGTGGGCTACTTCGTGGCCGTGTTCTCCTCGGGCCTGGTGAGCCAGCGTCTCACCCACCGCGGAGTCATCCTCCTCTCGGCCCTGGCCGTGGGCGCGGCGCTGTGTTTGGCCCCCCTGGCCCAGGGCCTGTTCAGCCTGGGAGCGGCTTGCCTGGGCATGGGCCTGGCCGCCGGGCTCTACCTGCCCTCGGGCGTGGCCGCCCTCACTTCCTTCGTGCGCGCCCGGGACTGGGGCAAGGCCATGGCCTTGCACGAGATGGCCCCCAACGGAGGCATGATCCTGGCCCCGCTTTTCGCCGAGCTGCTGCTGGAGGGGCTCACCTGGCGGGGAGTGCTGGCCCTAATCGGCGCGCTGTCCCTGCTGCTGGGCCTGGCCTACGCCCGCCGGGGCAAGGGCGGCGAGGAGCCGGGCCACGCCCCCAGCCCCGCCGCCGTGGCCGAGCTGCTGCGCCTGCCGGCGGTTTGGCTCATGGTGGTTTTCTTCGGCCTGGCCATCGGGGCCAGCCTGGGCATCTACACCATGCTCCCCCTGTACCTGGTCACCGAAAAGGGCTTTGACCAAAGCTGGGCCAACCTCATGCTGGCCGCCTCGCGGGTGCCGGGGCTGGTTTTGGCCTTCGGGGCCGGCTGGGCCCACGACCGCTTCGGGGCCCGGGCCAGCCTGGTCACTATCTTCGCGGCCACCGGCCTGGCCACCCTGGCCCTGGGCCTGGGCAGCGGTTGGCTGCTGGTGGTGGCGGTGTTCGTGCAACCGGCGGTGACGGTTTGTTTCTTTCCGGTGGGCTTCGCCGCCCTGTCCTTGGTGGCCCCGCCCCATTTGCGGGGAGTGGCGGTTTCCCTGGCCACTCCCCTGGCCTTTATCCTGGGGGCGGGCGCCCTGCCCGCTTTCCTGGGCTGGATGGGCCAGCACCACAGCTTCGGGGCGGGCATCGCCATCTTCGCCGGCATCGTCTGGGCCGGCGGGGCCCTGGCCCTGGCCCTGCGCCCCGCCCCGGCCCAGGGCTAGACTGGGCCGGCGTCTATGATTGGAGTGTCGCCATGAGTTCCTCTCTGCCAGATCCCATCGAATTGACCTCGCGCCTCATCCGGACAGACACCAGCAACCCGCCGGGCAACGAGGCCGAGGCCGCCGCCATACTGGCCCCGCTGCTCACCGACGCCGGTTTCAAGGTGGAGCTGCGCGACATGGCTCCGGGGCGGCCCAACCTGGTGGCTCGCATGGCCTGGGGACCGGAGCCGCCCCTGCTGTTCACCGGCCACATGGACACCGTGACCCAAGGCGGCGAGGCATGGGAGCGGGGACCCTTTGGCGGCGAGGTGAGCCAGGGCATGGTGCATGGCCGGGGGGCCAGCGATATGAAGGGGGGCCTGGCCGCGATCACCGTGGCCGCCTTGGCCCTGGCCCGGGAAAAGCCCGCCAAGGCCGGCCTGGTGCTGGTGTTCACCGCCTCGGAAGAAAACGGCTGCCAGGGAGCCGAGCACCTGGCGCGGACCCCGGAGGTGCTGGGCGAGGCGGGGGCCATGCTGGTGGCCGAGCCCACGGCCAACCTGCCGGTGCTGGGTCACAAGGGGTCCCTGTGGCTGCGGGGGATTTGCGCCGGGCGGGCGGCCCACGCTTCCATGCCCGAGCTGGGCGACAACGCCATCTACAAGGCCGCCGCCGCGGTGAGCCGCCTGGCCGCCTATGAGTTCGCCGCCCCGCCCCACCCGGTGCTGGGCCGGCCCACCCTCAGCGTGGGCACCATCAGCGGGGGCCGGGCCACCAACGTGGTGCCTGAAAAGGCCGAGTTCACCGTGGACCTGCGCCTGATCCCCGGCCTGGAGCCCGACGAGGTGCAG
>JAHJPG010000058.1 GCA_018819925.1 Pseudomonadota bacterium
ATTCCGGCGAGTAGCGCCGCCGGGAAGACTTCTGCCCACTTGATTGCTTGGTCATGGATCACCTCTCTCGCGAAATTTACTCGCTTAGCAAGGTGTCCGTCAAAACTGGGCAGGATCAAATATCTGATTTGCTTGGACATGACTCCATCCTCTCAAGTAATGGAGTCTCCGATCAAGTAATGGAGTCTCCGACAATCCCGGGGCGGTTCAGTCCAAGGTGTCGCGTCTGGGAGATCCGGTCTTGGTCTTGCAGGTTACAAAAGTGATCTCCCCGCGACCAAAATCCACGTCCTACCATTTCAAGTTAATTTGTATATGGTCACTGTAGAGCTTGTGCCATATCCAGCGTTAGAGATTTGACGGCTAAATTGCCGCCTTTTCAGTCTTCCCAAATTGGTTTGCGCTTTTCAATGAAGGCGGTGCGGCCTTCAATGGAATCAGTGGTCTCACTCAACAGAACAACCATGTTTCTCAGATACGATATGGCCTTGGTGTATTCCAAATCGCCGATGTGGTTGAAAGCCTCCAGGCCCAGGCTCGTAATCGATCTGCTCAGGCTTTTTAATTGATTTGCCAGTTTTAACACTTCTTCCATTAGTTCGTCGCGGCCGGTCACTTTATTGATCATGCCGATGCGTAGCGCCTCCCGGGCGTCAATCAGTTCACCAGTGCAGATCAACTCCAAGCCCTTTTTCCGGCCCACGGTGCGAAACAGGATAGCCATGACCATCATGGGCCAAACTCCGACCTTTATCTCCGGAACGCCGAAGACGGAGTCGTAGGTGGCGATACTGATATGGGGTAGCATGGCCAATCCGCAGCCCCCGGCCAAGGCGTAGCCGCTGATCATGGCTATGGACGGCGTGGTGATCCGGTTGAACACCAAGCAAAGGTCCGCATATCCCTGCAGGTTGTTTTTACCGGCCAGCACCGAATCCGCCGCGAAATCACCCAAGTCTCCTCCAGCGCAGAAGGCCTTGCCACCCTCCCCGCTTATGACAATTACTTTAACACCAGGGTCTTTATCGGCCCGTTCAACCGAAAGAGCCAACTCCCTCATGGAAGCGAAGTCGAGCCGGTTCATCTTCTCGGGCTGGTTTATGGAGACCCAGGCTATCTGGTCCTCCACGCGGTACAGTATCGGTGTGTCAACCATGCTGATCTCCCTTTTTTGCTTGTTCTCTCAAGCGGGCCGCGCCCCTAGAACCAAAGATCATAGTATACTGCTCCAATCCGCACTCTTCAAAATCATCGCCACGCCAGCGAGGAGCCATGATGAAGCTCGATCCCATAACTGTTGTGGAGGTGGGCCCCCGCGACGGCCTACAGTACGAATCGGTCTTTTTCCCCACGCAAGACAAGATAGCCCTGATTAACAGCCTGTCCCAAACCGGGCTTAAGCGCATCGAGGTCACCTCCTTCGTGCATCCCAAGGTGATACCCCACCTAAAGGACGCCATGGAGGTGCTGCGGGGCATGGACAAGGCCCCGGGCGTCATCTACAGCGCCTTGGTTCCCAATCTCAAGGGCTGCCAAAGGGCCCTGGAGACCCCGGTGGACGAGCTGGCCCTGTTCGTTTCAGCCAGCCAAACCCACAACCAGAAGAACGTGGGCATGTCCATAGAGGACTCCCTGAGCGGCTTCGCCGACATCGCCCGGGAGGCCCTGACCGCGGGCAAGAGCCTGCGGGGCTATGTGATCACCGCCTTCGGCTGCCCCTATGAAGGGGCCATCGCCCTGGCCCGGGTGGAGCAAATCACCGAGGCCTACGCTGAACTGGGGGTGCGCGAGGTCTCTCTGGGCGACACCACGGGCATGGCCAACCCCCGCCGGGTTTCCGAGGTTTTCGAACAACTGGGCCGGGAGCACCGGGGCATACCCCTGGCCGCCCATTTCCACAACAGCCGGGGACTGGGACTGGCCAACGCCTACGCCGCCTACCAGACCGGCTGCCGCGTCTTTGACAGCTCGGTGGGGGGACTGGGCGGTTGCCCCACCGCAGTTGGTGCCATGGGCAACATCCCTACCGAGGACCTGGTAAACTTGATGGAAGAGATGGGCGTATCCACCGGGCTGGATTTCACCAAGCTGATGGAGTCGGTCCAGTTGGTGCAGCGAGTGCTTGGCGGCGAGTTGGCCTCCTACACCTGCAAACAGGGCCGGCCCAATTGGGGTGCAGTCCAACCGAAAATCTGACCCCGAAACGGGATAATAGTAGACGCGGCTTGATGACGGCTCCTCTCAACACCACCATATGGTGCTGTTCGCATGCAAAGCGAATTAATATGCATGATGGGCCGGTGAGAAGGTGGGATTAAATCCGCTGTAGAGAAGCGAAAAACTGTGTTTTATGACTCTCGGACCGAAGACGTGGATACAAACTCCGTTGGGACTGCCTTTTCTTCAATGGGTTAGCCTGATACAGGCCAGCCAATTTTAATTTTCATTTTAGACGTTTTTAAATCGGCTTCCGCAGCCTTTTCCCTACTAAACAGGGCCAAGGCGGCCCTGGTATCGCGTTAATTCCCCTCCGGATATAGCTTCGTGGTGGTCTGTCGGCGCTGACTTGGCATCAGTTGCACCATTTTGGCACCCGCCTTCAGCCACTGTCCCTGAAAAACAACCAAAATCTAACCGAACAAATGTTACGATAGAAGCAGGCCACGTAGCGGTTCCGGCATACTCTGAGTCAAAAGGAGGTTAACCGCATCGCCTGCTGCATAATGCAGAGAGATATAACTATAAGGTCAGTTATGCCGGTTACGATAAAGATGCTCTGATAGAAGGCCCATGCAAAACAGAGGCATTAAAGCGGATGGCTGAGTGAACGTATCGATTAAAAAATATATTGCTTTGGCTTTACCGCCGCTACTAAGCGTTGCCTTATTCGCGGCCACAATGTTTTTCCTACTGATTCCCAACACTGAACGAGCGATTCTGGTTCAAAAAAGAGAAATGGCGCAGAGCCTCGTAAATTCTGCTTGGAGCATTTTGGCTTCCTATCAAAGTCAGGTACAATCTGGCGTTTTATCCAGAGTAAGAGCCGAAGCCATGGCGATGAATAAAATTGAAGGCCTTCGCTTTGGCTCCGATGGTAATAATTTTTTTTGGATTACCGATAAACACCCCAGAATGATAGTACATCCACATAACAAGGAATTAATTGGAACGGATCTTTCAGATTACAAAGATGCTAAGGGGAAACGCATCTTTAAGGATTTTGTTTCCGTTATTAATAAACAGGGGGCAGGATGGGTAGATTATCACTGGCGGAGGAAAAACGACCCCAATAAAATCGTCCCCAAAATATCCTATGTTATGGAATTTAAACCGTGGGGATGGATTATTGGCACGGGCATTTATTATGAAGATGTCACTAATGAAATGTGGAATCTGACGCGGGATTTAATCATTTCAGTCTTGGGAGTTTTATTCATAATATCAGGTTTGACAAGCTACATAATCTGGCGTGGAGTCAGATCAGAAAACCAAAGGGGCCAGGCGGAGCGTGCCCTGACAAAGAGCGAGGATAAATTTTCAAAAGCCTTCCGCACTAATCCTGTGTGGATGGCCATATCAACCATGAAAGATGGACGATATTTGGACGTGAATGATGCTTTCTCCAGGGTGACGGGCTTTTCTCGTAGAGAGGCACTTGGGCTTACTTCCAAAGAATTGGGTTTGTGGCATGATTTCTCCAGACGAAATGAAGTCATGTCTAAACTTGAAGATCAAGGTAATTTACACGATGAAGAAGTTGTATTCCGCAGCAAAGACGGCAGGATGATAGATGCCATCTGGTCTGCGGAATTAATCGAAATGGGCGGCGAAAAATGTGTGGTAAGTGCGGTCCGAGATATTACGGCACAAAAACATATCGAAAAGGAATTAATGGAGTCTGAAGAACGGTATCGATCCCTTTTTGAATGTTCAAAAGATGCCATTGTCACTACAGACGCTCGAGGCAATATCCTTATGGCGAACCAAGCCTCAAAAATGCTATTTGGTCTAACCGATGCCGAAATGCTGAGTAAAAATTTTGGAGAGTTTTACGTGGATTCAGCGATGGGCAGGAAGTTTCTTGCCGATGTCAACAAGAAAGGGTTCATTAGAGATTTTGGAGTTCAGCTTTACAAATCTGACGGGCTTATCATGGATTGTCTTATGACTGTAAGTAGTAAATACTCTCCGGATGGAACCATAACTGGCTACGAAGGAATTATAAGGGACGTAACGCCTTTCAAAGAGTTGGAGGAAGAACTCAGACGCCTTGCCACTACCGATTCGCTCACAGGACTTAATACTCGGCGTAATTTTATGGAATTGACCAAAAATGAAATTAGGCGTTCTTGGCGATATAAAGCTCCCCTTTCCATGATTATGTTAGATATCGACCACTTCAAAAATATCAACGATACATACGGCCATTCAGCAGGGGATTTGGTATTAAGGGAACTGGCGGTGCGTTGCATGGAGCAACTACGAAGCACTGACATCATGGGTCGTCTCGGTGGCGAAGAATTCGCCGTGACATTGGTTGAGAGCGACTCCGAGGTAGCGGCATTCGTAGCAGAACGTATCCGCAAAGCCATCGCAGAGGAAATATTTTCGTTGGTCAATGAGGAGGTCTGGATTACAATAAGCATTGGCGTAGCAACGCGTTACGGCACTAATGATGACATAGAGAAACTTCTCGAACGAGCGGACAAGGCCTTATACTTGGCCAAAGCTAATGGAAGGAATCGTGTGGAGGTCTCAGATATCAAGGTCGCTACAGTTCAGTGATATAGTTGCCATGAATACCCTTTTTCTGATCGCGGCTGCATGATTCGAAAGCAAGTGTCTTGACCAAGCCCCGCACCACCTCTACACTTCGCGTATGCCACCCGTCGCTTTAAAATGCATCCAGGGCTACCAGGAACTCGCAGGGCGTATGATTTTGCGCGCGGTCAAGGATTTGCAGCACCCCAAGCATGTTGAAGAAGTGATGGCCTGGTTTAACGGCACCGATGCACACCTCACCTTCCAGCACTGCGCCCACATACTGGGCCTTGATGAAGACGTACTGCGTCATTCCATCCTGAACAAATCCAGCGACAAATAATACCCCTCCCCTTGCAGGCCATAAAACCCACGACGCTGGGTGCTCTTCGCAATTGCTTGGCTTGGCGGAAAAATCCAGGCTCGCTAGACCTTCCAGGCCCAAGGGTGGGTAGGTTTAATAACCGCCATTAATTACTTTAAGCAACCATGCCCCCTTCAACAGCCGCTCAAGGGTGTATCCCTGGCAACAAACCGCAAGCATTTACTTTATGTTGCTACGCGGCACCTCATGGGCGGCCCCGCGCGCCAGGCCGCCAGCGGCCAACCAAGAGGGCCGAAGCCGAGGCCTCGAGTTTTTGCTCAACCTCATCCAACTCCAGCGTCTCCGGTTAGTTGGCTGCCTTGGCAGTCTTGTCGCCGCACTTTGCCTTTAGCTGCTCGATCGAATACTCGAATACGATGGCCGTCTCCAGGTCGTCATCGGTGTATTGGGGGTGGTCCTGGGTGCCTAGCATGGTCTTATACTTGTATGCGTCCACGATCACTTGTTTTTTCAGAACGCCTTGAAACTGATTGTTAAGATCGTTGTATTTGTTGTCGCCGGTCTTTGTCTGGTATTCGCTGAACGGTGGGGTGGGCCCCATCGGTGTCGCTGGACTCCACGATAAGCATCTGATAACCGCCCATGAAACGGTCCGTGGCCTTCTTGGCCTTGGCCAGGGCGGAATCAGGATGGGCCGCGATGTACTTTTTGATGTCTCACAGAAGATACACGCTGCCGGAATTGGCTTTTTTTAAGGGCCACGGTTTCGGCGCCGCATTTATTAAGTAGTTCGAGCAAATACTCCTGGGCCATGCTGCTCTTGCCCACGAACGCGCTGCGAAAGGGGTTGAAGAGCACGAGGTTGATCTTCATGAAAGGAGCGATCTTGTGCGCGGTGATAAGGAGTTAACGCCAGCAAACCCTGTTTCGTGGGCTAATTACTCAAATCACTGATTGCTGGAAGTTCATGCAGTTCGGCCCGGCGCCTGCTATCCTTGGCCCGAGCCAAGGAATTTTTTGCAAACGAGCAAGGCTATACAATTGAACGGCGGCCAAACCCAATCCCCCCTACCCCAGCCACGTTTTCTGCCCATGAGCCGGGCGGAGATGCTGGCCCTGGGCTGGGACGAGTTGGACGTGCTTTTGGTCACCGGCGATGCCTACGTGGACCATCCCGCCTTTGGCGCGGCCCTGCTGGGGCGCTGGTTGGTGGCCCATGGCTTCAGGGCGGGCATCATCGCCCAGCCCGATTGGCGCTCGCCCGATGACCTGGCCCGCATGGGACGCCCCCGCCTCTTGGCTGGGGTCACCGCCGGGGCCCTGGACTCCATGCTGGCCCGCTACACCGCCTTCCGCCGCCGCCGCTCGGACGACGCCTACACCCCCGGAGGCAAGGCCGGGGCCCGGCCGGACCGGGCTTCTATCGTCTACACCAACCTGGTCAAGCAGGCATTTCCCGGCCTGCCGGTGGTGTTGGGGGGCATAGAGGCCTCCCTGCGACGCATAAGCCACTACGATTTTTGGAGCGGCAAACTCCGGCGCTCCATTCTCTTGGACGCCAAGGCCGACGCCCTGCTCTATGGCATGGCCGAGAACTCCCTGTTGGCCGTGACCCGGCGGCTGAGTGCCTCTCCGGAGCTTCCCCAGGCCCAGGCCATCCTGGGCATTCCCGGCACGGCGGTTGCGGGCCGTCTGGAAGACCTGCCCCCCGGCGCGGAGGTGGTGGAACTGCCTTCCCACCAGGACATCGCATCCGATCACCCCAAGCTCATGGAGGCCACCCTGGCCCTGGAGCGCCAGGTGCACCAGGCCAAGGCCTGGGCGGTGCAGGACGTGGGCGGCCGTTGGCTCCTGCTGGCCCCGCCCGCACCGCCCCTGGCCACCGACGAGATGGACCTGTTGTACAGCCTGCCCTACACCCGCCAGGCCCATCCCTCCTACACCGAGCCGGTGCCGGGCCTGGAAACCGTGGCCACCTCCATCACCAGCCACCGGGGCTGCGGGGGCGGTTGCAGCTTCTGCTCCCTGGCCCTGCACCAAGGCCGGGGCATCACCTCCCGCTCCAAGGGTTCGATCCTGGCCGAGGTGGCCGGGCTCGCCGCCTCCCCCGGCTGGCGCGGCTCCATCAGCGACATAGGCGGCCCCAGCGCCAACATGTGGGGCGGATCATGCCAGGGCGACAAGGCCAAATGCACCCGCCCCAGTTGCCTCACCCCCCAGCCCTGCCGCCATTTCGCGGTGGATCAGGAGGCCATCGCGGCCATGCTGGAGCAAGCGGCCGCCACGCCCGGGGTCAAGCACCTGCGCGTCTCCAGCGGAGTGCGCTTCGACCTGGCCCTGGCCTCGCCCGCCTACACCCAAACCTTGGTGCGGCGTTTCGTGGGCGGCCAGCTCAAGATCGCCCCGGAGCACATCAGCCCTGCGGTGCTCAGGCTCATGCGCAAGCCCGGCCCCGAGGTCTTCGAGCGCTTCCTGGCCAAGTTTCGGGAGATATCCCAGGCCGAGGGTAAGGAACAATACGTGGTGCCCTACCTGCTCAGCGCCTTTCCCGGCTGCGAACAAAAAGACATGGCCCAACTGGCCGCCTGGCTGCGCCAAAAGGGCTGGCGGCCCCAGCAGGTGCAGTGCTTCGTGCCCACCCCGGGCACCGTGGCCACGGCCATGTACTTTGCCGGGGTGGACCCCAAGGGCAAGCCCATCAAAGTGGCCCGGGGCGACGGCGAGCGGCGGCGCCAGCATCAGATGCTCTTTTAAGCCCACCGGCCTACCATCCAGCCTTGCCTGCCTTGGGCAGCCTTGCGAAAATGGGACTTCGTGCAACCCCAGCCAAGGGAGCTGAGAGTGACCGAGTTGTTTTCCTGGGAGGCGTTGGCGGCCCTGGCCGCCCTGACCAGCCTGGAGGTGGTGCTGGGCATCGACAACATCGTGTTCATCGCGGTGCTGGCCGGACGCCTGCCCGCGCCACGTCAGGCTTCGGCCCGCCGCATGGGCCTGGCCCTGGCCATGCTGACGCGCATCGCCCTGTTGTTCGCCATTACCTGGACCCTGTCGCTCACCCAGCCGCTGTTCGAGATGTTGGGCCACGCGGTGTCCTGGCGCGACCTCATCCTCCTGGGCGGAGGGCTGTTCCTGATCATCAAGGCCACCCATGAAATATTCGCCCAGATGGAGACCCACGACTCCCGCCGGCCCGGCAGCAAGGCGGCCTCCTTCTGGGGGGTCATCACCCAGATCGCCCTGTTGGACATGATCTTTTCCCTGGACTCGGTGGTCACCGCAGTGGGCATGGCCCGGCAGCTATGGGTCATGGTGGTGGCCATAATGCTGGCGGTGGGGATCATGCTGGCCTTCGCCGGGGTGGTCAGCCGCTTCATCGGGCGCCACCCAAGCTTCCGGGTGCTGGCCCTGGCCTTTTTGCTTTTGGTGGGAGTTATGCTCACCGCCGAGGGCATGGGCCAGCACATCGACCGGGGCTACATCTACTTCGCCATGGCCTTTTCTTTGGGCGTGGAGCTGCTTAATCTAAAGATTCAGGCCAAGAAGCTCAAGGCGGCCTAGCCGGGCCGACGGGTGGGTTAGGGCAGTTCGACCTTGTCTGCGGGGCGGCCGCCCCTAATGCCCCAGTCGCTCTTGGGGGCTTCGATCAGTTGGATGAATACGTTCTCCGGGCTCAGGCCGGTATGGCGGCGAATGGCCGCGTCCAGGGCGGCCAGGAGCCGGGCCTTGGTGGCCGCGTCACGCCCGCTGAACAGGCGCACCTCGGCCAAGACGAAGCGGGGGTCGCGGCTGGGGTGCACGCTGCGACGGCCTGCCGGGCTGGCGTAGAGGATCACCTTGCCGAACTCGGGGGGCAGGCCCAGGCTGTCCACCAAGGCGTGACGGGCCTCCTCGCCCAAGGCATCCAAGGCCGCGGGCTCCAGGTCGTCGCTAAGATGCAGCATTACCACGGGCATGAAGCCACCCCCCTAATGATATTCCGCCTTGACGCGCCGAAGCCCCGGGGCGCTGATCGTCCCGGGGCTCCGTTATCAAGCCGATAGTTTAGTTTTCGATGAACGAGCGCAGCTTGCGGGCCCGGCTGGGGTGGCGCAGCTTGCGCAGGGCCTTGGCCTCGATCTGGCGGATGCGCTCGCGGGTCACGTCGAAGTCGCGGCCCACCTCCTCCAGGGTGTGGTCGGCCTTTTGGCCGATGCCGAAGCGCATGCGCAGGACCTTCTCCTCCCGGGGGGTCAGGGTGGCCAGCACCTTACGGGTCTGCTCGCACAGGTTCAGGCTTATCACCGCGTCGGCCGGGTTGACCACCTTCTTGTCCTCTATGAAGTCGCCCAGGTGGCTGTCTTCCTCCTCGCCGATGGGGGTCTCCAGGCTGATGGGCTCCTTGGCGATCTTGAGCACCTTGCGCACCTTTTCCAAGGGGAAGTCCATCTTCTCGGCGATCTCCTCGGGGGTGGGCTCGCGGCCGAACTCCTGCACCAGATAGCGGCTGGTGCGGATGAGCTTGTTGATGGTTTCGATCATGTGCACGGGGATGCGGATGGTGCGGGCCTGGTCGGCGATGGCCCGGGTGATGGCCTGGCGGATCCACCAGGTGGCGTAGGTGGAAAACTTGTAGCCCCGCTGGTACTCGAACTTGTCCACCGCCTTCATCAGGCCGATGTTGCCCTCCTGGATCAGGTCCAGGAACTGCAAGCCCCGGTTGGTGTATTTTTTGGCTATGGACACCACCAGGCGCAGGTTGGCTTCCACCAACTCCTGCTTGGCCGCCTTGGCCCGCACCCTGCCGTCGCGCACCCGGGTTATCAGCCTCCTTAGGCTGGCCCCGCTCATCTTGCATTCGTTCTCCACCGCGCGGATGGCGCTGCGCGATTCGCGGATCGCCGAATCCAGCTCCAACAGGCGCTCGGCGTCGCAACGGCACTTGCCCAGCTTTATCTTCTTGCCCTTGGCCTTGCGGATAACCCGGCAGGTCTTGGTGATCTCCACCCTGGGCAGGCCGCTTTCCATCATGGACATGGTGATGATGGCCTGGCAGCGGTCGATTACCTCCTGGCGGTCCTCCACGGCGGCGCAGAGCTGGTCCACCTGCTTTTTGTCCAGCTTGAGGCCCGAAAGCAGCTCGGACAACTTGCGCCGGTTCTTCTTGAGGCTCTCGCGCATCTTCTTGCGCTGCTCGGCCTTGAGCCCCGCGGCGCGGCTGTTGAGCTTTTCGTAATCGCGGGTGTTCTTCTTGTCCAGGCGGCTCACCTTGCCGATAAGCTCCAGGAACTCTTCGCGGCGTTTATCCTCGGCGTCGGCCCCGTCCTCTTCGTCCAAATCGTCCACCACCTCGCGGATGCGCACCGAGCCCTCTTCCACGGCCTGGCCCAGGGCCAAAATCTCGCGCACGCACAGGGTGCACTCCAGCAAGGCGTCTATGATGACGCGTTCGCCGGCCTCGATACGCTTGGCGATCTCCACCTCGCCTTCGCGGGTGAGCAGGGAGACCATGCCCATCTCCCGCAGATACATCTTCACCGGATCGTTGACCCGGCCCTCTTCCGCAACCTGGCGGGAGTCGCTATCGTCCTCCTCTTCTTCGCCATCGTCCTGCAGGGCCGATTCCTTGGCCTTGAGCTTGAGCTTGGCCTCGTCGTCGATGAGTTGGATGTCCATCTCATCGAGCACCATAATCATGTCGTCCATGTGCTCGGAGGTTATCTCCGGACTCAAGGTGTCGTTGATCTCTTCATAGGTTAGATAGCCCTGAGACTTGCCCTTGGAGATAAGCCTTTGGAGTTCGGCCAGGTTCTTGTCCTCGAGCATAGTTAGTCCTTTCGGCTGGATTCAGAGGAGGAAACAGAGTCTATTTCCTGACGGCGCTGGTCTTGCAACCGGGTCACCTGCTCGGCGTCGCCCCGGCTCTGGGCCTCTACGATCTGGCTGGTAAGCTCCCGGCCTCGCTGGCGGCTTTGCCAGCGCCGTATTTTTTGGCAAAGGTTGCGGGCCTCGCCCGCGGCCTGCTCCGGAGACAGGTTTAAGCCGTCCTGGGTGAGGCGGCTGACCAGGCGGTGGTGCTCCGGGTCATCCAGATGGCTTATCACCGCAGCCGGTTCCGGGGTCACGCCCTGACCGGTGATGTCCTCCACCGCCCGGGCCACGGCGATTAGGTCCTGGTCCACCAATGCGGCCAGGGCCCCTTCCCGGGCCAGAACCCTGGCGGCGGCGGCATCGGACAGGGCCAGTTGCAACACCGCTTCCTGCCACTGGCGGCCCGCGCCGTTGACCGGGCGAGCGGTTGGG
>JAHJPG010000059.1 GCA_018819925.1 Pseudomonadota bacterium
CGGGGCCGGCGGGAGGCGGCCCAGCCGGGGGACGCCCCAGGCCGGGACCGGGCCCCAGGGGAGGCCCGGGGCCGGGGGCCTGGGGCCCTCTGGGAGCCATGGCCGGGCCGGCGGCAACCGGAGCCGCCTTGGGGGTGATGACCTTGGCGGCCAGGATGCGGTAAAGCACCATCACCACCAACAGGCCCACCAGGAACAGGCCCACCAGATAGGCCAGCAAAATGAAGGCGTGGTCCATGAGCCCCTGAGTAAATTGGGCGGTGCGGGCCAGGGCCAGGCGCAGGTCGGTTCCGCCCGGCGCGCCCTCGGCGGCGCTCAGGCGCTCCACCCTGGCCAGAAGCAGATTGATCTGGGCCACGGCCGAGGTGGCCCGCTCCATGAGCTCCAGGTAGTCCTTGAGCCCCGCCGGCCCGGCGGCCAGGCGCTGTTGCAGGCGCTCCAGGGAGCCGGCGGCCTGGTTGACCTGCTCGGCCAGCTTGCCCCCCTGCTCCACGGTCTGGCGCACCTCGCCCAAAAGGACCTTTAGGCGGCCCTCGCCGGCGGCCAGATCCTGGCTGATGCGCTTGTGCTCCTGGTCCAGCCAGCGGGTAAGCTGGCGCACCGCAGCCTTCTGGTTGCCCGCCAAGCGGGCGGGCAGGCGCTCGGAGGCCTCGGCCATGCGCTGGCTGGCCTGGGCCAGGCGGCCGGTGTCGGTGGCCAGCTTGGCCAGCTCCGGGGCGGCGTTCAGCCGCCGGGCCAGCATCTGCCCCTGCGCCGCCAGCAGGCGGGGCATGCGCTCCAGGTAGAACAGGGCCCGCTCGCTGACCAGCTCCTGGGCCGGGCTGGGGGTGGCGGCCTTGTTCACCGCGGCCAGCAGGCGGGCCGCCGCCGGACCGGTGGCAAGCTGGGCCAGGCCCACCTCGCTCACATAGTGGACCTGGGGGTTGGCCTTCTTCCAGGCGGCGACGAGCCCCCTAAGCTCCCTGAGCTGCCCCGGGCTCAAGAAATGCCCGGCCAGATTCCAAACCGTTGGCTCAAGCTCCTGGTAGGCCGCCTTTAGCCGCCCACCGGCCGGGCCCAGCACCTTGGGAGCCCAGTAGTTGTCCACCGCCTGGCGGCCCAGGCTGATGAACGCCACCATGTCCAGCAGGTTGGCCGCCGGGTCGCGGCCAGCGGCGATGGCCATGGCCGCCGAGCCGTAGACCAGGCCGAACTGCTCCGCCGCCGGGGAAAGCGGGGGCCCCCCGCCGGGCTCCAAGGCCTGGTTCAGGCGCATTAGGTAGAGATCGGCGAAGTCCATGACCATGCCCTGCAGCTCCAACTGGGTGGGGCGGGCGGCCGCCTGGACCCGCTTGCCGGAGGGCGGCTGGGGCCGGCCCTGGTCCATGCCGGCGCAGCCGGCGGCCAGGATAAGGGCCGATATCATCACCAGGGCCGCCAAGATGCGGCAAGGCTTCGAGCGCGTCATGGCTCTATCTTTCCGGCCCGCCCCCGTGGGGCGCGCCTGTGGGATTCTGTTTTATTTTGGCAGAGTCGGCCAGGTTTTGGCAATGAGGCCTCATTTTATCTTGGGCCGGAGTCAGGGCCCCGTTATCATGGGGCATGGAAAGTTCGCTGCTCAGAGACATGGTGATCATCTACGCCCTGGCCGCCGGGGTGGTCTACCTTTTCCACCGCATCAAGGTGCCGCCGGTGGTGGGATTCCTGCTCACCGGCGTTTTGGCCGGGCCCCACGGCTTCGGGCTGGTCTCCTCGGTGCACCAGGTGGAGGTCCTGGCCGAAATCGGCATCATCCTGCTGCTGTTCACCATCGGCCTGGAGTTTTCCGGTGCCCAGCTAAAGCAGATGCGCCTGCCCGCCCTGGTGGGGGGCGGTCTCCAGGTGCTGCTCACGGGAGGGGTGACCGCCGGGGTGGCCCTGGCCCTGGGGGTGGCTCCGGGCCAGGCGGTGTTCTGGGGCTTCATATTGGCCCTGTCCAGCACGGCCATCGTGCTCAAGCTCCTCCAGGAGAAGGCCGCCCTGGACAGCCCCCAGGGGCGCACCGTCTTGGGGGTGCTCATCTTCCAGGACGTGGCGGTGGTGCTCATGCTCCTGGCCATACCCTTTTTGGCCGGACCGGCGGCCCTGGCCGCCGTCCCCGGCGGGGTGGGGTGGGGGTTGTTGCTCAAGGGCCTGGCCGCGGTGGCCCTCATTTTGGTGGGGGCGCGCTGGGTCTTCCCCTGGTTCATGAACCGGGTGGCCGCCACCCGCAACCGCGAGCTGTTCATCATCGCGGTGGTGGTGGTGCTCTTGGCCGTGGCCTGGCTCTCCGCCTGGGCGGGGCTCTCCCTGGCCCTGGGAGCCTTTTTGGCCGGGCTCATCCTGGCCGGTTCGCGCTACAGCCACCAGGCGGTGGGCAGCATCATGCCCATGCGCGATTTGTTCACCAGCCTGTTTTTCGTCTCCATCGGCATGCTCTTGGACCTGCGCTTCCTTTTGGCCCACCCCGGCTGGGTGGCCCTGGGGGTGGGCGCGGTGCTGGTGGGCAAGACCATGCTGGCCGGCGGAGCGGCCCTGGCCCTGGCCCTGCCCATCCGGGTGGCCCTGGCCGTGGGCCTCATGCTCTGCCAGGTGGGGGAGTTCTCCTTCGTGTTGGCCCGGGCCGGAGCCAAGCTGGGCCTGATGGACGAGCAGGGCTATCAACTGATGCTCAACGTGGCCGTGCTGACCATGGCCCTGACCCCCCCGGCGGTGTGGCTGGGGGGCAAGCTGGCCTCGCGCACCGAGCAGATCGCCCTGCCGGGGCTGCCGGGGCTGCCGCCCCCGGACCCGGCCACCCAGTCCCTGGTGGGCCACGTCATCGTGGTGGGCTACGGCATCAACGGCCAGAACGTGACCCGGGCCGCCCGGGCGGCGGGCATCCCCTACGTGGTGGTGGAGATGAACCCCATGACCGTGCGCCGGGAGGCGGCCAAGGGCGAGCCCATCATCTTCGGCGACGCCCTGAACCAGGCGGTGCTGGAGCACGCCGGGGTGCTCAGGGCCCGGGTATTGGTGGTGGCCATCGCCGACCCGGTGGCCACCCGCCACATCGTGGCCACGGTAAAGGATATCAACCCGGCCCTTCACCTCATCGCCCGCACCCGCTTTTTGCAGGAGATGGCCGAGTTGTACAAGCTGGGGGCCGACGAGGTGATACCCGAGGAGTACGAAACCTCGGTGGAGATATTCGCCCGGGTGCTCAGGCGTTTTCTGGTGCCCCAGGCCGAGATCGAGCGCCTGGTGGCCGGCCTTCGGGCCGAGGGCTACGAGATGCTGCGCACCCTGGAGATGCCCCCCCAGCAGCGGCAGGACATCTCCAAGCTCATCAGCGAGGTGGACATCATCACCCTCCAGGTGATGCCCGACGCGGCGGCGGCGGGCAAGACCATCGCCGAACTGGCCCTGCGCCGCAAGCACGGGGTCACGGTGCTGGCCGTGCGCCAGGGGCGCGAGACCCTGGCCAACCCCGGGGCCGACACGGTGCTCACCCCGGGCGACTTTCTGGTGATCATGGCCAAGCCCCAGACTCTGGAGGGGATCCGGGCCCTGTTTCGTTGAGCCCTTCCGGCGCGTGGCTTTTTGGGGCCAAACCACAAAAAATAGTGGTATTGCCAATTAAAACCATGCTATGTAGTGGCAACAGACGTATGCCCTGCGGGGCGCGCCATGGTCCGGCTTCGGACCGAAAAGCCCGCACGGAAGGACGCCATGCCTAAAAAAATATTGCTCCTGGCACTGACCCTGGTGTTGCTGACCAGCTCGGCGGCCTTGGCCGCGGAGATGGGCGGCTCCTATTATTTCATTAAAAAAGGCATGTTCGAAGTCTCCTTGCAGGGGACCTACGTCAACGAAGCCAAGCTGAAGCAGACCGATAGCGGTGGCGCCACCTACCTGGCCCCCCGCGAGGACGTGAAGATCAAGGAAGACAAGCAGATGGGGGCCATCGTGGCCTATGGCCTGCACGACCGGCTCAACGTGTGGGTGGAGCTGGGCGCGGCCTACGACGGCCGCCTGAGCGGCTCGGCCCGCATACCCGGCACCTCCACCTACGGCCAGACCGAAAGCACCTTGGGCACGGTCTTCGCCTGGGCGGTGGGCATCAAGGGCAAGCTCTACGAGCACAAGAAGGGCTTCGGCCTTGCCGCCGCCATGCGCTACTACCGCTACGACGACCGCAAGGCCGAAGACTGGACGGTGACCGACACCGGCACCAGCTTCGCCAACATGACCACCGACGCAAAGTTCAGCTACTGGCAGTTCGAGGGTTCGGTGTCCGCCTACTGGAAGTTCAAGCGTTTCGTGCCCTACTTCGGAGTCAAGTACGCCTATGCCGAGGGCGACCTCTCCGGAACCTGGAGACAATCCGGCGTCGGCAGCGGCGGCCTGGGCCAAAATTACGAGCCCGAGCAGCAGCTGGGCATGTTCGCCGGTTTCGACTTCCATTTCTACAAGCATTGGCGCATCAACGTGCAGGCCGACTTCTACAGCGACACCGCCATCATAGTGGGTGGCAGCTATGTGTTCTAGGCACTAGCCCGGCCTCCCGCCAATCCGCGTGAGCCCCATGCCCGACGTACTGCTCATAAATCCGGCCTGGGGCGGGCAGGTGAGCCGCCGGGGCAGCCGCCACAACCGCCGCTGGCCCCCCCTGGACCTGCTGAACCTGGCCGCCCTGCTCAGGGCCCAAGGGGCCACGGTGGAGTTGGCCGACGCCCGGGCGGTGCCCACCGCCCCGGCGGTGCTAAAGGCCCTGGCCGCCAGGGCCGACACGGTATACCTCACCTCCAGCCCCCTGGACCGCTGGCAGTGCCCCAACCTGGAGCTGGAGTCCTTCCATAAGCTGGTCCATTACCTTGACCATCCCCGCCTGGTGCTGCTGGGGGTGCATGGCACGGTGCAACCCGCTGAAATGCTGGCCGCCACCGGGGCCTGGACCCTGGTGCGCGGCGAAAGCGAAAACGCCGCGCCCCTGGCCCGCAGCGCGGACCGCTCCGAGGTGCCCGGCGCGGCCTGGCTGAGAAAAGACGAACTGGTGCTGGGGCCGGAGCCCAGGCCGGTGGACCTGGCCGCCCTGCCCATGCCCGCCTTTGAGCTGGCCCCGCCGGAGCTTTACGAATACGAGGTGCTGGGGGGAGATTTCGCCCTGCTGGAAACCAGCCGGGGCTGCCCCTTTGCCTGCCGCTTTTGCCTGAAGGCCATGTACGGAGCCGGGGTTCGTTACAAGCCCCTCGGCCAGGTGCTGGCCGAGGTGGAGGCCATCGCCCGCCTGGGAGCGCGCCACTTCTACTTCATGGACCTGGAATTTACTGCCCACCGCGCCCGGGCCCTGGAACTGTGCGAGGCCTTGCGCGCCATGAATCACGGCCTGGCCTGGTGCTGCCAGACCAGGGTGGACACCGTGGATCCCGAGGTGCTCGCGGCCCTGAACGCCGCCGGCTGCCGCCTAGTACACTACGGAGTGGAGTCGGGTTCGCTGCCGGTCTTGGAGTCGCTTGGCAAAAAGATAACCCCGGATCAGGTGCGCCGGGCGGTGGCGCTCACCCGCCGGGCGGGCATGGACAGCGCCTGCTTTTTCATGCTGGGCTTCCCCGGCGAAACCGGCGCCGACCGCGCGGCCACCCTGGCCCTGGCCCGCTCTTTGCCCGCCGGCCTGGCCTCATTCCATCTGGCCACCCCCTACCCCACCACCGGCCTGGCCGCCGACTGCCCCGGGCTGCCCGCCTGGAGCGAGTACGACGCCCAGCATCATGACCGGGCCGAACTGGAGGCCTGGCGGCGGCGGGCCTATCTGGGCTTTTATCTTCGGCCCCGCCGTTTGGCCGGACTGCTGCGCCAGGGCGGGCCGGGTCTGCTCAAGCGGGGCGGGCGGTTGCTGGCTGGATTCCTCAAATAGTTGACTTGTTGGGTTTCGGGCTTCGCCCTCTATCCAACCTACGCCGATCTAGATACCTATGAAAATACCGCCCGAGCCGGATCGCGGCATAGTCAGGCAACGCTAGGACCCCAACTCCGCCCTCATGGCCTGGTATTCCTGGCTGGAGATTTCCCCCTTGGCGTAGCGCTCGCGCAAGATGGCCAGGGAGCGGTCTTGGGTCTGGGCCGGCGGCGAGAGGAGGCCCGCCTGGTCCTTGCGCGACAAGGAAAAGAGCCACTTGACCAGGGCCACTCCGCCCACGATCAAAAGTATCCAGAAAACTATCATGAAGGGGCCTCCCAGCCAGCCGCCCCAGCCGTACATCATGTGCCCGCCCCAGCCGGGGCCGGGGCCGCCGTATTGGGCCGCGGGGGTTATCAGGGCATCCAGGTTCAGCAAACTAATAGGCATGGCTTATTTCTCCAATGGCGGTCAGGCCCCGGCGTAGCTCACTACGTTGGCCATACCCGCACCCATGTGATAGAGGTGGTGGCAATGGTGGAGCCATTGCCCTGGGTTGTCGGCCACGAACTCCACGTCCAGCCTCCCCATGGGCTCCACCACCGCCGTGTCCTTGACCAGCCAGCGCTCCGGCGCCAAGGCGAAGTTCATCACCCGGAAAAAATGCCCGTGCAGATGCATGGGGTGGGGCATCATGCTGCGGTTGAAGTAGCTCAGGCGCACCTTTTCCCCCGGGGCCACGGCCAGGCGTTCGCTGTCCGGGTATCTC
>JAHJPG010000060.1 GCA_018819925.1 Pseudomonadota bacterium
CGACTGCCACTATATAGCTGGCAACATGTTCGCCCGACGGCGGTTCGCCGTTTTGAATAATCTCCTGGAGTACATTGGTATTGAACCCGGCCGGCTGCACTTCAGCTGGATTTCCTCGGCCGAGGCCACCAAATTCCAGGATACGGTCATCAAGGTCACGGACGCGGTCAAGGCTCTGGGCCCCGCGCAGCGCATGGTCAAAGACATCCGGAGGGTGGCCTGATGGAAGCCATAGCCCAAAAAATCCGCGAGGCGGCTGCGAAGCTTCTCAGCGAGGGGGCGGTGGATTGTGTCATCGGCTACGCCAAGGGCACGGTTCCCATGCGCGACTACCCTTACTTCGCATACACCCCCGAAGAGGCCCAAAACCTCACCTGGTCGCCCTTTTGCACCAACAACCTGGCCAACTTCTTGATCCGCCGCACGGCGGGCGAAGTGGGCAAGGTGGCCATCGTGGCCCAGGGCTGTGTTAGCCGCAGCATCGTGGGCCTTATCAAGGAAAACCAGATCACCCGCGAGCAGGTTTACATCCTGGGAGTTCCCAGCCATGGCATGGTGGACCGGCGCAAGGTGGAGGCGCGCTTCCCCCTGAAGACCATCACCGAGGTTTTGGTGGACGGGGAAGATTTGATCGTCAAGGGCAAGGGCTTCGAGGAGCGCATTCCCCAGAAAGAGGTGCGGCGGAGCAACTGCTACACCTGCGTGCAGCGCAACCCGGTGATCGTGGACGAGGTGGTGGCCGAGGATGGCCCCAACGACTGGGGCGGCAATATCGACGCGGTGGCGGCTCCCTGGGAGAAGCTGGAGCCTTTGCAGCGCTGGGCGGCCTTCGAGGAAACGGTCAAGGACTGCATCCGCTGCTACGCCTGCCGAGACGCCTGCCCCTTGTGCTACTGCCACGTTTGCTTCGTGGACGAGAGCCAGCCCCAGTGGTGCGGCAAAGGCCAGGACGAGGCGGACGTGGCCACCTTCCACATCTTGCGGGCCTTCCACTGCGCTGGCCGCTGCACCGACTGCGGCGCCTGCGAGAGCGCCTGCCCCATGGGCATCAAGGTGCGCCGCTTCACCAGCAAGATCGAGAAGGACGTCCGGCAGCTCTACGATTACACGCCGGGCCTGGACCTTGAGTCCACGCCGCCTCTTAGCGTGTACCGTCCCAACGACCCCCAGGAATTCATCAAGTAGGAAGGCTAGGAATGGCTGAGAAGATACTGGCCAAGGACAAGCTGGGCGGGTTCCTGGAAGGGCTTACCTCTAGTTACGAGGTTTTCGCCCCCCAAGAGTCCGAGGGCAAGGCCCGCTGGGCCCGGCTGGAAGATCCCTCGGGGGCGCTTTGGGAGTTTAGCAACACCCACCTGAGCCCCAAGGATTTCTTCTTCCCCCAGAGCGAATGCATGATGCGCTTCAAGAACCTGCAGGACGGCGAGGAGGGCATGGTTATGCACTCCGAGCCCGGCCTGGACAACAAGCGCCTGCTCTTAAACATCCGTCCCTGCGACGCCAAGGCCTTTCAGGTCTTGGACCTGATCTTCGTGCAGGACGAGATGACCGACGACTTTTACTGGCGCGACAAGCGGGAGCAGACCACCCTGGTGGGTCTGGGCTGCTCCGACCCCTGTCCCACCTGCTTCTGCACCTCCATGAACTGCGGCCCCCACTCCACCACTGGCCTGGACGTTCTGCTGGTGGACCTGGGCGACAAGCTGCTGGTGAAGGCCCTGACCGAAAAGGGTGAGGCTCTGGCCCAGGGCCTGGAAGACGCTTCCCCCGATGACCTCGCCGCGGCCGAAGCGCAGCGGAAGTCATCCGAGGAGCAGATCGAGTCCACGGTGGGCATGGATCAGGTGCTGTCCCGGGATATGATGAAGCTTTACGACGCGGGCCATTGGTCCCGGGTGCAGGAGAGCTGCCTGAACTGCGGCACCTGCACCTACTGCTGCCCCACCTGCCACTGCTTCGACATACAGGACGAGACCCAGGGCGAGGACGGCCGGCGGGTGCGCAACTGGGACAGCTGCATGAGCTGGCTTTTCACCATGCACGGCACCGGCCACAACCCC
>JAHJPG010000061.1 GCA_018819925.1 Pseudomonadota bacterium
CAGGCCGGCTTCCAGGAGCTGACCCTGCCGCCGGGCCTGGATTTGCCCCTGCCCGCGGGCCTGGGCCAGGCCAAGATCAACGGCCAACTTAGAGCCAAGGGCCCCCTGGAGGATTTGGCCCTGGAGCTGGAGTTGGACAAGTCCCGCGCGGCCCCGGGCCTGGAGATAGCCTCGCTGAAGGCCATGGGCCTGCGCCGGGGAGGGCATTGGCGCCTGGAGGAGCTGCACCTAAGGGCGCCTCTTGCCAATCTTGACGTCAAGGGCCGGGCCCATCTGGACCAGGCCGACCTGCGCTTCAAGCTGCTGGTGCCGGACATGGCCGAGCTTATCAAGCGCCTGAACGAAGCCAAGCTTGCCCCGCCGGTGGCCCTGGCCGGAGCCTTGGAGGCCAAGGGCCGGCTCCGCGGACCCTGGGGGCACCCGGACCTCAAGGTCCAACTCAGCGCCGGCCGCCTGTTCACCCGCAACGCCCTGGCCCGCCAGGTTCACCTGGAGGCCGACGTCAAAAATCTGGGCCCGCGCCTCAGCGGCTGGGCCCAGATGACCGCGGCCGGCTGGATCTCCGGCGAGGTGTTTTTGGAGCGGGCCGCGGTCAGGGCCGAATTCGTGCATGGCAAAGAGGAGCTTTTGGTGCAGGCCGAGGGGCCCGATACCGGAGTCAGCTTCAAGCTCACCAGCCGGGACCTGCTGAAACTGCCTTTCAGGGCCAGTCTGAGCGACCTGTGGATCAGGCGGGGCGCCCTGGGCCGTTGGGACCAGCGGGGGAACGCCCAGGTGCTCCTGGGAGGCGAAGAGGTCAAGGTGAAGGGCGTGGAGATGCTCCAGGGCCAGGAGCGGGTCAAGCTGTCGGCGGATATCAAGCACAGCGGCGAGATCGACGCCATCCTGGAGTTGGACAGCATCAAGCTGGCCCACGTCATCGGCCCCTACACCAATCCCCCGCCCCAGGCCCGCCTGGATGGCGAGGCCTTGGTTGGCGGCACCCTGGGTCAGCCCAGCCTGAAAATCAAGGGCCGGGTGCGCGGCATGGAGTGGGCCGGCATGGAACCCACCGTTGTGGAGTTCTCCGGCGGCTACGGCGGCGAGCGCATAGAGATAGCCGGCCAGGTGCTCTACGGCTCCCGCCGGGTGATGGATTTGAAAGGCTGGGCCGGCCTGAGCGTCAGCCTGCGGCCTCCGGTGTGGGAGCCCACCGCCGAGGGCATACATCTGGAGGCCACGGCCCGGGAGCTGCCCCTTGCCCTGGCCGGCTCCCTGGCGCCGGGCATCAAGAAAGCGGAGGGAGTGGCCAGCCTGGAGCTCAAGGCCGGGGGCACTCTCAAGAATCCCACTCTACAGGGCCGGCTGAAGCTCAAGGACGGCAAGCTGGTGGTGGGCGCCACCGGGCAGCGGGTGGAGCAGATCGAGCTGGAGTTGGAGCTAGATGGAACGCGCTTGGCGGTCAAGCGCGCCCGGGCGGTGAGCGGCGGCAAGCTCGATGTGAGCGGCGAGGTGACCCTGCCCTTCAGGGGGCCGGGACGGCTGAACTTGAACCTCACCAGCCAAGACCTGCTTTTGGTGGCGGGGCCCTATGCCCAGATGGACCTGACCGCCAAGGCGCGCCTGGAGGGCGACTTCGAGCATCCGGTGATAAGCGGCCGGGTGGGCGTGTCCGACATCGTGGTGCGCATGGGCCTCGCGGCTCCGGCGGGCCTGGAGGACGTGGTCTTGCTGAAGCCCGGCCAGAAGCCGCCCCCCTTGGAGCCCAAGGACGAGCGGTTCCATCTGCCACCCGTCCTGGCCCCCCTCAAGGTGGACCTGGAGGTTTCCCTGGGCCAGACCACCCACGTCACCCTGGACGACGGCTGGATGAACGCCACCGGAGGGATCACGCTGAACAAGGAGTCCGGCAAGCCTATTATCTTCAACGGGGTTGTGAGGGTGAGGCGGGGCTTGGTGCTTTTGTCCGGGCGGCGCTTCGAGGTGCTGAAAGGCAAGCTGGACTTCGCGGGCAAAGATCAGCCCAATCCCGATCTGAGCGCCCAGGCCCGCCTGCAAATGGGGTCCACCACCGTGTTCGTGGATGTGGCGGGCACGGCCAACAACCCGATGATCAACCTTAGTTCGCTGCCCCCCATGAACCAGGCCGACATTTTGAGCACCATTATCTTCGGCCGGCCCTCGGCCGAGTTGAACACCGGCCAAAGCAAGGAACTCTCGGCCCAGGCCTTGGCCCTGATGGGCCAGGCGGGGCAAAAGGAGATGAGCAGGCTCTTTGGCCCGGACCTGAGCCCCGACGTGGTGACGGTGCACAACGCGCCTTCGGCCGGGCCCTCCCTGGAGGCGGGCAAATACCTGAGCGAGGATCTGTATCTGCGCTACCGTCAGAACCTGGGGCCCTACGGCGGTCAGAACGTGGGGCTGGAGTATCGCTTTACCCGTTCCTTGGCCATCGAGAGCACCATCGGCAACACTCGCGACAACGGCCTGGATTTCGTCTTCACCCGGGACTTCGACTTTTTCCGCCAGGAAAAGGCCAAGCGCAAGGCTCAACCGGCCGTGGAAAAGGATAAACCGGCGGAAAAAACTCCGGGCCAATAGCCCGCCAGGCTAGGGCAAAAACTTGCTCATGGTGGGGGAGACCTCCAACCGCGATTCCACCTGAATCACCCCATCAACCCCGGCGGCCAGCTCCTGGGCCTTGAGCACTCCTTGCTGGTCCGCCGCGTATCCGGCCAGAATCACCTTGCCCCCGTCGCAGTGCAACTCCAGGGCGTGCAGGTCCATCTCGGCCACCAACTCTCGGCGCACCCGGGAGGCCAGCACCATGCCGGCCAAGAGGCGTTGGCTCTCGGAGCTAAGGTCGAACTCCGCGTGGGCCGTCAGGTCCAGCACGGTGGTGGCCGCCTCATCCAGGGACAGCCGGCCCATGTTCAACACCAGGTCGTAGCTGAGTGGCGATGACCAGTCGGCGCCGAAGACGTGGGCGATGTAGGCCCGCCGCTGCTGATCCACCACCGTGGCCAACTGGCGGGCCCGGTCCATGCCCAGGCCCTCTTGCCGGGCCAGGCGCTGGGCCCTTAGCTCCAGGGGGCTGACGGTGCGTAGCCGCAGCACCCCGGGCACGTCGCGTAGCAGCAGGTTGGCCCCCCGCCCCACCAAAACCGCCTTGCCCCGCTGGGCGTATTGCAATACCACCGACTCCAGAAAAGCGGCGAACACCCGCCGCCGCCGGTGGTTCAGGTCCAACAGGGCCGGGCCTTGCTCGGCCAGGAGCTGGTGCTCGTCGCGGGAGATGTCCACCAGTCCGGCCACCGCCTCCATCAGGGTGCGGCGGTCAACGCACTCCAGACCTCCCCGCCGGCAAATGTCCTCGGCCAACTCGTCACGCAAAGAACCCATTTCGCCGGATATGGTGATAATGCTCATGGCAGCCCTCCTAAGCCATGGTGCTTGGTAGCTCCCCCTGATTACAGGGTAGCAGACCAAGCCACCGGGTAGGAAGTGCCCTAGGCGGGGCGGCTGGTGCGCTGCAAGGCGGCCTGGCGGGCCTCCTGCTGCACTTGCCCAAGCTCCTGGCTGGGGGTGATGCTCAAGGGACGGGGATCGCGCAGGCGCAGGCAGGTCCTGGGCAGGGCGGCCTTCTGCTGAAAAAAGCGTTCCTGGGCTTGTTGCCAGGCCGGAAGCACGCCGGTGGGGCGGCCGCCGGCCATCACCTGGGTCAGCAGTGGTTGGCCGGACAACTGCTCGTGGCGCAGGCCCAGCACGTCGCCGGCGATGCGGCCATCTTCATCCAGGCTGCGCCAAAGCTGTTTGGGCGAGGCCCAGGTTTCCTTGCCGGTGCTGAGTTTAAGGGTGGGGCGGCCGTCGTAGGAAACCAGCTTGTAGGCCAGATCCAGATAGGGGGCGTCGGCCGATGAGCCCATCTTGGTGCCCACCCCGAACACGTCCACACTGGCCCCCTGGCTTACCAGCTCGGACATGCGGAACTCGTCCAAGCTGCCCGAAACCACCACCCGCGCTTCCTCCATACCGGCGGCGTCCAATATCTGGCGGGCCTGGCGGCTCATGCCCACCAGATCCCCTGAATCCAGGCGCACACCCACCAGGTGGTTGCCCCGCTGCTTGAGTTCGCCGGCAACCTTCACCGCCCGGTGCAAGCCCTCCACGCTGTCGTAGGTGTCCACCAGAAGCACGGTGCCCGCCGGGAAGGTGTCGGCAAATGCCCTAAAAGCAGCCAACTCGTCGGCAAATGCCTCCACGAAGGCGTGGGCCATGGTGCCCACGGGCATGGTGCCCAAGACCTGGGAGGCCTCCACGTTGCTGGTTCCGGCAAAACCGGCTATGGCCGAGGAGCGGGCCGCGGCCCAGCCGGCTTCGCGGCCCTGGGTGCGGCGCAGGCTGAAATCCACGCAGGCGCGCCCTTCGGCGGCCTGCACGCAGCGGGCCGCCTTGCTGGCCAGGGTGGAGTGCAGGTTGATGATTTGGATCAGGCGGGTTTCCACCAGTTGGGCCTCGATGAGAGGCGCGGTGACCTCCATAATGGGCTCGCCGGCAAAGCATACCGTGCCCTCGGGCAGGGCCCAGACCTCGCCGCTGAACCTGAGCCCGGCCAACATCTCCAAGAACTCGCCGCCGAAGCGGTTGAGCGAAGCCAGGTAGGCGATCTCATGGTCAGTGAAGCGGAAGTCGGCCAAAAACTTCAGGGCCTCGGCCAAGCCGGCGGCCAGGATATAGCCCCGCTGGGCGGGCAGATCGTGGGCGAAGAGGCTGAAGGTGGCCTGGCGGTTCATGCCCTGGCGGTGATACACCGCGGCCATGGTGATCTGGTAGAAGTCGGTTTGCAGGGCTCCATAGGATATGCTCATGACCGCCGCTTTCTTGGGGATTCCATAGGCTTCTGGATATGGCTCAAACCTAGACCCAAACCGCTAAAGTGTCAATGCGGGAGCCGGGTTAAATAGGTCTATGTTGACACCCATGGTGGGCGCATGTAAAAAATGTAACAAGCTGAATCAGGCTTTGGGGAGGCCTTTTAAGACGTTTGGATAAATCTTGGTTTCCAAATATTTAAAAATACTGGTCATCGACGACGACTTCACCATGCGCGACGCCTGCCAGGAAACCCTGAAGCGGGTGGGCCACGAGGTGGAGATGGCCGAAGACGGCAAGCAGGGACTGGGGCTGTTCGGCCGCTGGGCCTACGACGTGGTGCTCTTGGACCTGCGCATGCCCGACATGGACGGCCTCACCGTGTTGCGTCATATCCGCGAGCAGGACCCCGAAGCGGTGGTGATCATCATCAGCGGCCACGGCTCCATAGCCACCGCAGTGCAGGCCATGAAGCTGGGGGCCTTTGACTACGTGGCCAAGCCCTTCACTCCGGATGAGCTGCGCCAGGCGGTTGACAAGGCCGGCGAAAAGCGGCGCCTGGAGATGGAGAACGCCTACCTCAAGGCCGAGTTGGAGCGGCGCACGGCCATGACCCGGCTCATCCACGGCAGCCGGGCCATGACCCAAGTCATGGAAACCGCCCTGAAGGTGGCCCCCACCGACACCACGGTTATGTTGACCGGCGAATCCGGCACGGGCAAGGGCCTCTTGGCCCGCCTGCTGCACGAGCACTCCACCCGGGCCGACAACCCCTTCGTGCCGGTGGACTGCTCCACCCTGGTGCCCACCTTGTTCGAATCCGAGCTTTTCGGTCATGTCAAGGGGTCCTTCACCGGAGCCCAGGAGGACAAGATCGGCAAGTTGGAGCTGGCCGGCGGGGGCACCCTGTTTTTTGACGAGGTGGGCAACATCAGCCTGGAGATCCAGGCCAAGCTCCTGAAGGCGGTGGAGGAGCGGGCCATCTGCAAGGTGGGCAGCAACCGGGTGATCCGGGTGGACACCCGGCTCATCGCCGCCACCAACCAGGACCTTACCCAGGCCGTGGCCAGCGGCGCCTTCCGCCAGGATCTTTTCTACCGCCTCAACGTGGTGCAGATCCACCTGCCGCCCCTAAGGGAGCGGCCCGAGGACGTGCCCGTTTTGGCCGAGCATTTTCTGGAGCGCTTCCGCTATTTGGCCCCGACCCGGGTGCGCGGCTTCACCCCCCGGGCCTTGGAGGCCCTGACCAAATATCCCTGGCCGGGCAATGTGCGCGAGCTGGGCAACGCGGTGCAGCGCCTGGTGGTGCTGGCCAACAAGCCCCTGATCGACCGCGCCGACCTGGAAGCGGCCGGCACCTGCCGGGTGGAGCGGGGCCAGGGAGGCTCGCTGAGTCTGGCCGAAGCGGAGCGCCTCCATATTTTGGGCACACTCAAGCGCCTGGGAGGAAGGCGGAGCGAAACCGCCGAGATCCTGGGCATCGACCGCAAGACCCTGCGCAACAAGATCCGCAAGTACGACCTGGATTCCGAGTTGGCCGGCCTGGAAAGTTAATAGCCTCTACTGTTCGGTCACCGGCCGTCCCTGCATCATGGACCGGCGCAGCAGCAGGGCCCACCCGGCAAAGGCCTCTTCCACCTGGTCCCAACGGGTCCACACCTTGGTGAGTTGGGCGATGCTGCCCTGGTTGCTGATGACCAACTCGCCCTGCACCCGGCCGCTGACGCTGTCGGTGAACTGGGCCTCCACCGCCGCCTCGCCCACGTCCACCGGCACCATCAGCAAGGCCGAACTGACCACGTTCACCGCCGGGCGCACCGGCTTCAGGTGCACCAGGGCGGCCCGCAGGCGCAGCACCCCCGGCGCAGGCCGGGCGGCCAGGGGGAAGTTGCCCTTGAGGGACTTGATCACCATGGCGCGCAGCTTGACGGCCATCTGCTTGGCTTCCCCGTCCTCAAGGCGCTCACGGGCCTGGGGGTCGATCCTCACCTGCACCTCGTCGATCAACAGGGCGCGGTAATCCTGCCAATTGACCCCTTTTTTCTCCCACCAGTACAGCCCCTCCACATCGGGGTCTGGTTTCAGGGAGTCGTAGTTGCTCAAAAAGCCCGAGGGCGGCACCTTTGGGGGCGTGCCGCAGCCCAAACCCGAAAGCAGACCAAAGGCCAGGACCAGGGCCAAGGCCGCCGACCGCCATATGGTTGTCCGGCTCATAATCACTCCCTTTTGGTGGCTGGAACCATGGTGCCACCCTCACCCGCGAGGGTCAAGCCGGACGGGCCAGATGGTCTTTTGAACCCCTGGGCTTTCCCGGGAGGCCGCTCTACGGTAAATTAGTTGGCTATGGCTTCGCAGTTCACCCAGAGGCAGCAGGCGGTGGGTCTGGCCCTGTGCCAGGCCTTGGAACGCCACAAACCCGGCCGGGAGCGCCTGGACGAAGTGCGTCCCGCCGCGGTACTCATGCCCCTGTGGGACGACGGCGAGCGGGTGCAGGTGGTGTTCACCAAGCGCACCGAGACCCTGCCCTCCCATGCGGGCCAGGTCTCCTTTCCCGGCGGAATGGTGGACCCCGAAGACCCGGACCTGAAGACCACCGCCCTGCGCGAAACCCACGAAGAGGTGGGGGTGCCCCCGGAAGAGGTGGAACTCATCACCCGCCTGGACCAGGTGGTTACGGTCACCGGTTTTCTGGTAACCCCCTACCTGGGGCTCATGGACCCGGCGGCCCGCTTCAGGCCCAACCCGGTGGAAGTGGAGCGCCTGGTTCTGGTGCCCCTGGCTCGCCTGTTGGACCGGAGCAACTACCACACCGTGGACATGTTTTGGGAGGGCATGCCCCTAAGGCAGATCGCCCTGCGCCAGGACCAGGACATCATCTGGGGCGCCACCATGCGCATTCTGCTGAATTTTTTGGAGGTGGTGGGGCCGGCCGCCAGGCAGGTGGCCGCCCTGGCCGGTTAAAAAGGGCTGGACAGAGTGCCGGCCCTGCGGTAGACAAGTACACCCAGTCGGGACGTGGCTCAGCATGGTAGAGCACTGCGTTCGGGACGCAGGGGTCGCTGGTTCAAATCCAGTCGTCCCGACCAATTTCACAGCTTTTTCTCATCGCGCGCGGGGCAGGCCTTGGGGCCGGCCCCGCCGCCATTTAGCCTCACCTTGCACAACCCATCGATCTTGCTCGAGAACGGCAATATTGCCGGTTAACGCACCCATATTACTTATTTTTGTAGGCATACGCCTGTATGGTTATTTTCCATAACCTACCGATTCTTTTTTAATTTAGATTACTCTGAACGGACTGAGGTCCGGAACAGCCGGACGGCAAAAAGGTTTGGGGTGAGCCCGCATGCATCCGGCCAAAAAGGTGGCGCTTGGGGTCAAGAGAAATCAAATGGCCAAGCGCGCTGCTTTTAATTTTACTCAGGAGAAAAAGGCACAATGAAAAGGCTAGTTGTTATGGCTGTGGCGGCCATGATGGCGCTGTCCATAGCCGTTCCGGCGCTGGCGGTCTCCCCGTCGACCTATACGTTCGACATGGCCGCCCGTATGTTGACCGACATCGGCTGGCAGAGCAAGAGCGAAGAGCTCACTCGCAACCAGAGCAGCGAAGTCGGTTCCTGGTTCGTGAACATGCCTGGCCACAGCTACCTGCGCGCCCGCTTCTACAGCGTGGACAAAAACGTGGGTGGCCGTATCGAGTTGGGCCTCATGAGTCTGCAGCCCGAAGCCAGCGTCAGCCTGCGTTACGCCTACGGCTACTGGCGCGTGGGCAACTGCCGCATCCTGGCCGGTCAGACCGACAACTGGTTCGGCTCCCTGGCC
>JAHJPG010000062.1 GCA_018819925.1 Pseudomonadota bacterium
CGCTCAGGCTGAGTTTCTTAAGCTCCTCGTGATACAAGCGCTTGAGCTTGCCCGGGCTCGATGCCCGGCGCACCGCCTCGATCTTGCGGTCCAGGCGCCGGGGATCGGCCACGGCCAGGCTCACCTCGCCGCCATCCGGGTCCAAGACGAGCACCAGGCCCTCCCGGGCCCCCACCAGGCGTTTCAGCCCTTGGGGACGCCCCACCAGGGCCTCGGCGTCCAGGGCGCTGACCAGTTCGTTGATCATCTCGAACTTGCGGTCCATTACCAAGGCCAGTGGGGCGAAGCTCACCGTCACCGGCTGGCCCTCCTCCCGGGGCACCAGGTCCGCCGCAGCCAGGCCCAGCACCAGCAATCTTATCTGGTTGGCGTAGGTGAGGCGCTCGGCCGCCGGGGCGAAAAAGGCCAGGCGCACCGGACGGGCGCTGTCGCTTAGGGCCTGCGACAAAAAATCCTGCACCCTCGGACTGAGCTGCTCCAGCCCCCGTAGCACCCTCCGGCCTTCGTAGAGGTCGCGCTCGAAATGGGTGACCCCCACCGAGTGCAGGGCCTTGAGCCGGTAGATGTATTTGAGCGGAACCTCGTTGTCGAGCATGAACAGGTCCTGGGAGTCCACCAGCATCAGCCCCCTTAGCTGCAACAGGCGGTTTATGCCGGTGAGCACCCGGCCCCGCGCTTCCCAGGTCTCGCGCCCCTGGGCGGGCAGGCGGGTGTTTTCCACCAGGTGACGCAGGCTGGCCGCCGGGGCTCCTTCGGCCTGCACCTCCAGATAGCGCTCCAGGGCCAGGCGGCGGCGGGCGTTGTCGGCCACCAGTTCGTCCTGGGCCTGGCGGGCGGGGGCGCGCTTGGCCCCCAGCCGGCGCAGCAGATCCAGCAGGTGGAAGTAACGCTCCAGGAGGTCCTCGGTGAGGTAGCCCTCCCGCCGGGCTCCGCCACAGACCACGGCCAAGAGAAACAGCACCTCCACCATGGGTGGATCGTTGCAATCCAACAAGGGTTGCAGGCCCACCAGGCAGGCCTCGCCCATGACCGTCTGGCGAAACAGGTCCTGGTGCTCCAGCAAAAAGGCCAGGTCCCGGAGCTGGCTGGCGCCCAGGTCCAGGTGGGCCAGCATGGGCGAGGCGTCCAGGGCCTCGAGCCGGGGGGGCTCCTGTTCCTCGTAGAGCAAGACCGAAAGCATCATCAGGCGGCCCAGGTAAGACTGCACGTCCAAGAGCTGGGCCAGGCTGGAAGTGAGGCGCTGGAACTGCAAGGGGGTGCCCCCCACGATGCCCGCCGCGGCGGCCCCGAACTCCTGGCGGGCCATTTCGTGACTGAGCTGCATGTCCTGGAAGCCTTCCAGGCGGCGCAGGTCCACGGCGCTGAGTTTGCCCGCCGCGGCCAGGCGGCGGCGGGTCATGGGGTGGCCCGCCGCCTGGGGAAGCAGCCTTCCCATGAGCCTGGGGCAGCGGCGGAGCAGGCGGCCCAGGTTGCCGGCGAAATGGGTGAGCACCATAAGCTCATCCAGCAGATAGCGCTCCAGGCGGGCCCGCAGCTCTTCCAGGCCCCCGGCCATGTCGCCAAGCTCCCGGGGATGGGGCTGGGGCTGTGCGGCCAGAAAGCGCTCCATCTCGTAACAGCAGCGGTCCATCTCCTCCAAGCGCCGGGCCGGAACCTGGCCCAGGGGCTGGCTCTGGGTTTGGTTCACCAGTTGGCCGAGCCTGGCCAACTCCTGGTGGGGGTCCATGAAATGCGGCACCAAGGCCCCGGTGGCCGGGTCCAAGGCCAGGTAGATGCCCGAATCGCCCAGATAGGCCTCGCCCCCCGCGGCAAGACTCCGCCGCAGCCGGCCCAATTGGCCGGGGGGGAGCCGCTGGGGCGAAAATGCCAAAAGGGCCCGGCGCAGCTTGGCCAGGCGCGGGGCCAGCTCGGCCTCGTCCCCGTCGGCCAGCAGGGGGTTGAAGTTGATCAGATGCTTCTCGCTCAGATGCACGCAAATCCACAGCAGGGTGAAGCTGGCCGCCGTGCCCAGGCTGGGCAGCAGCCGGCCGGTGCCATGCAACTCGCAGGTAAGCAGGGCCCTGAAGAAATAGGGCCGCACCGAGGAGTCGCCGGCGTAAAAGTGCTCCACGAAGCGGCGCACCTGCTGCACCAACTCGATGACCTGCCCGATGCGCTCCAGCTTGGCCGGATCAAAGCCCGCCAGGGCCTCCTTTTCCCGAAGGCCGGCCAACTCCAGTCGCTGCCAGTCGTCCAAATGCTCGAACAGGTCAAACAGCTTCATCAGCTTGCGGGTGGCCTTGGCCTGCACCCCGCCCACCTGGCTGATCTGTTCGTCCAGTATGTCCAACCAAGTTAGTTCATGCTCGGTGAGCACCCGGATGGCCTTGTCGTAGAGGCTGAACAGCTCCCGGGCCTGGCCGGAGCTCAGGCCGCCGGGGCTGGCCGCCGCGGCCTCGGCCACCGAGAGCAGGCGGTACAGGCGGATCACCGCCACCGCTTCCGCCAGGTCCTGATAGTTGTTCTGGTCGGTGAGGGGATGCAAAGAACTCTCGGGCAGCTTGCCGAAGGTAACCCGGGTCATGGTGGAGTGGCCCAGGACCATGAGGTAAAGCTGCAACAGGGGGCCCGGCTCCACCCCGAACAGGGAGAGCTTTTCCAGATTGTCCAGCACCGAGGTGCGCGGGCCCAGCAGCTTGCCCGGGTTGAGCCGTTGCTCCAGGCGGGCCAGGCGGGGGGCCAGATCCATGAGCCGGCGAACGTCCTTGAGCTGACTCTGGTGCACGATTGTCTCAAAGGGCTTGCGCAGGCGGCTGAGTTCCAGGCCGGGCAGCTGGGTGTAGGTCCCCTGGCGAACCTGCTCCAGAATGTCCAGCACCCTGAGCACATAGGCGAAGGAATCCTTATAGGCGGCCAAAAGCTCGCGGTCGCAACCGGCGATGCGCTTGCGCCGCACCCGGCTGGCAATGGCCGCCGCAGTCTCCAGCGGCTGATGGCGCAACCCATGGTAAACGCACAATGTCCGCGGAAAATCCCCCTCGATGCTGTATTGGGCGGCCCAGGCTCTCTCCTGGGCCTCGGGCAGGGTGGACCCCAGACGCTGCTGGCTGAAGAAACCGCCGAACCAACGGCTCCAGGCGCTCAGGAGGCGTTCATCGCTGCCCCGGGGCAGGGGCAGGCCCTGGTATCCCAGCTTGTCCAACTCCTGTGGCTCCAGGTAGGTCAGGCTGCGGCCCTCCAAGAGCCCCTCCACTGTTTCGTGGTAGACCCCCAGGCCCGAGAGGAAGGAGTAGAAGTCGAAGCGGTTGACCTCCAGGGTCATGCCCGCCCCGCTCTGGTAGCGCCGCCGGGTGCGGTAGACGTGGCTGAACATCAAAAACCGCTTGAACTCCAGCTGGCTCTTGAACTGCACCCGGATGGTTTGGTTGGTGCTGGACAAGGGGCGGTCGGCCAAGATGAGCAGTTCCCCGCCCTCGGCCAACAGGTCGTATAGCCGGCTGGCCGCGAAGTATCCCAGGTCTTCCCGCTGGTTGCGGCCCTGGGGGGCGTCCCGGCCGGCCCGGCGCAGGCGCTCGGCGAAAAACTCCCAGGGCTCCTCCACCAGCACCGCCGCCTCCAGGGGGGCCCGGGTGGCTGCCAACTGCTCCAGGCTTTCCAGCACCACGAACTCCAGGTGGGGCATGCGGCTGGTCAGCTCGGGCAAGAGCAATTCGCTTTCGGCCGAGAGCAAGCCCACCCGCATGGTCTCCCGCAGCCGCCGGACCATGAGCCCGCTCAGAAAGGCGATGATCTCGTCGGCCCGGGCCCGCACCTCCACCAGGAAGTGGGCCACGTATTGCCGGGGGATGAGGTAAAAGGGCCGCCCCTGGCGGCTGTAGCGGATCAGCAGTCCCAGGCGCTTGAAGATGTCATTGAACTCGCGGTAGTTGGCCGCCACCGCCTCGGGGTCGCCCAGGTCCAGGCCCTCCACCAGACGGGCCTGCTCCGGGGGCAGGGTGGCCTGCTCGAACAAGCCCAGGCCGTAGGCGTTGCCGCCCAGGCGGTCGGGCAAAAAGGGCGGGTGATCCTCGGCGGGGTAGGTGCCCAGGGGGACGTCGTCCGGGTCGATGCCCAGTTCGGCAAAGCGCTCGGGATCAATAAAGCGGTAAAGTCCCGAAAATCTTCTGACTTCCGGGGGCAAAGCCGCCTTGGCGACGGAGTCGGGCACGGCACTCCTTTAGCCCGGGCATCCCTGGGGGTCTGTGGCCATGAACACCCGGGCGGACCAGCAAGGTGTCAGGAATGTTAACCCCTTGAATTGCAAGTGTCAATGCGCCTTGACCCCCGGCGGCCGGCGGGCTAGCCTACTGCCAGGCCCCGGCCAAAGGAGTTTAAACCCAACAGGGAGCCCCCATGGATCAGGTTGAGAAGTTACTAGAGCGTATAGACACTTACGCCCCGGAGATGATCGAGGTTCAGCGCCAGTTGGTGGCCATACCCGCCTTGGGGCCCACCAACGGAGGACAAGGCGAACTGGACAAGGCCCTTTTGGTGCAAGGCTGGCTGGAAGAGCTGGGGCTGAATATCACCCGGGAGGACTCCCCGGACCAGCGGGTGGAAAGCGGCATCCGGCCCAATCTTTTGGGGGTTATGCCCGGAGGCGAGGGGCCCAAGGTATGGGTGCTGGCCCATCTGGACGTGGTGCCCGAGGGAGACCTCTCCCTGTGGTCCAGCGACCCCTGGCAACTCAGGGTGGAGGGCGACCTCATCTACGGCCGGGGGGTCATGGACAACCACGCCGCCCTGGTCTCGGGCTTTTTCGCCCTGAAGGCCCTCCGGGAGGAGGGCCTCGCCCCACCCGGCGACGTGGGGCTCATCGCCGTGGCCGACGAGGAAACCGGCTCGGGCTACGGCCTGGAGTATCTGCTCAAAAAGCGGCCCGAGCTGTTTTCTCCCCAGGACCTGATCCTGGTTCCCGACGTGGGGGAGCCCGACGGCGGTTTCATCGAGGTGGCCGAAAAGTCCATGCTCTGGCTCAAGGTCACGGTTCATGGCAAGCAGGTGCATGGCTCCACGCCCCATAAAGGGGTCAACGCCTTGTACACCGCCGCCCGCATGATGATCGCCGCCCGGGAGCTGGCCGCCGGCTTCGGGGCCGCCGATTCCCTTTTCGACCCCATGGTGAGCACCTGCGAGCCCACCCGCAAGGAGGCCGGGGTGGCCAACATCAACACCGTGCCCGGCCGCGACGTGTTCTACATCGACTGCCGCATCCTGCCCGGGGTGAATTTGGACCAGGTGATGAAGGCCTTTGAAGAACGCTTCGGTGCCATCGCCGCCGAGGAAGGGGCCAGGGTGGAGTTCGAAGTGGTCAACCGTTTGCAGGCCCCCCCGGCCACCGACCCCCAGGCCCCGGTGGTGCGGGCCCTGGTCAGGGGCATCCAGCGGGTGCGCGGCATCGAGCCCCGGGTGGGCGGGGTGGGCGGCGGCACGGTGGCCGCCTTTTTCCGCCAGCGCTCCCTGCCGGTGGCGGTGTGGTACTCCTGCGAGCAGTCGGTGCACCAGCCCGACGAGCACGCCCGGGTGTCGTCCATGGTGGCCGATGCCAAGGTGTTGGCCCTGGTCTACGCCGGCCTGGCCTAGAGGAGGGGGAGGACAAAGCATGAAAAAACTGCACCTGCTGTTGGCCCTGGGCCTGGCCTTGGCCTTGGCCGCGCCGCCGGCCCAGGCCGGCCCGGTGATCCAGCGCATCCTGAAAAACAAGCAATTGGTGGTGGCCACCTCCGGAGCCTATCCCCCCCTGAGCGCCAAGACCAAAGAGGGTGAGTTCATCGGCCTGGACATTGACATCGTAAAGGCCCTGGCCCAGTCCCTGGGGGTGCGCCTGAAAATAGAGCGGATGCCCTTTGAGCGCCTGATCCCCGCCGCGGCCAGCGGCCAGGTGGACCTGGCCATCGGGGGCATCAGCGTAACCCCGGAGCGCAACGCCAAGGTGTATTTCGCCGGGCCCTATTTCGTGAGCGGCCAAACCCTGCTGGCCACCCAGGTGGTGGGCGCGGGCATCCAAAGCCTCAAGGACGTCAACCGCCCCGGCTTCAGCGTGGCCGTGGCCCGGGGCACCACCAGCGAGCAAGCCACCCGCCAGGTCATGCCCCAGGCCAAGATAATCGTCACCGAAACCATGGACCAGGCCCTGAACCTGGTGCTGAACGGCCAGGCCAACGCCATGGTGGCCGACTACCCCTACTGCGCGGTGGCGGTGTTCCGCAACCAAGACAGCAAGTTGGGCACCCTGGAGAAACCCTTCACCTTCGAGCCCCTGGGCATAGCCCTGCCCCCGGACGATCCCCAATGGGACAACCTGGTGACCAACTTCCTGTTCAACATGGAAGGCGGCGGCAGGTTGAACTTCCTCAAGGAGCGCTGGTTCAAAAACCCGGCCTGGATGCGCTTGCTGCCCTAAGGCCCGCGCCAGAGCCGGCCTGGACGTTTCATGAATGCTGGGCGGCGTTATGGTTCGAGCCCGGGCCATGCCGCGGTTATGAAAAGAACGCCTTGGTTGCCGTGGTCCGGCCTGCTCCCGGACCCGGCATGGCCGGACGCCCGGCCTTCGTGATATTTCCCGGCTAGAGGCCGGGGCCCGGCCATGCCTTTTTGCCGGTGTTTTGCGGGCACCATCGAATTTGACTTGTCATCAAGCCCCTTCTGAGCCCATGATATTTAACATTCAAGCGACCACAATTTTTAAGGAGTGTTTCATGCGCAAAAGCGGATTCGTCGTTGCCCTGGTGGCTCTTTTGGCCCTAGCCCTGGCCTCGGCCGCCCTGGCCGGCCCGGTGATGGATAAGATACTGAAGCGGGGCGAGTTGGTGGTGGGCACCGCCGCCGATTACCCCCCCTTCAACTTCAAGGCCGCCGACGGCAAGATCATGGGCCTGGACATCGACCTGGCCACCATTCTGGCCAAGGCCATCCAGGTGAAGCTGAAAATAGAGGTTATTCCCTTCCCCGAGCTGCTGGACGCCCTGAATGCGGGCAAGGTGGACTTGGTCATCTCGGGCATGACCATGACCCCGGTGCGCAACGCCAAGGTGTATTTCGCCGGTCCCTATTTCATCACCGGCCAAGGGGCCCTGATGAAGGGGGAGATGATGCAGAAAGTTCGGGACCTGACCGATTTCAACAAGCCCGAATACACCATCACCGTGCCCAAGGGAACCACCAGCGAGATCACCGCCAAGCAGCTTTTGCCCAAGGCCAAGTTCTTGGTGATGGCGGACATGGATCAGTCCCTCAAGGCCCTGCTGGCGGGCAAGGCCCAGGCCATGGTCACCGACTTCCCCTACTGCGTGCTGGCCAGCTTCCGCTACAAGGCCGACAACCTGGCCGCCCTGCAGAAGCCCTTCACCTTCGAGCCCCTGGGAGTGGCCGTGCCGGCCAACGACCCGTTGTTGCAGAACATGGTGGACAACTACCTGGGCACCCTGCAAGGCGGCGGCGGCATGGAGGAACTGAAGCGGCGCTGGTTCAAGGAGTCCGGCTGGATCAAAAAACTGCCCCGGTAGCCAGGCGATACGCATAACGCAAAAGCCCCGCCCATTTGGGCGGGGCCTTTTATTTGGCTAAATCAGCCGGGCTCCTGCGAGCCCAATTACGCCGTCTGCCTTAATGCTCTTTCAAACCACCTAACGGCACAGCCAGGAGTTCGTGTGCAAGGCGGCCGGCGAGCCGGGTGCCGAAGCTGTAGGAAAACCTACAGCGAGGCTCACGCGAGGAGGCCAACACAGCCCACGGGCGCCTGGCGAAGCCGCCGCCGTCAGTCCTGCTCGGCTTTGCACTCCGGGCAGACGGTCCCTGCCCCCTTTTTCTTTTCCACCACAAAGGCGTGGCCGCAGGCGGGGCAGGGGGTGGGCACCGGCTTGCTCCAAGAGGCGTAGTCGCACTTGGGGTAGTTGTCGCAGCCGTAGAAGTTCTTGCCCCGGCGGGAGCGCTTTTCCACCACATCGCCACCGCACTGGGGGCAGGCCACCCCCACCGGCAGGCCCCGGCTGTAGCGGCACTTGGGGTAGTTGGAGCAGGATATGAAGCGCCCTCCGCTGCGGGTGGGCTTTATCACCAGGGGAGCGCCGCACTTGGGGCAGTCCTCGCCCAGAAGCTCGGCCGCCGGCTTTTCCACGGCCTGGCCGTTTTCGTCCAGGGGTAAAATGTGGCTGCACTTGGGATAGGCGGTGCAGGCCAGGAAGGGCCCATAGCGCCCCTTCTTCACGGCCATGGGCGCGCCGCACTTTTCGCAGGCCACCCCCGGGTCCGGGGCCGGCTCGTCGGGTATGATGACCCCCTTTTCGTCCCGGCTGAAGTCAAAGGTGGTCTTGCACTGGGGATAGCCGGTGCAGGCCAGGAACTCGCCGTTCTTGCCCAGGCGGATGGCCATCTTCTTGCCGCACTGGGGGCAGTCCACGTCGGTGGCCAGGCCCTTGCCCTTCACCTGGCGCATGGTGGTCTTGGCCTGGTCCAGGGCCTGGGAAAAGGGGCCGTAGAAATCGCCCAAGACCTTGCGCCAGTCGCGCTTGCCCTCTTCCACCTGGTCCAGGCTCTGCTCCAGTTGGGCGGTGAAGTCCACATCCATGATCTTGGGAAAGCTCTCCACCAACAGGTCGTTGACCACCATGCCCATCTCGGTGGGGGCCAGGTGGCGCTTTATCTTGCTCACATACTTACGGTCCACCAGGGTGGAGAGGATGGCCGAATAAGTGGAGGGCCTGCCGATGCCCTTCTCTTCCAACTCCTTGACCAGGCTGGCCTCGGAAAAGCGCGGCGGGGGCTGAGTAAAGTGCTGCTTGGGATCGATGCCCTCCAGCTTGAGCTCCTGGCCCTTGGCCAGGGGGGGCAGCAGCCCCTCCTGCTCGGCATCATCGCCGTTGTCCTTGCCCTCCTCGTAGACCGCGGTGAAACCCGGGAAGGTCTTGATCTGTCCGTTGGCCTTGAGCAGCCCCTTGCCAGAGGCGATGTCGGCCTGGGTGCGGTCGAACAGGGCCGGAGCCATCTGGCTGGCGATGAAGCGCTGCCAGATGAGGCGGTAGAGCTTGAGCTCGTCGCCGCTCAGGTACTGAGCCATGTCCTCGGGAGTGCGGGCCCCGCTGGTGGGACGGATGGCCTCGTGGGCGTCCTGAGCCCCGGAGCGGGACTTGTACACGTTGGGCTTGGGGGGCACGTAGTCCGCCCCGTAGCGCTGGGCGATGATGTCGCGGGCCTCGGCCACCGCCGGTTGGGCCAGGCGGGCGGAGTCGGTTCGCATGTAGGTGATAAGGCCCACCGCCCCTTCGGCGGTTTCCTTGCCCTCGTAGAGCTTCTGGGCCAGGGTCATGGTCTTTTTGGTGGTGAAGCCCAGCTTGCGGTAGGCCTCCTGTTGCAGGGTGCTGGTGATGAAGGGCGGGGCCGGGCGGCGCTTCACCTGGCGCTTGTTGATGTTGGCCACCGTGAAGGGGCCGTCCTCAATGGCCGCCACCCCGGCCATGGCCTCGGCCTGGTTGGCCGGCTCGAACTTCTTGCCCCCCACCTCCGCCAGCTTGGCGCTGAACCGAGGGGGCAGGCCCGCGCTCAGGGCGGCGGTGACGCTCCAATATTCCCGGGCATCGAAGGCCTGGATGGCCCTCTCGCGCTCCACGATGATCCTGAGGGCCACCGACTGCACCCGGCCGGCCGAGAGCCCGCCGCGCACCTTTTCCCACAGCAGGGGCGATAGCTGGTAGCCCACCAGGCGGTCCAATACGCGCCGCGCCTGCTGGCTGTCGTAGCGGTGTGGGTCCAGATGGGCCGGATGGGCCACCGCCTCTTTGATGGCGTCCTTGGTCAACTCGTGGAACAGCACCCGGTGGTAGCTGTCCAGGGGCCGTCCCAGTTGGTGGGCGATGTGCCAGGCTATGGCCTCGCCCTCGCGGTCCGGGTCAGGGGCCAGGTAGACCTCCTGGGCGTTTTGGGCCGCCTTCTTCAGTTCGCGGACCACCTTTTCCTTGCCCTGGATCACCTGGTACTCGGGCGTGAAGTCCTTGTCCAGGTCCACCCCCAGGCGTTTCTTGGGCAGATCCACCACGTGTCCCACCGAGGCCTTCACCGAGAAGTCCTCTCCCAGGTACTTTTTGATGGTGCGGGCCTTGGCCGGCGATTCGACTATGAGCAGGTTCTTGGCCATAACGGTTTTTAGCGCTTATCTCCGTTGGGTTATTCTCTACAGGTTAAGCACATAATGCTTGCCGGGCAACTCCACCACCCTCTCGGCCAACACCAGGTTGAGCAAAAAGGTGGCCAGTTCCCCGGGGCCCAGGCCGCTGGCCCGGCCTATCTGGTCTATGTGCAACGGCTCGGGGCCGATGTGTTTGAGCAACTCGGCCTCGGCCGGACTTGGTTCGCCGGGGTCGGCGGGCCTCGGGGTCCCCGGGCCCGGCCCCGGGGGCAGGGCCCCTGGTTCAAAGAGATCCCGGCTGGAAGTGAGCAGGCGGGCCCCTTCCTTTATCAGTTGATTGCTGCCCGCGCTAGTGGCCGAGCCCACCGGCCCGGGCACCGCGAACACCTCCCGGCCCTGTTCCAAGGCGTGGCGGGCGGTAATCAGCGAGCCGCTTTTAAGGCCCGCCTCCACCACCACCACCGCCCGGCTGAGTCCGCTTATCACCCGGTTGCGCACCGGAAAGTGGGCCGGGGCCGGCTGGGTGCCCAGGGGAAACTCGCTGATCACCGCCCCCTGGGCGGCCATCTGGGCGATGAGGTCTTTGTGCTCCCGGGGGTAGGCCACGTCCAGTCCGCAGCCCAGCACCCCCACCGTGTGCCCTTTTGCCTCCAGGGCCCCGCGATGGGCCGCGGCGTCCACCCCCCGGGCCAGGCCTGAGACCAGGCTCACCCCCTGGCGGGCCAGGTCGCGGCCCAACTCGCCAGCCAGGCGGCGGCCGTAGGGGCTCATGGCTCGGCTACCCACCACCGCCACCCCCCCGGCAAGGCAAGGGGATAGATCGCCTAAAACGAACAGTACCGGCGGGGGGGCGTATACGCCCGCCAAAAGCGGCGGATAGGCGGGGTCGTGCAGAGTGAGCACCCCGGCCCCCATGGCCTGAAGGGCCTTGAGCTGCTGCTGGGGGTCCACCTCCCAGGCCCGGCGATGCACCGCCCTGGCCACCTGGGGCCGTAGGCGGGGTATGGCCTCCAGGGCCTTCAAGGGCGCGCCCAAGGCGGCTCCGGGGGTGCCGAAGACGGCCAGCAGACGGGCGAAGGTGACGCTGCCCACCCCTGGGATGAGCTTCAGCCCCAGCCATTCCAGCAGCTCCTGGGAGCCCTGGGCTCGTGTTTGTCCTTCCATGGGGTAGGAAAGCTAACCACTGGTCCCCCTCCGGGTCAAGGGCTTTTTCCAAAGCCCCAAGCTGTATTACAATGGACCAAGCCTTTTGGAAGCGGCGGAAAGGGGGAAATCACATGCGCGGCTTCGCTCTTTGGCGTTGGTGGCTGGTGGTGGCCTCGCTGGCCATTTGCGGCTTTGGCTTGGCCATGTCCGTGGCCAGCACGAGCAGTCCATTCGATCAAATCATGGGGCGAATCGACGCCCAATTCTGGGGCCAGAGTGGCCCGCCTCCCGAGGCGGCGGCCTTCCAGCGCTGGGTGTACGGCGCCTGGGGAGCCACGGTGGCCGGCTGGGGTCTGATGATGGCCTTCCTGGCCTGGGTGCCCCTGGGACGGGGTGAGCCCTGGGCCCGCAATGCCCTGGCCGTCTCCCTGGCCCTGTGGTTCGTGCTGGACACCTTTTATTCGCTGTATTTCGGGGTGTGGATCAACGTCTTGTTGAACCTGACCCTTTTTGTTGCCATGGGCCTGCCCTTGTTATTTATATGGCGGCGCATGGGCTCCCCGGCATAGAAAGTCCCCGGGCCAGCGGCTGGGAAGCGTGGCAAATCATTGACAGCTCGGCCCCGCCTGGGTTACTTTGGCCCTGCGCCCGCCACCGCACAAACAGGTGGGGCCCAAGGGCCCCAGGAGGATAAACATGGCTCAGGACCTCGGCGACCGTCCCTGGTACGGCGACTGGCCGGAAGGCGTCCCCAAAAATATCGATTTCCCCAAAGTAAGCCTGAGCGACCTGCTCCGCGAGACCTCCGCCTCCTACCCCGACGACAAGGCCATGGTGTTCTTGGATTCGGTGATGACCTACCGGGAGTTGGACGACGCGGTGGACCGCATGGCCACGGCCCTGCACAACCTGGGCCTGAAAAAGGGCGACGTGATGGGCATTATCCTGCCCAACTCCTTCCAGTTCGTGATCGCCTTCTACGCCTGCCAGCGCCTGGGCATGGGGGCCACGGCCATCAACCCCACCTACAAGGCCCTGGAGATCAAACACCAGCTCAACGACTCCGGAGCCAAGGCCCTGGTGGTGCTGGACTCGGTGTACTCCGAGGCCGGGCGCATCCTGGACCAGACCAAGGTCAAGCACCTAATCGGCACCAACGTCGCCGATCTGCTCAAAATGAGCGGGCTCAAGAAATGGCTGGGCAAGAAGCTGGGCAAGATACCCACCGGCCAGATGCCGGCCGGGGCCCTGAGCTTCAAGCAGCTCTTGCAGACTCCGCCCAATGTGCCCGCGGTGGAGATCGATCCGGTCAACGACATCGCCGCCTTGCAGTACACCGGCGGCACCACCGGAACCCCCAAGGGTGCCATGCTCACTTCCTACAATCTGGTGAGCAACGCCCTGAGCGGCAAGGCCTGGATGGGCAGTGACTTCCCCCAAGGCGCCGGCTGGGTGGGGGTGTTGCCCCTATTCCACGTCTTCGCCATGACCTGCTGCATGAACATCTCCATCGCCACCGGCGGCTACATGCTGCTGTTCCCCAAACCGCCTGAGTCCATGCTGGAGTGGGGCGCGCAGATTCAAAAGTGGGGCAAGGGCACCCAGATGTGCATGGCCGGCGTGGCGGTGCTGTTCAACAAGATCAGCAACACCAATGGCTTGGACGCCTACGATTTGAGCGCCCTGACCCACTGCCTCTCCGGGGCCGGCCCCCTGCCCCGGGACGTGCAGCTCAAGTTCGAGGAGAAAACCGGGGCCCGGGTGGTGGAGGGCTACGGCCTGAGCGAATCCTCCCCGGTGGTCACGGCCAACCCCTTCGTGCTGCCCGAGGGCGCCGAGCGGGTCATGGGCTCCATCGGCCTGCCCTTCCCCAACACCGACTGCAAGATCATGGACCTGGAGACCGGCGAGACTCAGCTGGGCTATGGCCCCGACCAGGTCGGTGAGCTGTGCGTCAAGGGGCCCCAGGTGATGAAGGGCTACCTCAATCGAACCGAGGAGACCGCCCGCACCCTGCGCGACGGCTGGCTCTACACCGGCGACATCGCCTACATGAGCGACCGGGGCTACATCTTCATCATGGACCGGGCCAAGGATCTGGTGAAGCACAAGGGCTTCAGCGTCTTCCCCAAGGAGGTGGAGGACTACATGTTCAGCCACCCGGACATCCTGGAGGTGGCGGTCATCGGCCTGCCCCATCCCAAGGTGGGCGAGATCCTCAAGGCCTTCGTGGTGCTCCAGCCCGACAAGGAGGGCCAGGTCACCGAGGATGACATCATCGCTTGGTGCAAGGACAACATGACCCATTACAAGGTTCCTTCCATCGTGGAGTTCCGCGACGATCTGCCCAAGACCATGGTGGGCAAGGTGCTCCGGCGGGTGCTCAAGGAGGAAGAAGCCGCCAAGGGCGCCTAATGGGTCCCGGGCTGGGGCTCTATCTGCATCTGCCCTTCTGCCCGGCCCGCTGCCCCTATTGCGACTTTAACGCCAAGACCTACGACCACGGCGAGGCCCGCCGCCTTCTGGCGGGCCTCGCCGTTCATTTAGAGCGTATCGCCCCCAGGGCCCAGGGCCGCCGCTTGGCCACGGTCTACGTGGGCGGCGGCACCCCGGCCATGCTGCCGGCCGCGGCCCTGGCCGGACTTTTGGGGCAAATAGAGCGCCGGGTGGGCCTGGAGCCCGGGGCCGAGGTTTCCCTGGAGGCCAACCCGGGAGCCCTGTCCACGATTAAGCTAGCCCATTTGCGCCAAGCCGGCTTCAACCGCCTTTCCCTGGGAGCCCAAAGCTTCAGCCCCGAGCTGTTGCATACCCTGGGCCGCCGCCATTCTCCCTACGATACGATGCGGGCGGTGAAGACCGCCCGCTCGGCTGGCTTCGCCAACCTCAACCTGGACCTCATCTACGGCCTGCCCGGCCAGAGCCTGGCCATGGCCACCGCCGATCTCATGGCCGCCCTGGAGTTGGAGCCGGAGCATTTGTCCCTGTACGAGCTGACCCTGTCGCCGGACACCCCCTTTGGCCGCCGCTACCGCCCCGGAAAGCACCCCCTGCCCAGCGAGGACCAGTTGGCGGACATGGAGCAGGCAGGCCGGGAGCTTATCCAAGCCGCCGGCCTGAAGCGCTACGAGGTGAGCAACTATGCCCGGCCTGGTTATGAGTGCCGCCACAATCAAGCCACCTGGCTGGGGGGCGAATACCTGGCCCTGGGGCCCGGAGCCCACGGCCACCTGGCCGGGGTGCGCTGGGCCTATTTGTCCGATCCCACGGCATATTGCCAACTAGTCGAGGCAGGCGGGGAGCCCCTGGCCATGCGCGAAGAGTTGAGCCAGGAAGAGCGGGCCCTGGAGCTGATCCTCCTGGGCCTGCGCACCGTGCGGGGGGTGGAGCTGGCCCCCCTGGCCGTGCTCAGGGGGGCCAACCCCCGCCGGGTCTACGCCGGGCCCTTGGAGGAGCTGCGCCGCCGGGGCTGGGCCCGCATCAGCCAAGGCCGCCTGATTCCAAGCGAAGCGGGCCTGGCCATGGCCGACGCGGCGGCGGGGCTGTTTGCCTAGCTTCTCGGTGGGTTGTAGAGTTTCACCAGCCGCATTCCATTAAAGAAAACCGTATAAGAGGCAGACCAGAGCCACCCATGACCGACACCACCCTGCAACGCGCCGCCCTGACCCTGGCGGTGATCAGTTCCTTCGTCACCCCGGTGATGGCCTCGGCGGTCAACCTGGCCCTGCCCGACCTGGCCCGCCAATTCGCCCTGGACGCGGTCATGCTCTCCTGGGTGCAGACCTCCTATCTGCTGGCCACGGCGGTGTGCGTGGTGCCCGCCGGCCGCCTGGGCGACATCCTGGGCCGCAAAAGGGTCTTCGTGTGGGGCATGGCCGGATTCGGCCTGGCCTCGCTGGCGGCCTGCCTGGCTCCCTCTGTCCTGGTGCTGCTCGCGGCCCGGGTGGCCCAGGGGGTGGGCAGCGCCATGGTCTTCGCCACGGGCATGGCCATACTCTCGGAGGTTTTCCCCCCCGGCCAACGGGGGCGGGCCCTGGGCATCAACGTGGCCGCGGTGTACGTCGGGCTGTCCCTGGGCCCCCTGCTGGGCGGGCTGGCCACCCACTACCTCACCTGGCGGAGCGTCTTCGCCCTGGTGGTGCCCCCCAGCGCCCTGGCGGTGTGGGTGGCGCTCTACAAGCTCAAGGCCGAATGGGCCGAAGCCAAGGGGGAGCACTTCGACCTCATCGGCTCGCTCATCTACGCCTTGGCCCTGGTGGCCCTCATACAGGGCCTGACCCGCATGCCCACCTGGCAGGCGGCGGGCCTGGTTCTGATGGGCCTGGCCTTCCTGGGGCTCTTCGCCTGGTGGGAGGGCAAAAGTCCCGCCCCGGTGTTCCCGGTGCGCCTGCTCATTACCAACCGGTCCTTCGCCTTTTCCAGCCTGGCCGCCCTTATCAACTACGCCGCCATCTACGCGGTAACCTTCTTGCTCAGCCTCTACCTCCAACAAGTCAAGGGGTTAAGCCCCACCACGGCGGGGTTGATCCTGGTGGCCCAGCCGGTGATGCAGGCGGTGCTCTCACCGCTGGCCGGGCGCGTCTCCGACCGGGCCCAGCCGCGCTTGGTGGCCTCGTTGGGCATGGGGCTCACCGCCCTGGGCCTGGCCGGGCTGGCCTTGGTGGAGCAAAACACCACGACCGCCTACGTCATCGCCTGCCTGGTGGTCAACGGCATCGGCTTCGGGGTGTTCTCCTCGCCCAACATGAACGCCATCATGTCATCGGTGGCCCCGCGCCACTACGGCGTCGCCTCGGGCACCGTGGCCGCCATGCGCATGATGGGCCAGATGGTCTCCATGGGCATCGCCGCCTCGGTGCTGGCCGTATTCGTTGGCCGGGTGCAAATATCCCCTGCCAACTTCCCGGCCCTGCTGGCCAGCCTCAAGGTCACCTTCCTCATCTGCTGCCTGCTGTGCGTGGCCGGCATTTTCGCCTCCTTAAGTAGAGGCGAGCTTCCCAAAGACCAAGAGCGCTAAAGGGCGGCCGCTCCGGACCAGAAACATTGCCTTAGGCTAGAGTTCCGGCGGCTCCTCGCGCTTGCCCTGCTTTTTCTTTTTGCGCCTGGCCACCCAGTCATCAAAATCCACCACCTTCATGCGGCGCTGGCAGCCGGTGAAAACCTGCTCCACCAGGCTCAGGGCTCCTTGGATCATCTCCATGTCCCCCTGGGCCAGGCGGCCCTCCCCCGCCCGCCGGGCCCGGGACAGACGCCAGCGGCGCAGGCTCAGGGCCAAGGCCAGGCCCAGGACCAGCCCCCCGGCCAGGCCCCACAGCCATCCCTGGCTCCCCTGGGAAGGCAGGCAGGTGCCGGAGGCCAAAAAAGGGCCCTGGCCCGGCGGCCGGGATGCCACCTTGCCCAGGCAGGCGGGCGTCAGCACCAAACCCGCCAGTAAAAACCAAACCACAACCACTTGTCGCACCGATGTCCCCCCTGCCCCCGGCGTGGGCAGGCCACAAGCATGCAAAAGCGCCGCCGGATGGTGCCGACTAAAATGTTCTATTCAATTCAGAGGCTTGATCCCCCCGGACCAAAAACGCCTGGAAGAAATATACCGAAAGGCTAGGACACGCTACCGTATCCCGGATATTTCGCGAAGGTTGGGCGGCAGTGAACAACGAATCAGCAATTACAGGCCCCTTTTGAAAAAAGCAAGCCTTATCGGGCAAGGGTCGTATCCAGATACGGCACAGCCAGACGCCGCAGGGCAAGGCATCGGGCGAGCGAAACCCGCAGGCGTATATTCCAATACGCCGAGGAGGTGAGCGACGCCCGCAACGCAGCCATGCGGGGTCTGGCGAAGCCGGGGGAAAAAGAAGGGGCCGCCCGGCGACAAACGCCGGCCGGCCCCAGGCAAGGGCTGTTTTAAAAGGTTATTTGGCCAGGCGCGAAGCCACCAGCTCGGTGATGTCCATCACCTTTATCTTGCCCACTTTTTCCTTGCGGGCCCTGGCCGCGGCCTGGTTCAGGGAGTTCTTGCAGGAGGGGCAGGCGCTGACCACGGCGTCCGCCCCCTGGGCGATGGCCACCTTGATGCGTTCGAAGGCGATGTCCCCGCCCAGCTCGTTGGCGAATGCCTTGACCCCGCCGCCGCCGCCGCAGCACTTGGCCAGGGTGCGGTTCTGGGGGAACTCCAAAAGCTCCACCCCGGGCAGGGCGCTTATCACCTTGCGGGGCGGCTCGTAGACCCCCATGTGGCGGCCCAGGTCGCAGGGGTCGTGGTAGATGGCCTTCAGGGGCTTGCCCTCGGCGTCAAAGGCCAGCTTGCCTTCGGTGATGAGCTTCTCCAGCAGGAACACCACGTGCTCGGGCTGGTAGCCGTCGCCGTGGCCGTACTTGGGGTAGAGCTCCTCAAAGGTCTTGTAGCAACCGGCGCAGGTGGTGAGCAGGGTGTCCATCCCCTGGTCCTTGAAAATCCCGGCGTTGGCTCCGGCCACCTTGTGGAAGGTGTCCATGTCCCCCACCAGGTAGGCCAGGTAGCCGCAGCAGTTCTCCTGTTGGCCCAGGGTGGTGAACTCGATTCCCGCCGCGTCCAATATCTTCATGACCGCAGGGATGATCTTCACGTCCTGGTAGGAGGACACGCAGCCCAGGTGCAGCAGGGTGCCGGCCCCGGGCTTGGGCTGGTAGTCCACGGGGTAGGAGTCGGTGCGGGTGTCCCGGGGCATGCTGAAGGGGTTGCCCGCCTCCACCATGTCGCTCATGAGCTTCTTGAAGATTTCGGGCAGGTAGCCGTCTTCCACCAGGCGCTTGCGGGCGGCCTGCACCACCGCGGCCACGTTGATCTGGGCCGGGCAGGTGTATTTGCAGTTGAGGCAGAGCATGCACTTGTACAGGCGCTCGGCGATATCCGCCGAGGGGGTCATGTGCCCGGCCAACAGGCTGAAGGCCAGGGTGATGCGCCCCCGGGCGTTCATGGACTCCAGATCGGTCTGGGCGTAGGTGGGGCAGCCCAGGCGGCAGAAGCCGCACTGGATGCAGGCCACGATCTCGTTGTCCACCTCGCCGAAGCTGGCCACCTGCTCCGACCCGGCGCGCAGGGGCTCGAAGCCGCTGAAGTGATACACGTCCTCGATGGAGTCCCTGAGTCCAAGCTTGCCGGGGTTCAGGGTGCCCTTGGGGTCCAGGGCGTCCTTGATGGTCTGCATCACCTCCAGGCCGATGTCGCCCAGCTCGGCCGCGATGACCGGCGACTTGGCCATGCCCAGGCCGTGCTCGGCGCTCATGGTGCCTTCCATGGCGGCGGTGAGCTCCACGAACTCCAGCACGATCTTTTTCACCGCGGCCCACTCGTCGGCCTTTTTCACGTCCATGATGAAGGTGGCGTGCAGGTTGCCGTCGCCGATGTGGCCGAAGGTGGCGATTGGGAAGCCGTGTTTTTCACCAATGGCCTGGATCTGGCGGATGGTCTCGGGGATCTTGGTCATGGGCACCCCGAAGTCCTCCATGAGGGGCACCAGGCGGTAGCCGGGCTTGAGCCGGCTCATGGCCGGCACCAGGCGGTGGCGGGCCTCCCACAGGGGAGCCTTCTCCACCGGATCGTCGGTCCACTTGGCACTGAGCAGGCTGTGCTTGGCGCTGATGGCGTCCACCTGCTTAACGTAGTCCTGAACCGCCGCCTTGTGGCCGTCCAGCTCCAGCATGATCATGCAGCCCACGCCGTCGTCCACCTTCAGGTCGATGGCCTTGGCCAGCACCGCGATGGACACGTTGTCCAGAATCTCGCAGGTGGAGATGGGCACCCCGCTGGTGAGCATTTCGGTGACCGCGTCTCCGGCGCTCTGGATGTCGGGGAACTCCAGGCGGGCGCTGATGGCGTAAGCCGGGGCGGGCAGGATTTTCATGGTGGCCTCGGTGATCACCCCCAGGGTGCCCTCCGAGGCGCAGAAAAGCTGGGTGAGGTTGTAGCCGCTGGAGGTCTTGGGGGCCTTGGAGCCGGTGTCCAGAACCCTTCCGTCGGCCAGCACCACCTTCAGGCCCATCACGTAGTCCTTGGTGGTGCCGTACTTCACCGCCCGGATTCCGCTGGCGTTGGTGTTTATCATGCCGCCGATGGTGGCGATGCCCGCGCTGCCCGGGTCGGGCGGGAAGAAGAAGCCTTCCTTGGCCACCGCCGCGTTGAGCGCCCCGCAGACCACCCCGCACTGCACCCTGGCGTAATGGTCGGGCAGGTTGATCTCCAGGACCTTGTTCATGCGGATGAGGTTCAGGAGCACCCCGCCCATGGGGGCCAAGGCCGCGCCGGTTACGCTGGTGCCGCCGCCCCGGGGGATGACCGGCACCCCGGCTTGGTGACAGGCGGCCATGATCTGGCTGACCTGTTCGGTGGTCTCGGCGAAGACCATCATTTGGGGCGGGGCCATATGCACCGACATGTCCCGGGAATAGGCCTGACAGTCGGCCTGGTTGGTGATTACGTTCTCCTCGCCCACTATCTCGGCAAGCCGTTGGCTGATTTCCATGATTATTCCTCCCGGCCCGGCGCGCCCGGGCCACCTAAAAAACCGGGCGGGGAGGCCGCAACGCGCCCTCCCCGCCCCTGGCAGGCTATGGTTGGCTAAAGGTGCGGGGCCAACGGCCCCTGCCCCCTTCAGCCTGCCGGCAATATCGATATGACCGCACGGCGCGCACGCCTAGCCTTGATCTTTTGCAGTTTTTTCGATCTCCACGGCGACCCACTGCTTGTAGGCCTCGCCCTGCATCAGCTTGGCCAGGTCGGCATCAAGGTCGCCGGGGGTGATCTTGCAGATCCAGCCCTGGCCGTAGCAGTCGGAGTTGATGAGTTCGGGCTCGTCCTCCAACTCCTCGTTGCCCTCGGCCACCTCGCCGGAGACCATCGCATAGACCCGGCCCACCCATTTACCGCTCTCGATGGAGCCGAAGGGCTTGCCCTGGGTCACCTCGTCGCCCTCCTCGGGCACGTCGACAAAGGTGATCTCCCCGGCCAGCTTCTGGGTGAGGTCGGTGGTGCCCATGACCACCACGCCGTCCTCCACCTTGGCCCAGTAGTGGTTCTGGTCGTAGTAGAGATCGTCGGGAAAGTTGTACCCTTTTACTTCCATGGACGCCTTCCTCCTCGCCAACCCCCGCGGGGGTGAGTAAAGTTCTCTTTCATCCGGCCGCGGGCACTCGCTTTTTATAGCATAGCCCCAGACGCCGCCAATCTCCTATGCCTTAAAAGCGGCCAGCAATTCCTTGGGCTTGGCCCGGTTCAGCTTGAAGCCCAACTCGTCCGGGTCCAGGCCCAGACCCAGGCCCAGCAGTTGGGTCAAATAGATCACCGGCACCTTGAACTTGGTGTCCAGGCGCTTGGCGATGGCCTTTTGCTGGCCCTCGTACATCACGTTGCAAAAGGGGCAGACCAACACCAGGGCGGCAACGCCACGGGCGTCCAGCTCGGCCAGCTTGGCCCCGGCCATGGCCCCGGCCAACTCCTCGTCGGCCCCCAGCACCCCGCCCCCGCAGCAATCCTTGAGCCGGGGGTAGTTGTCCACCTTGGCCCCGGTGGCCTCGATGAGCCGGCCCAGGCTGGTGGGGGCCTCGGGGTCGTCCAGGCCGCCGATGGTCTCGGCGGGCTTCAGGTAGTGGCAGCCGTAGTGGGGGGCGAAGCTGAACTGGCCCAGGTCGCGGGTCATCTTGGCTTTGATGGCCTCCAGGCCCACCTCTTCCAAGAGATAGCGCACCAGGTGGGAAACCCGTACGCCGGGCTCATACTCCAGCCCCAGGGGAGCCAGATCCTGGTTCACCCGCGCCGCCTCATCGGGATGGTGGGCCAGGTAATGCTCGGCCTCGGCCAGGGTGCCGGCGCAGGCCGAGCACAGGGCCACCAGGGGCAGGCCCTGGCCCCGGGCCTGGGCCAGGGCCCGGGCGGCGATGGTCAGGGCGTGGGCCTGGTCGGTGCCCTTGAGGGGATAGCCGCAGCAAGCCAGGGCTGCGTCGTCCACCAGTTCCACCCCCAGGGTCTCACACACCTTGCGGGCGCTCAACTCGTAGTTGAGGTTTCTCACCGGAACGGTGCAGCCCAAGAAAAGCAGCGCCTTCATCGCGGCTCCTCCCCGGCCTCGCCCTCGGCCGGCTTCAGGCCCAGGATGGCCTGGAAGTCGCCGGGGCGCTGCTCCACCAGAGGCAGCCCCAGGTCGGCCCGCTTTTCGTTTTCGAATTCGGTGACCTCCAGCAGGCGGCCCTGCTTGGCCAGGAGCTCGGCGGTTATCTTGGCCGAGGGCGGGGCGTGCCCCTCCCTGGCGGCGATGTTCTTGATGGCCGTAATCACCTCGGTGAAGCGAACCTTCTGGGGGCAGACCTCGCCGCAGGTGTAGCAGGAGGAGCACAGCCAGATCAGCGGCGAGGCCAGCACCTCGTCGCGCCGTCCCAACAGGGTCAGGCGGATGATGCGGCGGGGGTCGTAGTCTGGGCGGTGTGCCCCCACCGGGCAGCGGGCGCTGCACGCGGCGCAGGCGAAACAGGCCCGGATGCCCTCGCCGCCGGGTTCGGCGGCCACCTCGTGCTTGAAGCCGGGATCGCAGTCGTTGAGCCGCATGCTTATTCCTCTTCCGCCGCGCGGGCCAGGGCTTCCACCGCGGCGGCCAGCTCCCGGGTCTGGTTGCTGGCCAGGGGCAAAAACTCCACCAGGCCCGGGGCCATGCCCAGATCGGCCAAGTCCCCGCCCAGGGCCGCTATCTTGGCCATGGCCTTGTGGTTGCCGCTCACCGAACGGCAGTTGCCCGGATGGCAGCCGGCCACCAAAACCCGACTTGCTCCCAGCTCCAGGGAGCGCATCAAGAGCAACGGGCTGACCCGGGCGGCGCAGACCAGGGGGAAGATCACCAGCCCGGCGGGCCACTGGTGGCCCTGGGCCGAAAGGGCGGCCGTGGCCGGCATGCCCGAAGCCGAGCAGGCGAAGAGCACCATTTTGGGCTCCGGGGCCAGGGCCAGGGCCCGCTCCAGGCCGGAGAACATCTCGGGGTTGCCCCAGCCCGGCGGGGCTATGGCCTCAGCGGGGCAGTCAGCCGCGCAGGCCCCGCAGGCCACGCAGCCGGCCGGGGCGCACAGGATGTGGTCGCTGCCGTAGCGGGGCACCCCGTGGGGGCAGGTGCGCACGCAGGTGAGGCAACTGGCGCAGTAATTGTCCCGCACCGTCGGCATGGGCACCACCTTGCCGGTGAGGGTCTGGTGCAGGGCGGCGGCCGCCGAGGCGGCCTCGGCCCGGCGGGGTTCGCCGGGAGCCGTGCCCCGCAGGGCGCCGGTGATGTACAACCCCGTGCGGCTGGTGCGCCCCCCGGCCAGGCGGGGGTTCTCGGGCGCCAGCTCGTCCCAGGGCTTGATGAGCAGCTCGTCGTCCAGCCAGGCGGGACGGGGGGCCGTGGCCTGTTGGGCCAGGACCATCACCGCCGGGGCCAGGGCCAGCTCCTCGCCCAGCAAGGGGTCGAACCAGGCCAGCTCCCGGCCCTCGCCGCGCGCCTGAAGGCCGCCGGGCTCCACCCGGGCCGCCAGCACCCCGGCCTCGCGGCAGGCCCGGAAGAGCTTTTCGCCACCGGGCGCGGCCACCCGGGCCTCGCTGAACAGCAGGGTGACCTGAACCCGCGGCCGCCGGGCCAGGGCCAGGGCCGCTTCCAAGGCGGCGCTGAAGCTATAGGAAGGCACCGGGCCGGCGGTGCCGGCCAGCACCGCCGCGTGCAGCCAACCGTCCTGGGGGCCGGCGTAGTCTTCGGCCCGCAGCTCGCCCGCCGGGCAACACAGCGCCGGGTCCAGGCCGCCGATCTCACAGCCCACGGCCATCCCGCCCGGCGGGGCCAGGAAAACCGCCCCATGGGTTTGCGGCGCGTCGCCGTTGCCCGAGAGCCAGACGCTGAAGCCGCCCGCCGCGCCGGTGAGCCGGGTCAACTCGCTGTGCGCAGCCAACTCCACCTGGGCCGGAAGCTGGGCGGCCAACAGGCTCACCACCTCGGGGTCGTCGTCCGCGCCGGGTTGCTGGGCGTCGGCAAAGGGGGTGGCCAGGGTGACCGGATGGCCCAGGGCCGCCGCCTCCCAGGCTGCGGCCAGGGCGCTCAAGCCCG
>JAHJPG010000006.1 GCA_018819925.1 Pseudomonadota bacterium
CTTGCAGCGAGCCGCCGGCGTCGTCGCGCTGGCCGTCGCTGTAGCGGTAGCTTTGCACCAGGTAGTAGTCAAAGCCCTCTATCTTGCCGCCGGTCTCGGCCACTTCCACCAGGGTGTTGTAGGAGCCGCCCGCTAACTTGCCGTGGGTGTAGAAGCCATCCTCCCGCTTGTACTTGGGGACGATGTTGATGGCCGCGAAGGCGTTGTTGCCGAAGAGCACCGGCTGGGCTCCTTTGTACACTTCGATGGCATGGGCGTTGTCTATGCTCAACATGTCCATCACCGAGTGGGTCCACACCCCCACCATCATGGGGATGCCGTCGATCATGGTGACGATGTCCTGCCCCGGGCGGCCGGTGCCCATCCCCCGGATGAACACCGCCCCTCCGGAGCCGCCGCCAAAGGAGCCCACCGGATTGTGGCGGCTGATCACCACGCCCGGGGTGCGGCGCAGGGCCGAAGGCAGGTCGTTGGCGTTGAGGTCGTCTATCTGCTGCTCGCTGATCACGGTGAATTCGCTGGCCAGGCGATTCACCTGATTGCCCTCGATGATGGGTGATGAAACCACCACCACTTCCTCGGTTTTCTGAGCCTGTTGCGCGTCCTTTTCCTGGGCCCAAGCAACCCCGGCCGGGATGCTCAATCCCACACAGAGCGCCGCCATCGAGCAAAATTTTGCGATTCTACCGACCATTTCCTCTCCTCCACAGATAACCAGCGCGCCGTCTTCATGGTCAGCCTTGATCGCTTGTTATGAAAAAAGCCAAAAGACACCACGGGAGCAACCGCTCCCCATGCCTTCTGGCTGGTAATTCCTACGAACTGATTTTTTAAAGACTCGACTGCGCTTTCAAGCGCGAATTAGCTAATCAGTATCACCGTCCGGTATTGGTGTCAAGAATGCTTGGGGCCAACCGGTGTGTTGCTTGAGCCCGTGGGACATGTTGCCGGAAACACGGCCTTTCGCCCCGCCTCACTTTGACTCGCCGGGTTGGGCCCAGATCGAGGGCTTTACGGTGACGATAAGGGCGGCGGCCGCCATGTCAACGAACACAAAGACTATATAAGCCACGTCATAGGAGCCGGTGAGGCTGAAGGCGCCGCCCATCATCACATAGCCCACGGCTTGCAAAGCAAGAAACAAGGAGAGTAGGCGGAATACCGAGGCAAAGGCCGCCCGGCCGAAGCACCAGGCGCTGATGATGGGGAAGGTGGACATGATGCCACCCATGCCAAAGCCGAACACCACGATGAAAAGGCCCACGGTGAAGGGCCCGCTGGCCAGCAGCCCCAAGATTTGCCCCAGACCCACCAGGCAAAACATCACCGCTCCCAGCCGGTTGGGGGGGAAGCGGTCGCACAGGACGCCCCAGGTGAACTTGCCGCAAGTGCCGGCGGCGGCGGTAAGAGCCACCAAGACCATGGCCGTGTCGCCATCCATGCCAAGGTCTTGGAAGCGGGGGCCCAACTGAAACACCACCGCGAACACGCCGGCGCTGGCCAGGCCGTAGGCCAGCCCCATCTTCCAGAAGGACGCGCTTCTTACCAGTTGGCTGGGGGGTACGTAGCTTTGGGCCATTACCCTGGGGGCGGTCGCGGTTTCCCGGGGTGGCGCCGCCTGGCCGTCGGGCAACAGACCGCAGGACTCGGGGGAGTCGCGCATTACCAGCCAGGTCAGGGGCGCCAGGCAGGCGATGCCCATGCCGATGATGGCAAAGGCCCAGGCCAGGCCCAGGGACAAGAGCAAGTAATGCGCCACGAAAGGTAAAACCACGCCCGCCAGGGTTATTCCGCTGGTGGCGATGCCCATGGCCCGGCCCCGCAAACGCACGAACCAGTTGGACACGGCGGTGTTGGCCACCAGCGCGCTCATGGCCGCGTTGCCCATTATCAAGAAAACATAGGCTACATAGAAAAGCCAAAGCTCCTGGGCCTGGCCCAAGGTGACGAAGGCTGCGGCGGACACCAATGTGCCCATGGCCATGAGCCGGCGGGGGCCGGTGACGGAGATGATGGAGCCGTAGGAGTATTGCCCGGCCAAGCCGCAGATAAAGCCGATAATGGGGGCCAGGTTGATATCCGCCCGGGTCCATCCCCGGATTTCGCACAGGGGCAGCATGAAGGCGTTGAAGGCATAGAACTGACTGCCGGCGGCGGCGAAGTTGGCCAAAAAAGCCATTGCCACCACGTACCAACCATAATAGACGCCTGCGGGGGGCCCAGCGGCGCTGTCTTGCCAGCCAACATCGCGCTTCATCGGCAGTTGTAAAGGGGCTTGCGTTTTTCAACGAAAGCCCGGGCTCCCTCCTTCATATCCTCGGTGGCGGCAAGATCGGCCCAGTTGCGCGACTCCACGGCCAGGGCCTGGGCCACGGCCAGGTCGCGGGTCTGGTTGATCACTTTTTTGGCGGCGGCCACCCCCAGGGGCCCCCGCTTGGCGATGCTTCGGGCCAGGCCCAAGGCCTCGCCCATAAGCTGCTCGCGGGGCACCACCTTTTCCACCAGGCCGTATTCGTAGGCCTCTGCCGCGCTGATGCGGCGTCCGGTGTAGACCAATTCCTTGAAGCGGCCCAGGCCCAAAAAGTGCATTCCCCGGGCCATGCCCCCATTACCCGGGAAGATGGACAGATTCACCTCTGGAAAGCCCAGCACCGCGTCAGCGGAAGCGTAGCGTATATCGCAGCAAAGGGCCAGTTCCAAACCGCCGCCCAGGCAGAAGCCATGGATTGCCGCGATCACCGGCCAACGGTAGTTTTCCACCAGGGAAAAGATTTGGTGGGTTTTCTCCAGGCGGGGCAGGGCGGTTTCCGGGGTGAGGTCCAAGAAGGCCTTGATGTCCGCGCCGGCGGCGAATGCCTGCTCCCCTCCGCCGGAGAGCACCACCGCCCGCACCTGGCCGCTCTGCTCTCCCAACTCCAAAAAGGCGTCGCGCAGGGCCTCCCGGGTGGCCATGGTCAGGGAATTCAGCGGGGGGTTGTTCAGGGTCACCTGGGCGATCGAGTCTTCGATTTTATATTGAACCAATGGTTCGGGCATGATGCGCTCCCTATCTAGCTGGCGAAGTACTGCATGGTGGCGTTGGGCAAAACCGCCGCTCGGGTGCCGGGGCCGTGATTCCGGGCCAGAAGCTCCAGGACCTGGGGCCAGGTTTTGCGGAAGGTGATGATTTCGGGGTTTGCGAACCAATCGCCAAAGGTGCGGTCCAGGCAAGGGGCCATGATGATGAGCCTGAAGCCCTCCGGCAAACGGCGCACCGGGTGCATGCGGCCCCCGTGGCGGATGCCGAAACGGCCCAGAAGGTAGTGCACCACCTGGCCTTCGGGAGAGTCGGCGATGACCACCACCGTGCCGCCCTCGGGCTTAAGGGCTCCCCGGGCCAGGGCCACGGCGATGGGCATTTCGTTGGCCTTCACGAAAGCGTTGGAGATCACCAGGTCCTGGTCCCGGGGCCGGGTGGTGGTGGCGTACCAGTCCTTGGCCAGCTCCACCGCCCGGGCGTGGGACTCGCGCAGGCTTCCGGCCACCACCGCGGCGGCTTCGCCTTGCTGGTTGAACAGAACGTTCACCAGGAAGTCTAGGCCCACCAGGCCGGCGGCCTCGTCTATGTCCTGGCGCACCTGGTTGCCTTGGAATTTGCCCAGGCCCACGCCGCCCGGCTCCAGGGCCATGACCCGGGTGTGGTGGTCGGCGATGGAGTCGATGTGGGCCACCCCGGGCATGAGAATCTTGCCTCCGCCGGAAAAGCCGGCATAGGGATGGGCGGTGACGCAGCTTATGGCCACCTTGAGCTCGGCGGCCATCACCTCGCGGTTGATGAGCACCCGGGTGCCCCGGCTGGTGACGCCCGCCTCCTGGCAGTTCTCATAGGTGTTGTGGTTGAACACCCGGAAGCGCTCCACGATGTCCTGGCCCAGCTTTTTGCGGAACTCATGGAAGCCCAGGGCTCCGTGGGTGCCCAGGGCGCAGACAAAGGTGATGCTCTCCTCGGGCACTCCGGCCGCGGCCATCTCCCGCAGCAGAAACGGGGCGATCTGGGCGCAGCGGGTGGGCCGGGTCATGTCGTCAAAGACGATCACCGCCGATTTCTTGCCTTGGGCCAATTCCCTCAGCGGAGGAGAGCCCACCGGCCGGGCCAAGGCCGCCGCTATCTGCTCCTGCCCAAGGGCTGGGCGCCGGGCTCCGGCCATGGGGCAATAATCCACCTGCCATTCATCCGGCAGGTCGACCTCCAGGGAGTCGTTTTCATACCAGAGGCGGCGGGGAAGGGACAGCTTCATCACGCGCTCCTATTGCCCCACCATGGCCACGCCCAAATCATAGGCCTCCAGGTTGACCGCCACCTTGGCATGCCCCAGGGCCCGCCGCAGTTCGGCCTCGAAGGCCTCCCGGGACACGGGCAGGTCGCCGGTGGCGGCCAGGGCCCCTATCATGATGATGTTGGCGAAGATGCTGGCCCCAAGCTTCATGGCACGGTCCGTGGCCGGGATGCTCCAGCGTTGGGCGGTGAGTTGGGCCAGCATGCCCTCCAACTCCTCTGTGGCGGGATAGCTGGTGCGTCCGGCGATTGCCGCAACCGGCAGTATGGGCCGTGAGTTGACGATGGCCTTGGCCCGGGGGTTGCCGTATTTCACCAGCACCCTGAGCGCCTCCAGGGGCTCCAGGGCCAGGACCATGTGGGCCTTGCCCGCCGGTATCTGGGGGGACCAGGAGCCCTGCTCCGAAACCCTGAGGTGGCTCATCACCGAGCCGCCCCGCTGGGAAGCGCCGAAGGTCTCGCCGATGGTCACCCACAGGCCCTGGCTGGTGAGCACGTTGCCCAGCATGCGCGAGGCCAGCACGTTGCCCTGGCCGCCCACCCCGGTGATGATGAGATTATAGGGATCGTGCATCAGTTTTGCCGCCGCCATGGCTCAAGCCCCCTCGCTTATGATGATGGCCCCCTGGGGGCACACCGAGGCGCACACCCCGCACCCGGCGCAGATCACCTCGTCGATGCGCGCCTTGCCGCTTTCTTTTTCCCAGGCCAGTCCCGGGCAACCGAACACCCGGGTGCATAGGCGGTTGCAGCCGCATTGGTCGCCCAGGCACTTTTCGGGGTCCACCCGCACCTCGTAGGGCTTGGTCCCCTTGCGCTGGGGGCTCAGGGCGCATAGTTGGCGCAGGATCAGCACCTTGGCCGTGGACTGATCGGCCAGAAGCCCCACCGCCGCCGCCTGGGTGGCCTTCAGGTCAAAGGGATCGCACACCGTGACCTCGGCCCCCAGGGAGCGGCAAATGGCCTCGATGTCCACCGGCGGCACCGGCTGGCCAAGGGCGTTGGCCTCGGTGCCGGGATGGGGCTGGAAGCCGGTCATGGCCGTGCCGCTGTTGTCCAGCACCACCAGGCTCATGGGCGATTTTTGATGCACCGCGTTTATCAGGGCGGGGATCACCGCGTGATAAAAGGTGGAGTCGCCGGACACGGCCATCACCGGCTGGTCCATGCCGAAGCGGCCCAGTTGGCCGAAGCCGCTGGCCATGCCCGCGCCCGACCCCATGGCGTGCAGGGTTTTGAGCAGGCCGTAGCCCGATGGGCGCATGGCCAGGGAGTAGCAGCCGATGTCTCCGCAAATGAATCCGTCCCGGTCGTCCAGGGCCAGGGCCTCTTTCAGGGACCAGAAGGAGGCGCGGTGGGGGCAGCCGGGGCAAAAGGCCAGCTCCCGATCCTGGGTGGCCTGGGGAGCCAACTCCTGGGCCAGGCGGTCGTACTGTGCCGGGCGGGCCTGGTAGGGCAGGTCCAGGATGCCGGCCAAGGCCTTAAGCACCAGATCAGGATTCAGCTCGCCCTGGGCGGGCAGGGTTCCCTCGCGCTTGCCAAAGAACTTCTTGGCCCCGATCTCCCCGGCCATCTCCGCCGCCGCGATCTTGACGTTCTCCTCCAGGAAGGGAATAACTTCCTCGACCACCAACACCTGCTCGCAACGCTGTAGATGACGCTGGAGAAGCTTGGGGGGCAGGGGCCAGGTGGTGCCCAGCTTGAGCACCCCCACCCGGTCACGGGCGTCCAGCAGGGCCAGGGCCTCCTTCACGTAAAGATTGCAGATGCTGGAGGTGATGACCAAAAGCTCGGGTGATTCCGGCCCCACGTAGGAGTTGAAGGGCGAGTCCTCGAAAAGCTCCACCGCCCGCTTAAGCTTTTCCTGTTGCAGGCGGTGCTTGTAGCCCACCGGCGCGGAAGACACCGGGCCGTGCCGCAGGTCCCGCGGGCTGCCGTGATGATCGAAGCGGGCCTGGCCGCCGGGCGCGGGAATTGGGCCGGGCACCACCCCCCCGCTGGCGTGGGAAAGCCGGGTCACGCTGCGCAGCATCACCAGGTTGCCGATCTCCTCGGAAAGCTCGAAGGCCCACTTGGTCATGTCCTTGGCTTCCTGGAAATCGCTGGGCTCCAACAGGGGCAGCTCCAGCATGCGGGCGAAATGCCGCGATTCGCCTTCGTTCACGCTGGACAAAGCCCCGGGGTCGTCGCAGTGCACCAGGACCATGCCCGCCCGCACCCCGGAGCCGGCCAGGTGCAAGAGAAAGTCCGAGGCCACGTTCACCCCGTTTTGCTTCATGGCGCACAGAGAGCGCAGGCCGGCCAGGGAGGCCGCCGCCGCCACCTCCAGTGAGACCTTCTCGTTGATGGACCACTCCACGTACAGGCCGTGTTCATCGGCCGCGCCCGCCAGGTTCTGGATTATCTCCGATGAGGGCGTGCCGGGATAGCCCGCCGCCACCCGCACCCCGGCCTCCAGAGCCCCCTGGGTGATGGCCTGGTTGCCCATCATGGTAAGGCGTTGTCCCTCCATCACGCCACCTCCCCGTTCTCGACAGCCTTGTAAAGCTCCGAACCGACCCTGAGAGCCTTGGGCTGGTCATCGCCGGGGCCGCCCAACAGGCCTTGGGCCAGGGCGGCGCTCAGGCCCCGGCTTCGCTTGCCCTGGGCCGCTTGCAACAGGTGCTCCTGGTTGGCCGCCGGGAACTTCTCCATCACCAGCCAGCCTTTTTCCACCGCCGCCTCGGTGAGGGCCCGGGCCTTTTCGTTGCGCACCACCAGGGTGTTCCAGCCCGGCCGCCCCTCGTACATGCCCACGGCCAGGTCGGCCCACTCGGAGGTCATGTCCGGGCACAGGCCGCAGGCCGGGGGTATCAGGCCGCGTATCTCATCCAAGGGTATTTCCAGGGAGCCTTGCCCGGTTTCCACCTTGAGCACCCCGGCCGGAGGCGGGGGTATGTCCATGGAGCGGATTTCACGGGGCTCCACCCGCTGGGCCAAGAAGCTAGCCAGGCCTTGCGGGTCAAGGGACCAGTTGCAGAACAGGCCGATCACCAGTTCGGCCGGCCCCGCCGCGCCCCGCTGGGGCCAGGGCTTGGCCCGGCGCTGGGCCAGGGCCGCCGCCTGGCAAGGCGTGGCCACCACCGCGACGGAGCCGCATCCCTGGGCTTGGGCCCGGTTCAGGGCGGCCAGGGTGGGCGCGGCAGTGAACCTGGAACCAGCGCAGGCGATGACCTCCTCCGGCGTGGCGGCCAGGCGGGGAGCGGTTTGCAGGCCTTGGCCGCCGGTGAGGACGGCGCCTTGCACCAGGCCTTCATCCAAGGCGGCGCAGACAAGGGCCGAGACGGTGCCGCCTCCCTGGTAGCTCCCAGATTCCAGGCGCGGACCAGCCTTGGCCGCCACCACCGCCAGGTGCGGCCCCATGCCCTGGGCGGGATAGGGTCTGCCCCACAGGGTTTGGGCCAGGCCCTCCAGGTCCAACTCGGTCTTGGGGCACCAGGCATGACAACGGCCCTCGGCCAAGTCGCAGTCGTGCAGCATCACCGTCTTGCCCCCGTGGCTGCGGAAATAGGGGCACAGCTCCACGCAGGAGCCGCAGCCGATGCACAGGCCGGGTTGTTGGACTTCCGCCAGCAGTTGTCGCGGTCCTCGGGTAATCATCTCCATTGACCTCGAGCTGTAAACGCTATTCATAGGCCCCGGCTAAAATAGCCAGGGGGTGTTTAACCTTGTCCGGTCCCAGGGCCAAGCCCAGGTAGTGACGGCAGGCGGGGCAGGGGGTCACCACCACTTCGGCCCGGCTCTGCTCAATCTGTTCCAGTTTACTCCGGCGAACCCCTCGGGACAGCGCCAGATTTTTCAGGAAAAAGTCGCCGCCCGCCCCGCAGCAGGCAGCCGGATCGGCCATGGGCCGGTAGCCGGCTTCGGGCACTTTCTCCAACAGCGCCAGGCCCGCTTGCACCTGCTGGGCGAAACCGGCGGCGTGGCAGGGCTGGTGCAGGGTGTAGGAGATGCCGCGTCCCCGAGGCGTTTTGCTCAGGCCCAACTGATCCAGGAAGGCCCCGGCCTCCATGACCTTGGGGGCCAAGTCTTCCGCCGCCCGGGCCTCGGGGCTCTCGGGCTCGAACAGACGGCTCATCTTGTCGCGCAGCATGAGCACGCAGGAGGTGCACTCGGTGACCACCGCGTCCACCTCCTGGGCGGCCAAGGCGGCTATATTGCGCCGGGCCAGATCCTGGGCCAGGTCCACCTCACCCTGGGCCAGGGCGGGCAAGCCGCAGCAGGCCATGCCCTCAGGAAGCGCCACCTCCACCCCGTTGGCCAGCAGAACCTTGCGCACCGCCCGGGCGGTGTCAAGGTGCAGGCTGTTGGCCGCGCAGCCCACGAACCAGGCCACCCTGGCCCGCGCCTCTCCGCTGGGCCGGAGCACCAGGGGCTGGTCCGCCAAAAAGGGGCGGGCCGCCGGTTGGGGCAGATCGGCCGGGGCCAGGCCCAGGGTCTTGCCCAGGGGCCCCAGCTTGCCCAGGGAGCCGGGGTGACCCCGCTGCTCCATGAGTTTGCGGTGCAGGCTGCGCCTTAGCGAAGCCGCCGGCCCGCCCGGGCGCAGCAGGCTGCGGGCGGCCACGGTTATTTCATCCAGGGGCAGCCCGCCGGGGCAGGTGTGGGCGCATGCGCCGCAGAGCAGGCAGTTGGCCACGATCTCCTTGGTGCGCTTGCCCACGGGCAAGTCTCCGTCCATGAGCGCGGCCTTGATGAGCAGGGTGCGGCCACGGGCGGTGTAGGACTCCAAAAGCTCCTGGGAGAAAACTGGGCAAGCGGCCTGACAATAGCCGCATTGGGAGCAGCGCTCCATGGCCTCGCGGTATTGCTCCAAGCCCAACATCAGGCTTCCAACTCCGGGGGCCATATCTTGCCCGGATTCATGATGCCCGTGGGGTCGAAGGCCTTTTTGATGCGCCGCATGAGCGCGATCTGCTCCCGGCCCAGCTCCAACTCCAGGAACTCAGCCTTGTGCAGGCCCACCCCGTGCTCCCCGCTTATCACTCCGCCCAAGGAAAGCCCTGCCTTGATAACCCGCTCCAACGCCTGGTGGACTCGCTTTTCCACGTCCGGGTTTATTTCGTCCATGCGGATGGTGGGGTGCATGTTGCCGTCGCCGGCGTGGCCGGTGAGGCCCATGGCCAGGTCCAACTCGGCGGCTATGCTCATCACCTGGGTCACGAACTCGGGGATGCGGTCCCGGGGCACGGTGACGTCTTCGGTGACCACCCGTTTGAAGCGGCTCACCACCAGGGGGTAAAGGCGCGAGCGCACCATCCAGTACAACGCGGCCTCCTCCGGCCGGGGCGCCAACCGCACATCAATGGCTCCCATGTCCCGGCAGGCGGCGGCCATCTCCTGGGCCTGGCGCAGGGCTTCCTGGGCGGTGCCGTCGAATTCCATGAGCAGGCAGGCCTCGCCTTCCTCGGGCAGGGGAGGGCTGACGAAGCGGTTGAACACCGCCAGTGAGGCGGTGGTCAAAAGCTCCAGCATGGATGGCACCACCCCGCCCGCGATGGTCTCGGAGACGATGCGCGCGGCCATCTTCATGGTGGGGCACACCGCCAGGGCGGTGCAGGTGGCCGGCGGCTTGGGTATAAGGCGCAGGGTGGCCTGGGTTATCAGGGCCAGGGTGCCCTCGGAGCCGGTGAGAAGGTGGGTTAGGTCATAACCGGCCGAGTGCTTCACGCAGGCGCTGCCGGTTCTTATCACCTCGCCGCCCGGCAACACCGCCTCCAGGCCCAGCACGTAGTTGCCGGTGGTGCCGTACTTAACCGCCCTGGGCCCGCCGGCTCTGGTGGCCACGTTGCCCCCCAGGGTGCACACGCTCTTGCTCTGGGGGTCCGGGGGATAGAAGAACCCCTGCGCCTCCACCGCCTGTTGGAATGCGGCCAGCACCGCTCCCGCCTCCACCCGGGCGGTGAGGTTGCCCTGGTTTATCTCCAGGATGCGCTTCAGGCGTTTGGTGTCCAGAACGATGCCCCCGCGCGCCGGAGTGCAGCCGCCGCTGAGGCCGCTGCCCGCCCCGCGCGGGGTAAGGGGTATGCCGTTTTGAGAGGCGTAGGCCACCACACGGGCGGCCTGGGCGGTGTCGGCGGGCAGCACCACCGCCGCCGGGTCTCCCTGGGCAAAGTAGCCGATGGCGTCGTGCCGGTAGACCAGCAGGTCCTCCGGGGCGGTGCTGAATCCGTCCGGCCCCACCAGGCGGGACAGGTCTTTGGCCAACCCCCTCATGGGTGGGTTACTTGGTAACCATGATAGAAGGCAGCCAGGTGGCGATCTCCGGCCAGAGCATGACCATGGCCAGGCATAAGGCCTGGAGCAGCACGAAGGGCCCCACCGAACGGTAGATGTCGGCCATGGTTATCTGGGGCGGCACCACGCTCTTGAGAATGAACAGGTTGAAGCCGAAGGGCGGGGTGATGTAGGCCATTTCCATGTTGATGATGAACAGCACCCCGAACCACAGGGGGTCGAAGCCGAGCTGGTTGATGATGGGTACGAAAATGGGCGTGGTCAGCAGTATGATGCCGGCCGGGTCCAGAAACATGCCCAACACGAAGAACACCAACTGAATGGCGATGAGGATGACCCAGCGGTTTATCTCCATGCCTATGATGGCTTCTTGCAGCATGTCCTGAATGCCGGCGTAGGCCAGGAAGGTGGTGAAGCTCACCGCTCCGATGATGATCCAGAACACCATCACCGTGAGGCTCAGGGTGTCCTTCAGGGCCTGCCACATGCGGGCCAAGGTGAGTTGGCGGTGGATGAGAGCGGTGAGCACCGCGCCGCCCGCGCCCACGCCCGCCGCCTCGGTGGGTGTGGCCACTCCGGTGTAGATGACCCCCAGCACCAAGACCACCAGGCTCACCGGCAGCACCACCCCCTTGAGGGAGCGTAATTTGTCGCGCCAGGTGTATTTTTCGGTAACCGCCGGGCCCAAGTCTTTTTGGAAAAAACAGCGAATCCCGATATAAGCGACGAAAATGGCGGCCAGCAAAATGCCCGGCAGCATGCCGCCCGCGAACAGGCGCCCGATGCTCACCTCGGCCATGTTGCCGTAGATGATCATTAGGATGGAGGGCGGGATCAAAATGCCCAAGGCGCCGCCGGCGTTGATGCAGCCCACGGCCATGACTTTGTTGTAATTGCGTTGCAGCATGGAGGGCAGGGCGATGAGCCCCATGGAGATGGTGGCCACGCTGGAGATGCCGGCCATGGCCGCGAAGACGGCGCATATGACCACCGTGCCCATGGCCAGGCCGCCGCGCAGGCCGCCCATCCAGCGGTAGACAACCTCGTAAAGCTTGTCGGCCAGGCCGGAGAACTTGAGGATGTTGGCCATGAAAATGAAAAGCGGCACGGCCAGCAGCAGATAGCTGGTTCCCTCGGCGTAGGCCGTGTTGAACAGCACCAAGAGGCCCTGGGGCCCCCAGGTTAGGATTATGCCCACTGCGGCAATGGCCAGCATGGCAAATGCAATGGGGATGCCGATAGCCAGCAGGACCACCAAGGAAGAGAAGACTATGAGCGTGAGGAGCCAGGTTTCCATGAAAAACCCCTTAGCCCTGCGTTGGTTTGCGGCCGGTGATCAAGAAATTGACGCTGTCCACGGCGTTGGCCAATCCTTGCAGCAGCAGGAATATGGCCCCCAAGGGTACGGCGGCCTTGGCCGGCCCCAGGGGAAGGGCCGCGGCCGAGCTTGAGGTGTCGCCGACCATGAAGGCCTCCACCGCCACCTTGCTGCCCAGCCAAATGATGGGCAGCATGGCGATGATCAAGAGCACTCCCACAAATATCTCCACCCAGGCCCGCTTCTTGTCGCTCATGTGGGAGTAGAGGATGTCCACCCTGGTGTGCCCGTAGTGGCTCAGGGTGTAGCCGGTGCCGAACATCACCAGGGCGCAGAGCAAATACTCGCACACCTCTTGGGCCCATGATGTGGGCGCGTGAAAGAAATAGCGGGCGATGACCTCATAGAGCACGATGACGGCAACCACGCCGATGAGAGGGGCCGCTATCATCCCCATGGCTAAGTTCAAGGCTTTGATCACCTTGGAAAATGCGAGCATCTTTTTTCCCCGTCGCGGGTGGTGGGGTGCTTGTCAAGGGCTTGTGAATACCGCTTGGGCGCTTTGGGGCAGGGGCCCTTGGATAACGGCAGGGCCGGCCGGGACGGGCGGACCCCGCTCCCGGCCGGCCGAGCATTTTTTAGAACTTGACGCCCTTGGCCTTCAAGTTGGCCTTGAGGATGTCCACCAGCTTGCGGCAGTAGGGAGACTTGCTGGCGGTCTGCTCATACAGGGGCATGAGCTTCTGGATCCAGATGTCCAACTCAGCCTTTGAAAGCTTGATGATCTTCACATCCTTCTTGGCGGCGAACTCGATGGCTTCCTTGTCCCACGCGGGGCTCATGGCGAAGCTGCGGTCCATGGCCATTATGGCGGCCTTCTTCACGGCCTCTTGCTGGTCCTTGGGCAGTGAGGTGAACACCTTGGTGTTGATGGCCAGCTCGATTACGCCGGGGGTGTGGAAGGCGGGGTCGCTGACGTAGTTGAGCACTTCGTAGAGCTTGTATTTCTTCAGGGTGTACCAGGGATAGTCGGTGCCATCCACGGTGCCCCGCTGCAGGGCCATGTACTGCTCCGCCCCAGGAATGGCCGCGGCGGCGGCTCCCAGGGCCTGCACGATGAGGGCCTCCAGGCCAAAGGCCCGGATCTTCTTGCCCTGGAGGTCGGCCAGGTTGTTAACCGGGAACTTGGTCATCAGGCCCATGGTGGCCACGGAGATGGAGCCCAGGAAGGTCACTCCATGCTTGGACATGGCCTCGGCGAACACCTTGTGGTAGCCCTTGTTCTGCAGGATGTTCTTGGCTTCCTCGGGGCTGGACCAGTTGAAGGGAAGCCACTGCACGTTGACCTCGGGGAAAACGCCGGTGAAATATAGGAATGAACCGGAGTAGCCGTCTATCATGCCGCTCTTGAGCGACTCCAGGGCCTCGCGTGATTTCACCAACTGGCCGGGCCAAAACACCTTGATTTTGAGTTTTCCGTTGGTGAGTTTTTTTACCTGGTCGGCAAAATAGGTGGTGGTCTGACCGGCGTAGGCGGTTTCCGGATACACGCACTGGAACCGAAGGGTCTTGGCCTGGGCGATCCCGGCAAAGCTCAAGGCCAGCAACGCGCAGACAAACAACGCCATGAATCTACGGGCCATATTATCTCTCCCTTTCCGCCGGGGGCGGATCGCGCCCTTCCGGCAACTCCTGTTAAGCGCTCTCTCCGTATATTTTTGGCGGGGGGCGTTTGGCTCCTTGCCGCGTTATCAATCCAGCTTGATGGCTCGCTTGAGCACCTTGCCGGTGTGGGTCTTGGGAAGCTCGCCGGTCAGACGCACCACGCGGGGGTACTTGTAAGGGGCCACCCTCTGCTTGACGAAGTCCCTGATCTCCTCGGGAGTGGCCGTAGCGCCATCGCGCAGCACCACCATGGCCGCCACCTCCTCGCCCAGGTCTTGATGGGGCAAGCCCAACACCGCCGCCTCCAGCACCGCCGGGTGCTGGTAGAGCACCTCTTCGATCTCCCGGGGATACACGTTGTAGCCGCCCCTGATGATCATTTCCTTTTTGCGGTCCACGATGTAGATGTAGCCGTCCTCGTCCCGGCGGGCCATGTCGCCGGTGTGCAGCCATCCGCCCCGCAGGGTTTCGGCCGTGGCCTGGGGCTGGTTGAGATAGCCCTTCATCACCCCCGGGCCCTGGGTGATCAACTCGCCCACCTCACCCCGAGGCACGTCCTGGTCCTGCTCGTCCACCACCCGGGCCTTGAAGCCGGGGATGGGCAGGCCTATGGAGCCGGGCTTGGTGGCCTGGCCATAGGGGTTTTCCACGCACACCGGCGAACACTCGGTAAGGCCGTAGCCCTCGTAGATGGTGGTGCTGAAGGCTTTTTCGAACCGCTTGATGATCTCGACCGGCAGCGAGGCTCCTCCGCTGATGCAGTAGTGCAGCGAAGACCGTCTGGGCGGCCGCTTGATACCCATTTCCGCCAGACGGTTGTAGATGGTGGGCACCGCGATGAGGATGGTGTCTTCCATCTCCTCGATGGCCGCGAAGGTTTCCTCCGGGTCGAAGTGCTCCCACAAGCGCAGGGTGATGCCCAAAAACACCGAGGCGTTGAGGCTGGAGGTCTGGCCGTAGATATGGAACAACGGAAGCATGCCCAGGCTGGTCACCTTGGGGTCGGTGTGGCGCATGCTGGCTATGGTGGTGGCGTTGCTGGCAAGGTTGTGGTGGGTGAGCATGGCCCCCTTGGCCAGGCCGGTGGTGCCCGATGTGTAGATGATGGCCCAGGTGTCGTCGTCCTGGGCCGGGTGCGGGGGGTAGGGGCCATGCTCGCGGGCCACCTCGGCCAGGGGCAGATAGCCATCGGTCGCCGGGCCGGCCACGCAGCGGATGTCTATCTGGGGCATCTGCTCCAACACCGGCCCCGCGAATTCCAGGTGCTGGCCGTGGCCGATGAAGGCCCGGGCCCCGGAGTCGCTGAAGATGTGCTTGAGCTCCTGGGTGCGGTAGAGGAAGTTCACCGGCAAGACCACCGCCCCCAACTTGGCCAAGGCGTAGTAGCAGACCACCCAGTCCAGGGAGTTGGGCATCATGAGCACGCACACCTGGCCGGGCGTGAGACCCTGCTCCTTTAGTCCCCAGGCCAGGGCGTCGGATCTTTGGTCAAACTGGGCGTAGGTCATCGCCTGGCCCTTGAAGTCCACGGCGATGTGGTTGGGAACCCGCGCGGCGGTGTCGTTGAGCAGTTTGGCGATATTCAAGGCATACCCCTGCAAAAAGTGCCCCGGGCCGAAGTCCGGGGCAGTTAAGTTCAGGCCAGGTTTTTCACCACCAAGGCCACTCCCATGCCGCCTCCCACGCACATGGTGGCCAAACCCAACTCCTTGCCCGAGCGTTTCATCTCGTAGATGAGCTTGGTCAGGATGATCCCGCCGGTGGCGCTGATGGGATGGCCCAGGGCGATGGCTCCACCGTTGACGTTGACCTTGTCCTGGTCCATGCCCAACTCGCGGATGCAGGCCAGGGACTGGCTGGCAAAGGCCTCGTTTAGCTCGATGAGGTCGATATCGCCCATGGCGAGCCCGGCTTTCTTGAGCACCTGGCGGGTGGCGTCGATGGGGCCGATGCCCATTATTGCCGGCTCCACGCCCACCGTGGCATAGCTCAAGATGGAGACCAGGGGCTTGATTCCCAGCTCATCGACCCGCTCCCGGGAAGCCACCACCACCGCAGAGGCGCCGTCGTTCATGCCGCTGGAGTTGCCTGCGGTCACCGATCCGCCCTTGCGGAATACGGGCTTCAGCTTGGCCAGGTCCTCGGCCGTGGTCTGGGGGCGGGGATGCTCATCGGTGTCAAAGGGCACGGCCTCGCCTTTGCGTTGGGGTATGGGCACCGGCACTATCTCGTCTTTGAAGACGCCCAGTTCCAAGGCTCGTTTGGTCTTTTGCTGGCTTGCGAGGGCGAAAGCGTCCTGGTCCTCTCGGCTCACCCGGTATTTCTCTGCCACGTTCTCGGCGGTTTCACCCATGGTGTTGCCGCTGAGGGGGTCGAACAGCACCAGCTGGTCCATGAGCTGGGCGTGGCCCAGGCGTGATCCCCAGCGGTTGGTGGGCACCAGATAGGCCGCGCCCGACATGTGCTCCACACCGCCGGCCACCACCAGGCCCGCGTCCCCGGCCTTGACGGCCTGGGCGGCCAGGAACACGGTCTTGAGCGATCCGCCGCAGGCGTGGGACACGGTGTATTCCGGCACTTCGATGGGTATGCCGGCGTTGACCGCGATGGGCCGGGTGATGTTGGGCGGCAAGACTCCGGTGCGGTACTGCTGGGCCAGAGACACCTCTTCCACCAGCTCGGGGCCCATGCCCGCCCGTTTCACCGCTTCCTTGATAACCAGCACCCCCAGGTCCTGGTCGGTCACCGCTTTAAGGGTTCCGCCGAAACGCCCCACCGGGGTGCGGGCGGCGGAGAGGATCACAACTTCTTGCATGGTTGTCACGATCCAGCGCCTAGTCGGCCATGCCCAGGCGGTTGCCCTTGTCGTCGTAGCGGTACCAGCCCACGCCGGTCTTGCGTCCCAGCTGGCCGGCCTTCACCTTGCGGCGCAGCAAAAAAGGCGGGTACCATTTTTCCTCGTGGGTTTCCTGGTACATGGCCATGAGCGCGCCGTAGGTCACGTCCAGGCCCACCATGTCCCCGGTTTCGAAGATGCCCATCTTGCGGCCAGAGGCCAGGCGCAGGCCCTTGTCGATGTCCTCCACCGAGGCCACTCCCTGCTCCACCAGGCGCATGGCCTCCATGGTGGAGGGGAAGTTGATGCGGTTGATAACAAAGCCGGCCACGTCGCGGTTGACCATGATGGGCTCTTTTTTGATGGACAGCACGAACTCGCGGCCGGCGGCGAAGGCCGCTTCGCTGGTCATGGTGCCCCGGATCACCTCCACCGCCTGCATCATGGGCACCGGGCTGAAAAAGTGGATGCCCAAGAAACGCTGGGGCTGGTCCACGTATGCCGCCAACTCGCTGATGGGAATGGCGCTGGTGTTGCTGGCCACCAGGCTATTGGGGGAAAGCACCTGATTGAGCTTGGCGAAGACCTCTTTCTTCACCTGAAAGTTTTCGAACACCACCTCCATGACCAGATCGGCCTCGGCGGCTGGGGCCAGGTCCACCGATGTGGATATGCGGCCCATGACCTCGTCGATGGTGCCCGCCACCTTGCCCTTTTCGATGAGCTTGCCGGCGGACCAGGCGATGTTCTTCACCGCCTTGTCCAGTTGCTCCTGGCTAACGTCGCTCAAAGTGGCCTGCAAACCGGCCTGGGCGCAGACCTGGGCGATGCCGCTGCCCATGAGCCCCGAGCCGATGATAAACACCTTGTTTATGCTCATGATCGTCCCCCTAGCCCTTCAGCAGTTCACGGGCGATGACGTTGCGCTGAATCTCGCTGGTGCCCTCGTAGATGCGGGTGAGGCGCAGGTCGCGGTAGAAGCGCTCCACCGGGAAGTCCTTCATGTAGCCCATGCCGCCGTGAATCTGCACGGCCATGTCCGCCACGCGGTTGGCCATTTCGGTGCAGAACAGCTTGACCATGGAGGCTTCCTTGATAACCGCGGTGCCCCGCTTGTCGCGCAGCCAGGCGGCGTGGTGCAGCATCTGGCGGCCGGCGTATATCTGGGTGGCCATGTCCGCCAGCATGATCTGCACCGCCTGGAACTCGCAGATGGGCTTGCCGAACTGCACCCGCTGCTTGGCGTAGTCCAGGGAAAGCTCCAGCAGCTTCTGGGCCGAGCCCACCGCCGAGGCGCCCATGGTCAGGCGGCCCTTGTCCAGGGTCTTCATGGCCGTTCTGAAACCCAGGCCAAGGTTGGCGTCGCCGCCGATGATGCGGTCGCGGGGAATCTCGCAGTTGTCGAAGATGAGTTCGCAGGTATGGGAGCCGCGCATGCCCATCTTGCGTTCAATGGTGCCCACGAAGAAGCCGGGGTCGGTCTTTTCCACCAGGAACGCGGTGATGCCGCCCTTGGCCCGCTTGCTCTTGTCGGTGACCGCGAAGACGGTGGACACATCGGCGATGTCGCCATTGGTGATGAAGTGCTTGCGGCCGTTGAGCACCCACTTGTCGCCCTTGAGTTCGGCGGTGGTCTGGACGTTGGCCGCGTCGGAGCCGGCTTCCGGCTCGGTGAGGGCGAACACCCCGATCCACTCGCCGGAAGCCAGCTTGGGAAGGTATTTTTCCTTCTGCTCGGTGGTGCCGTCGATGACTATGCCCTGGGACCCGATGCCGTTGTTGGTGCCGATGCGGGTGCGGAAGCAGGCGTTGACCGCGGAAAGCTCCTCGTAGACCAGGCACTCGCCCAAGGTTCCGATTCCCAATCCATCGTATTCCTCGGGAATTGAAAGGCCGAACAGGCCCAACTCCCGCATGGTCTGCACCACTTCCTCGGGAATGCGGTCCTCGTCCTCAACCTGCTGGCTGATGGGCTCCAGATCTTTTTTGACGAAACGCCGAACGGTGTCGGTCATCAGACGTAGATTTTCGGGTATTTCAAAGTCCACTTGAAAACTCCTCTAAGATCGCGAGGCCGGTGTCGTTAACCTCGGTTGGTTGATAACTGGCGGAATACACAGTTGTTCGGTCTTTGTTTCTAGCAACCGCCGTGCCACGAGAGGCGCGCTTGGAAAAGCAACTGTAATGCCTGGATATGCTTATCTAATAATTGGTTCGCGATAGATATGCGGGCGGAAGATGGAAAGGCTCGAAAGGCCATGTGTATAAGAAAAAATACACCAAAAATCGTAATAATAACGAGATTATATATCTAAATTCCAATGGTTAGCTTTAAAAGGGCATCAATGGGGCAATCGGTGTAGTAAAAATACTACTAGTAGAAGAAAGAATACACTTTACTCCAGGCCATGTTTTTTAATCTTCTGATGCACCCCGGTGCGGTGGATGCCCAACAGCTCGGCGGCCAGGGTGCGGTTGCCGCCGGTGAATTTAAGGGCCTGTTCTATGGCGCGTTTCTCCGCTTCGGCCTTGGCCAGCTTCAGGGTGGGTGGGGGGCCCTCTTCCAGAGGCTCCTGGGTGAAGTTATCCAAAAAGTCCGGGGGCAGGTGCTCCACCTGCAAGGTGTCGCCGCCGGCCACCGCAGCCGCCCGCTCCAAGGCGTTTTTCAGCTCGCGCACGTTGCCAGGCCAGTCATAGGCCGCGAGACGCTGCATGGCCTCGGGGGATATCCTGGCCGGCAGGCTGCGTTTGCCGGTGCGCAGGCCGGAAAGGATGTGGTAGGCCAGGCGGGGTATGTCCAGGCGTATTTCCCTGAGCGCCGGGGTGTGCAAATGGAAGATGTTGAGCCGATAGTACAAATCCTGGCGGAAGGCGCCGGCCTTCATCATGGCCTTCAAGTCCCGGTTGGTGGCCGCGATCACCCGGAAGCTCAACTTCAAGGGCTTGGTGGCCCCCAGGCGCTCCACTTCCTGCTCTTGGATGACCCTGAGCAGCTTGACCTGCATCACCAGGGGCATCTCGCCGATTTCGTCCAGGAAGATGGTGCCCCCGTCGGCCAGCTCGAACTTGCCCGGCTTGCCTTTTTGGCTGGCGCCGGTGAAGGCCCCGGCCTGGTAGCCGAACAATTCCGACTCGAACAACTCCTGGGGGATGGCCCCGCAGTTGACCTTGACAAAGGGCTTGTCATGACGGGCGCTCATGCGGTGCACCGAGTGGGCGATCAAGTCCTTGCCCGTGCCGGTTTCGCCGGTGATCAGAAGGCTCAGGTCAGACTGGGCGGCCTGGGTGGCCACCAGCTTGGCGTCCTGGATGGGAGGCGACTCTCCCACCACCAGTTGGAGGTTGTAGCGGCTGGAATACAGGTTTTGCAGCTCCTTTTCGTAGTACGTCAGCCGCTCCTCCAAGACCTCGGTCTGGCGCACCAACTCCTTGAGCCGGTCCGTGTGCCAAAAGACCAGCTTGGCGAAAGCCCCCATGATGTTGCCTTGGGAGTCGCGCAAGGGAATGCGGGCGATGATGCGCTCCTTGCCCTTCATGCGCAGCACGGACCCCACCTCGGCGTGGCCGGATTTTATAACGTCGGGCAGGCGGCTTTCCGGGTTCAGCTTCAGGATGTGGCTGCCCACTATCTCCTGGTCGTCCACCTGGTAGAACTCGGCGGCGGAGCGGCTGACGTAGCGGACTATTCCATCCTTGTCCACCAGGATGAGGGACTCGTAGGGCGACTCTAACAAGGCGCGGAGAAGGTCGCGGGGGATGGGATTTTTCGCCAGTTTAGCCATTCACTTCGCCTGGGCGTTTTCAGCGGTTAATGGTTGGATTTTATCAGACCGGCACCCCGCCGGGAGCAGCAAGGATGCCGCGCCTTATTGCTCGGCCCGCTTACGCTCGAACACGCAGCTCATGGAGCGCCCCTGCATGATCTCCTCGAGGCATTTGTTGCAGGAGACGCAGCGGGCCCGCTCTGTTTGTCCGTTGTGCCAGCGGGCGGGAAGGCCGGGCTCACTTATCAAGGGGCGGCTGATCGCCACCAGGTCGGCCTCGCCGCGGGCCAGGATGTCCTCGGCCATCTCCGGGGTGCGCACCCCGCCCACCGCGGCCACCGGGATGTTGACCCGCCGCTTCACCTCGGCGGCCCAGGAGCGGAAATAAGCCTCGCCCCCCGGACGGTTCACCTTGGTGCGGTACTCGCTCTGCTCATAGTTTTCGCCCCTCAGACCCTGGCTTATCTCCAGGCAGTCGTATCCCGCCTGGGCCAACAGTTCAGCCGCCCGCAGGCCTTCCTCCAGGGTCAGCCCCCCCTCAAAGCCGTCGGCCAGGCCCAGCTTGACCATAACCGGATAATCCGGCCCCACCTGGGCGCGAATGGCGGCCAGCACCTCCAGGTGAAGGCGCAGGCGGTTGGCCAGGCTGCCGCCCCATTCATCCTGGCGGCGGTTGGTTTGGGGCGAGAGGAACTGAGAGAACAAATAGGCGTGGGCTGCATGCACCTGCACCGCGTCGAAACCCGCTTCCCGGGCCCGGCCGGCCGCCTCTCCGAAGGAGGCCACCACCCGGGCGATCTCCTCCGGGCTCATGGCTTGATTGTCCAGGGTGAAGTAGGGATCGTCCTGGGGACGCGAGGGGCCCAGGGCCGGGCCCCCTCCCCGCCAGGAGTGCATGCGCGCCGCTTCGCGGCCGGCATGAAAAAGCTGCACCGCCACCTTGCCCCCCTGGCCGTGGACCTCCCGGGCCAAGTTGGCCATGCCGGGGATGTCGCTTTGCCGGCTCAGGGAGTTCTGCTTGGGCGCCATGCGGCCCTGTTCGCATACGATGGTTACGCCGGTGACGATCAGGCCCACCCCGCCCGCGGCCAGATCGCGGTATATGCCCAGCTCCTTGGCAGAAACACCGCCGTCTTTCAGCCCGGCCTGCTCGTAGGTGGCCGAGCGCATCAGGCGGTTGGCCAGGCTAAGGCCCTTGATATTCAGGGGAGTGAATAATAAGCCCATGGCTCAGGCCTCCCATATGATATTGGCGTCCAGGGCCAGGGGCTCGCCCTTGCACACGGCCACCGGGTTCAGGTCCACCTGGGATATTGCCGGGTGGGAGGCCCCCAAGTCACCCAGGCGGCAGATCAACTCGGCCAGGGCATCGCGGTTCAAGGGCGTCTCGCCTCTGAAACCGGCGAAGCGCCGCGCCATGCGCAACCGCTCCAGCATGGCCATGGCCCGGGGCGGGTCCAGGGGGGCCAACTCAAAGGCCACGTCCGGCTCCAACTCGGCGGTAACCCCGCCCATGCCCAGCATGACGCAGGGGCCGAACTGGGCGTCTTTGAGATAGCCGACGATCAGTTCGTAGTCAGGCCGATGCTGGGCCTGGAGCACCAGCGCGCCGCGACCGTCCATGGCGGCTTGCAGGCGCTTAAACGCCTCCTCCAGTTTTGTGGGGCTGTCCAGGTTCAGGCACACCAGACCTTTTTCGCTCTTGTGAACCTCGCCGGGCAACAGGCCCTTGAGCACCACCGGCCAGCCCAGTTTTTCCGCCGCCGCTTGAGCCTGGTCCAGGTCTGCGGCCAGCGCCTCGGCCACGGTGGGCAGGCCCCAAGACCGCAGCAGACGCTTGGCCTGGTATTCGTCCCACACCCCTTGGGTGGGGGGCAGATCCGGGGGCAGGGGCCGGCCCGAAGGCTGGGGACGGGGGGCCGCCCCGGCGCGGGGCCGCCAGCGGCTGGCCGCGGCCAGGCAATCCACGGCGGAGGCCAGTTCGCCAAACACCGGAATACCCAGGGCCTGAGCCTGAATCTCGAACTCTTTCACCGGCTGGTCCAGGCCCAGCCCCCAAACAACCATGCTTTTGCCCTGGCCGGCCAGTATGCGTTGATAGCCGGCCAGGTCTATTTGGTCCTGGGTTCCGCCCAGGAAGACATGGATCAACACCATGTCCACTCCCGGGTCCCGGGACACCGCCTTGACCGCGTGTTCCAGAGTGGGGCCCGGACCGTGCAACTCCATGGCCGGCCACAGGTCCACGGGGTTGCCCGGCTGCATCCAGGCGGGAAACACCTTTGTCAACTCGGCCAAGGTTTCGGGGGCCAGTTCGGCCAAGGGTATGCCGTTGTCTTCCAAAAGGTCGCAGGAGAGGATGCCCGCCCCGCCGCTGAAGGTGAGCACCGCCACCCGGGCCCCGGCCGGGGCGTCCGGCAACAGAGACAAGGCCCGGCCCCGGTCCACCAGTTGGTGGAAATCGCGGGCGGTTCCCACTCCCACCGCCTGCAAAAGGCCCTGGGTTAGCCGGGCGTCGCCGGCCAGGCTGGCGGTGTGGCTCAGGGCCGCTTTGGCCCCGGAGGCGCTGCGTCCGGACTTGAGCACCACCAGGGGCTTGGTCGCCCCCTCGGCCAGCTCCATGAAGCGCCGCCCCCGGGGCATGGACTCCAGGTATAGGGCCACTCCCTTGGTGGTGTCGTCGCCCAGCAAATATTCCAGCACATCGCACTCGTCCACGTCGCACTTGTTGCCGATGGAGCAGGCCTTGTTCACCGCGATTCCCTGCCGGGTGGCCAGGTCGGCCAAAAAGCCGGCCGAGAGCATGCCGCTCTGCACCACCAGGGAAAGGGTCCCGTGGGGCGGCAAAAAGTCGGTGATGTTGGAGCTCATGAAGGTGAAGAACTTGTGCCCCGGCACGTCTACCAGGCCCATGCAGTTGGGCCCCCACAGGCGCATGCCGGCCTGGCGGGCGATCTCCACGCACTGGGCCTGAAGCCGCCGCCCGTCCTCGCCGGTTTCGGCGAAGCCCGCGCTCTGGATCATCACCCCGCGCACCCCCTTGGCCGCGCACTCCTCGAGAATCTGGGGGGTGAAGCGGGCGGGCACCAAAAGGATGGCCATTTCCACCGGGTGGGGTATGGCCGATACGCTGGGGTAGCAGGTCAGCCCCTCCAACTGCTGGTGCTTGGGGTTGACCGGGTACACCGCGACATCCCGGCTGCACGCCGCGTTTATCAGCAGGCTCTTGCCGGTGCGTTTGGGGCTGGCGCCCACCACGGCGATTGAGGAAGGGTTGAAGAAAAAATTCATTGCCAAGCCCCTATGCTGCTGATGAAGTATGCATGCCGTCCGCCGCTACTTGGCCTGGAACTTGGGCGGCCGTTTCTCGGCAAAGGCCCGCCGGCCCTCTTCGTAGTCCTCGGTGTCGTAAAGGGGAAGACCCAGGGCGTTCTCGCACCACAGGGCCTCTTCCATGGACATGCCCTCGGTGCGGCGCATGCTTTTTTTGATGGCCTGCACCGCCAGGGGAGCGCATTGGCAGATGTCCCCGGCCATGGCCAGGGCTGCGTCCAGCACCTCCTCCGGCAAAACCACCCGGTTAACCAGGCCCATGGCCAGGGCCCGCTGGGCGTCGATGGGCTTGCCGGTGAACATCATCTCTGCGGCCCAGGCGCTGCCCACCAGGCGCGGCAGACGCACCGTGCCCCCCAAGCGGGGCAGGATGCCCAAGCGGGCCTCGGGAAAGGCGAAGCGGGCCTTTTCCGAGGCGATGCGTAGGTCGCAGGCCAGGGCCAACTCCATGCCGCCGCCCATGGCCACCCCGTTGATGGCCGCGATCAGGGGCTTTTCCAACTCCATGCCCCGCAAGGGGGTGGTGGGCAAAAGCCAGGGCTTCTGGCGGCACTCCTTCACGAAAGGCAGCCAGGTCTTGACGTCGGCCCCGGCGCAAAAAGCCTTTTCGCCAGCCCCGGTGACCACCCCCACCCACAACTCGGGGTCCTGGGCAAAGTCCTCGAAGGCCTGGTGCAACTGTTTGAACAACTCCGGGCTCAGAGCGTTCATGGCCTCGGGGCGGTTCAGGGTGAACAGAGCTATGTGCTCTCTTTTTTCATATAGCAGTTCCATACTCGACAATCCTTTTCCTGGGTCCCTCGCCGCTTCCGCGCGTAATTTGGAAGGATCCGGCCCGGCGCACTACCAGCGGAGCGCTAAACATAATCAGAATAAATCGTCTTGGCTGGTATACGGCATTTAGGATTCCCAGGCAACGGTCATCCAGGCCGGCCCGGCAAGTCGCCTTGGAGCGAGGCCGGGTCACTGTAGCCGCTGGCCTGTTCCAGCAAGGCCGGAATCAAGACCGTCAGGTCCTCCACGATGCACACGTCTGCCAGGTTGAAGATGGCCGCCTGGGGGTCGTTGGAGATGGCCACGATGAACCCCGATCCCTGCATGCCCACCGTGTGCTGGCGGGCTCCGGAGATGCCGCAGGCGATGTACAAAGAAGGGGAAACCGTGGCTCCGGTGAGGCCCACCTGATGCCCGTAGCCCAGCCAGCCCAGGTCGCACACCGGCCGGGAGCCGGCCAGGGCCGCCGAAGAAAACAGACCGGCCAGGCGGCGCAGCAACTCCAGGTTTTCCGCCTGGCCCACGCCCCGCCCGGCGGCCACCACCACCTTGGCCCGGCCCAGTCCCGCGTCGGTCCCGGCGCCGTCCACAACTTCCAGCAACTGTGAACGGCAGGGCGGGGCGGGCAAGCGCACCACCTCCACCTCGCCGTGGCCTGCCTCGCCGGGTGGCGCGGCCGGGAAGGTCCCCGGCTGCACGGTGAGCACCAGGGGCCAGGCGGTGGGGGCCAATTCTTCCCTCACCTTGCCGTAGTGGGCCGTCCGTGAAAAACGCGGGCCCTCCGGTCCGGCGCTCAGTCCTTCCACGCCGGGAAGGTAGGCGGCCTCCAGGCGGGCAGCCAAGCCAGGGGCCCAGTCCAAGCCCGAGGTGGAGTGCGCCCCCACCACTGCCTGAGCCCGCCAGGCGGGCAGCAACTGGGCCAGAGCCAAGCGCTGGGCCTCGCCGTGGAAGGCGGCCATGCCCTCCACCTCCACGGCCCAGACCTTGACGCCAGTGCGTTGGGCGATTTCTCCGGCCAGTGGCTCTACGCCTTGGCCCAGCACCGCAGCCGCCACCTCCAGCCCTAGGACCCGGGCCATTTGGCCGGCGCAGGCCATAAGCTCCCAGTTCACCGGGGACAGGCGGCCCTGGGAATGCTCGGCCACCACCACCACCCGGCTTTTGGCCCCCGCGCTCACAGCAAGGCCCTTTCCCGCAGCATGGCCAACAGGCGCTCCGCTTTTTGGGCGGCGCTTCCTTCCAGCACCAGGCCCGCCCGCCGCTTTTCGGGCGGAGTGAGGGCCACCACTTTTTCGCGGTCCGGCGGCGCGGCCAAGCCGGCGGCATCCACGGTGAGCGGAGTGGTCTTCTTGGCCCGCAACAAGTTGGACAATGTGGGATAGCGCGGCTGATTGGGGCCGGACTGCACGGTGAGCAGGGCGGGCAGGGGCAGAGCCAGGCGCTGCCGCCGCCCGCCTTCCATCTCCCGCTCCACCGCCAGGGCGTGTCCGTCAACTTTCAGGCTCACCACCGAGGTGACCGGGGGCCAACCCAGATGCGCGGCCAGCATGGGCCCCACCGCGCCCTGCATGGCGTCCTCGGACATGACCCCGGTGAGTATCAGATCGAAGTTTTGCCCTTGAGCCCAGGCCGCTATCCAGGCGGCCAGGGTGGCCGGGCGGGGCGGCGGCTGATCGGGAGCCAGGATATGCACCGCCCGGTCGGCCCCCATGCCCAGGGCCCGGCGCAGGACATCCACCACCGGCGGCGGACCCACGCTTAGTACGGTGAGGTTGGTTCGTGGCAGGCGGTCCTTGAGGCGCAGGGCCTCCTCCAAGGCCAATTCGTCATAGGAGCCGACCTTGCGGCGCAGGGGAGGGCGGGGGCGCAGTTCGGTGCCTTGGAGGTCGAAAAGACTCTCCGGCTCCCACACCTGCTTGATGCATACCAGGATGCGCATGGCCTCCCCCGTCTGTGCCCGCTATGAACCGCTGACTACAGTGTAGGGCATGGCCCCATCCCTGCCAAGATAAAAACGAACGATCGCTCGGAAAATAGTTGCATTCGGAGGCTGGCGGGGGCACCATTAGGTTGTACGGCAAACGGTCCGCCAGGGCCGGGGAGAGTTCAGCCGGCATGAGCGTCTTGTACATGATGCGCCACGGTCAGGCGTCCTTTGGCCAGGAAAACTACGACCGGCTCTCGGGGCTGGGCCTGCGCCAGGCCGCCTTAGCTGGTGAGCACCTTGCGCGCCTGGGCCTTAGCTTTGACGCCGCCTATTGCGGCACAATGTACCGGCAGCAAGACACCGCCCGGGAGGTGCTGGCCCGGCTGGCCTCGCCGCCCCGGCTTGCCGAGCTGCCTGGGTTCAACGAATACGATTCCGGCCCCATCATCCAGGCCCTGCTGCCGGTCATGCAAAAGGAGGACCCCGCCGTGGCCGAGGCTTGGCCGCGCATGTATCAGGAGCGCAAGGCCTTTCAAACCATCTACGAAGGAGCCATGCGCCGCTGGGTTTCCGGGCGCTACGACACCGGGCCGGCCGAAACCTGGCGGGCGTTTTTGGACCGCAGCCGTCAGGCCCTGGAGCAGGTGCGGGGGGACAACGGACGGGGCAATACAGTATTGGTGTTCACCTCGGGCGGCCCCATCTCGGCGGCCCTACGCCTGGCCCTGGGTCTGAGCGACGAGACGGCCCTGCGCCTGACCTGGGTCATCAAGAACGCCTCTCTTACCAGCTTTTTTTACAACGACCGGGAGCTTACCCTATCCTCGTTCAACGCCACCGCCCATTTGGACCAACGGCGGGAGCCGGAGTTGATCACATACCGCTAGGCCGCCGGAAGGACAAGCCATGGATTTTCAAATATCGGAAGAGACCCGGACCATCCTGGAGTTGATAAACGAGTTCGTGGACAAGGAACTCATCCCCCTGGAGCAGGACTTTCTGCACCGGCCCTGGGAGGACTTGGAGCCGGTGCTCAAGGCCAAGCGGGAGTTGGTCAAGCAGATGGAGCTATGGGCCCCCCTTCATCCCAAAGAGTTCGGGGGCATGGGCCTTGGTTTGGTGGACTACGGCCTGGTGTGCGAGGCCCTGGCCCGCAACCCATTGGGGGTGTACGTGTTCGGCTGCCAGGCCCCGGACGCGGGCAACATCGAGATACTCATCAAATACGGCACCCCGGAGCAGAAAGAAAAATACCTCAAGCCCCTCATCGCGGGCGAAATCCGCTCCTGTTTCTCCATGACCGAGCCCGAGCAGCCGGGCTCCAACCCGGTGCTCCTGGACACCTCCGCAGTCGCTGACGGCGACGACTACGTGATCAACGGGCACAAGTGGTTCACCTCCTCGGCCGACGGCGCCTCCTTCGCCATCGTCATGGCGGTGACCAACCCCGAGGCTCCGCCGCATCTCCGGGCCTCCATGGTCATCGTGCCCATCGGCACGCCCGGCTTCAACCTGGTGCGCAACATCCCGGTGATGGGCCACGCGGGATCGGGCTGGCACAGCCACGCCGAGATCCTCTACCAGTCCTGCCGGGTGCCCCGGGCCAACCTGCTGGGCCCCGAGGGGCACGGCTTCGTCATCGCCCAGGAGCGCCTGGGGCCGGGCCGCATCCACCATTGCATGCGCTGGATCGGCATCTGCAACCGGGCCCTGGAGATGATGTGCCAGCAGGCCCTGACCCGGCAGATCGCCCCGGGCCGCCGCCTGGCCGACAAGCAGATCGTCCAGGCCTGGATAGCCGAGAGCGCCGCCGAGATGCGGGCCGCCCGCCTCATGGTGCTCAACTGCGCCTGGCGCATAGAGCACCATGGCCAGAAGGAGGCCCGCCAGGACATATCCTTGATAAAGTTCTACACCGCCGGGGTGATGCAGCGGGTCCTGGACCGGGCGGTGCAGGTGCACGGCGGCCTGGGGGTTACCGACGACACCGTGCTGGCTTCCTTTTACCGTGGCGAGCGTTCGGCGCGAATCTACGACGGGGTGGACGAGGTGCATAAGGTGTCGGTGGCCAGGCGCATTTTGAAAGAGTACGCGGCGGAGCACGGCATCCAATGACCTACCGCCAGTTTACGCGCCAGGCCAAGCTCACCCGCCGGGATTTCTGCCTGGAGATGCTGGCCGCCCACCGCGAAGACATCAAGGCCAAGAAGGACGAGACTGCGGTCAAGAACCTGGAGCTGATCTTTCAGGCCACCCTCGAGGTGAGCAACCAAAAGGGCTTTCAGGCCATGACCATGCGGGACCTTAGCCGGGCCAGCGGCATTTCGGTGGGCGCCATGTACGACTACTTCAACAGCAAGGAGTCCCTTCTGGAGATGATCCAGGAGGCCGGCCGCCGCATCGCCGGGCGGGTGATGCGCCAGGCCGTTTCCGGCGCCGAGGCCCCGCCGGAAAAGCTGGCCGCCGCCATCCGCGCCCACCTTTACCTGAGCGAGGCCATGCAGCCCTGGTTTTTCTTCTCCTACATGGAGGCGCGCCACTTGGGAAAGGTGGAGAAGCAGCGGGCCAAGGAAGGCGAACTGGCCACCGAGCGGCACATAGCCGAGATCATCAGGGCGGGCAAGCGGCAAGGCGTCTTCGCCGATGTGGATCATCGCCTGGGCGCGGCGGTAATCAAGGCCATGCTGCAAGACTGGTATCTCAAGCGCTGGAAGTACGCCAAGCGCCGGGTGAGCGTGGAGCGCTACGCCGATTTCGTGGTGGGCATGGCTCATGGATTTTGCCGAAACGGCCTGGGAGATGCCGGGCCACGAGAGGTCCGGCAATGAGCGAACTCATGGATCAGACCGCCCGCGTCAGGCCGGGGGAGGAGTTGGACGCCGGGCGGCTGGAAGCGTTTTTGCGCCAAAACATTTCCGGCCCGCGCGGTCCTCTGGAGATACGCCAATTCCCATCGGGCTATTCCAACCTCACCTACTTTTTGCGCATGGGTGGTCGGGAGATGGTTTTGCGCCGTCCTCCCCACGGCACCAAGGCCAAGACCGCCCACGACATGGGCCGCGAATTCAAGGTCCTCAGCGCCCTGCACCCGGTGTTTCCTTACTGCCCCAAGCCGCTGGCCTACAGCGAGGCCCCGGACATCATGGGCTGCCCTTTCTACCTGATGGAGCGCATCAAGGGCATCATCCTGCGCCGCAGCCTGCCGCCGGAGCTTGGCTTCGGCCCGGACGAGCTGCGCCGGCTCACCCGGCGCCTGGTGGAGGTGATGGCCGAGCTGCACGCGGTGGACTTTCAGGCCGCCGGGCTGGGCGAATTCGGCAAGCCCCAGGGCTATGTCCGCCGGCAGGTGGAGGGCTGGAGCAAGCGCTACCGCGCCGCCCGCACCCCGGACGTGCCCGGCGGCGAGGCGGTGATGGACTGGCTGGCCCAGGAGATGCCGCCGGAAAGCCCCACCCCCACGGTGATCCACAACGACTTCAAGCTGGACAACGTGGTGCTGGACCCGGCCGACCCCTTGAAAATAATCGGGGTGCTGGATTGGGAGATGGCCACCCTGGGCGATCCCCTGATGGACCTGGCCTGCACCTTGGCCTATTGGGTGCAGGCCGACGACCCGCCGGAGCTGGTGGGGGAGGCCTCCATGATCACCCATCTGCCGGGCAGCCTGACCCGCCGGGAGGCGGTGGAGTATTACGGGCAGCTCACGGGCCGGATCATGGACCGCATGGATTTTTACTACTGCTTCGGGCTGTTCCGCCTGGCGGTGATAGCCCAGCAGATATACTACCGCTACTACCACGGCCAGACAGCCGACGGCCGTTTCGCCCGGCTGGGCGGCGCCGTGGGAGCCCTGCTGGCCAAGGCCCGATCGGTGATGCACGGGACGGCCGGCTAGGGGCTGGGGCGCTATAGGAAAAACAACTCCCCGCCCTTAAGCGGGAAAGGTGCGGCAAGGAGATGAGCATGGACAAGCCTTTTGTTTCCCTGGTTCGCTACGATGAGGCCCTGGAGCCGGTGCGCCGGGCCGTGGACCTGTGCGGCGGCCTGGATCGCATCCCAAGTGGCGCCAAGGTTTTCATCAAGCCCAACATCGTCTATTGGACCAAGGCGGTGAACTTTCCCAAGTGGGGGGTGATAACCACCAGCCGCCTGTTGAACGACGTGGTGTCGCTTTTGCGCCAGCATGGGGTGAGCGACATCACCATCGGCGAGGGCATGGTTCTGGGCCGTCCCGATGACACCGAGACCTCGGCTCATGCCTACGATAGCCTGGGCTACGCCAAGCTTCGCGACCGCTACGGGATAAAGCTCATCGACACCTTCCAGCGGCCTTTCCAGGAGGTGGACCTGGGGGACGGGGTGGTGCTCAACTTCAACCAGGACATCCTGGCCAGCGATTTCGTGATAGATCTGCCGGTGATGAAAACCCACGCCCAGACCGTGGTCAGCCTGGGCATTAAAAACCTCAAGGGCATGATCGACGTGAAGTCGCGCAAACGGTGCCACAGCGCGGATCCGGAAAAGGACCTCAATTTCCACATCGCCCGTCTGGCCGACCCCATGCCCCCCATTCTCACCATCATCGACGGCACCTTCACCTCGGAGTACGGCCCCGCCTTTGACGGGATGATTCACCGCCGCGACCTGCTGGCCGCCTCTTGGGACGTGCTGGCTGCGGACATGGTGGGCTCCGCGCTTCTGGGCCACCCGCCACAAAGCGTGCCCCACCTGGTGCATGCCGCCCGCAACCGGGGGCGCTCCCTGGACCTGGCCGGGGTGGAGGTCAGGGGGGAAGCCATTGAGGATCACGCGCGGTTCCACGCATGGTCTTTTCCTTATGCCGAGGACGGCTCTCTGCCGGCGCCCATGGCCAAAAAGGGCATTTCCGGGCTGGCCTATTACAAATATGACACCAGTCTTTGCACCTATTGTTCGGGCATAAACGGCGCGGTGCTTTCGGCCATCGCCATGACCTGGAAGGGCGAGCCCTGGGACGACGTGGAGGTCTTGACCGGAAAAATGATGCAGCCCCGGCCCGGGGCCAAAAAGACCATTCTCCTGGGCAAGTGCATGTACCAGGCCCACAAGAACAACCCGGACATCAAGGAGATGATCGCCATCAAGGGTTGCCCGCCCAAGCCCGAACAGATCATCAAGGCCCTGCACCAGGCGGGCATCATGGCCGATGACAAGTTTTTCGCCAACCTGGACCGCATGCCCGGCATGTTCATGAAACGCTACCAGGACAAGCCGGAATACGACCAGGGCCTGTTTGCCATCGAGTAATTGAACTTTCTACCGGGAGTCGAGGATATGCAGCGGGTGTTGGTGATCGGCGCGGGGTTCATGGGGGCCGGCATAGCCCAGGTGTGCGCCCAGGCCGGCCACCAGGTCAGCTTGGTGGACGTAAAACCCGGGGTCCTGGCCAAAGCCATGGCCGGCATGGAGGTTTCCCTGGGCAAACTGGCCCGCAAGGGTTTGCTTCGCGAGGAGCCAAGCGAGGTGCTGGCTCGGGTCTCCCCGGTGGATGGCCTGGACAGCGCGGCCCAGGCGGATTGGATAATCGAGGCGGCCCCAGAGATCGAAGCCCTGAAGCTGGAGCTGTTCGCCCGTTTGGACCGTCTGGCCAAGCCGGACACGCCCCTGGCCAGCAACACCTCCTCCATACCCATAAGCCGCCTGGCCTCGGCCACCTCGCACCCCGAAAGGGTGCTGGGCCTGCACTTTTTCGGGCCGGTGCCTCTCATGGGCCTGGTGGAGGTGGTCAAGGGCGAGCGGACCGCGCCGGAGGTGTTTGAGCGCGGCATGGCCTTTATTCGAGCCTTGGGCAAGCATCCGGTGCGGGTGGAGCGCGACATCCCCGGCTTTGTCATGAACCGCGTCTTCGCGGCCGCCTTCCGGGAGGCGGCGGATTTGGTGGCCGCCGGGGTCACCACCGCCGAGGACCTGGACGCCGGGATGCGCCTGGGCTATGGCTGGAACGCTGGGCCCTTTGAGGTGGCCGACAACGCCGGCCTGGACACCTTCGTGCTCATTGACCGCTTTTTAAAATCCATGGGCGAAAACGATCTGGTGGTGCGCTCGGGACTGGTGGAGAAGCTGGTGGAGCAGGGCCGCCTGGGGCGCAAGGCGGGCAAAGGCTTTTACGACTACACCCCCGAGGGCAAGCGGGTGCCGCGCAAACAAGAATAGGGCGTTTCCCGGGGTGATTGGCACCTAAATCGACGCGACCTCAGTAAAGGGCCTCCGGGCCGCGCCGGGCGAAAAGTTCGCCGTCGCGCAGGCCTTGTTCATAGCTCTGGCGCACCAGGCCGGGATTGGCCTTTTCCCACTTGGATATGGCCAGGGGCCGGGAGGGTTGGGCGTAGGTCACCCCTGGGCGGCCTCGCAGGGCCTGGGCCGGGTAGCGCCGGGTAAGCAGCACCAGCACCGGCTGTTCTCCGGGCCCCAGCAAATCCAGGGGGGCGTTGTCCAAGATGCCGCCGTCCACCACCCTGCCGCCGTCCCAACGGCACCAGGGCACCATGGGCGGCAGGCAGGAAGAGGCCACCACCAAATCCACCAGGTCCTTCACCGTGGCGCACTGGGAGGCCCGGCCCACCACCGGCTGAAAACCCAAGCGCCGGGCGTAGCGGTAATGCACCGGATCGCCCATGCCCTTTTCCAAACCGTAGCTCAGGTAGCCCAAGCACACGCCCAGGCCCGATTTGGCCCAGTCAGGGGGCCGGGTCATGAATATGCGCAGGTCCGGGCCCTGCTTGAGGCGGCCGAAGGATTCGCCCTCCAGCACCGATTCCAAGGCTCCCCGGTAAACGGCCAAACCGGTGGGGTCAGGCCAAAAAGGATTGCGTCCGGGAGGGTCGTGTTTGGCCCGGCGGGCGTGGGCGGCCTGATAATACTCCATGGCCGCCTCGATCTGACCGGAAAAGACGTGGCAGGCCGTGCTGGCTCCCGCGCTTACCGCAGCCACCGCCAGGGGGGTCAGGCCCAGGGCCGGCGCCGCGGCCTGCCAAAAGCCGGCTTGCCAAAAGCAGCGAGACCCGCCGCCGGCGAAGACTACTCCATTGTATGGATTGTGATTAAACACGATGCATTGTACGTCCTGGCGGGTGTGAACGCTGGCATCCATTTTGACGGTTTGGCCGTTGGCATGGGTTGCTTCCTGTTATCGCGCGTTTCCTTGGCCGATTCACCCCCTGGGCTGATTATAGTGCTCCGCGTTAGGTCAGGCAATCCGCTCGCGGCGAACATCCGCGCGGCAAGGAAAAGCGCTTAGCCAAACTGGTTAGGCCTTTGATCTAACTGAGGGAGACGGCCGGGTTCGAACCGGCGGCCTTCGGCGTGACAGGGCGTTAAAAAACGAGCACCCCTCCTGGTTTCAGGCACTTAGCCGCATTGCAAAGCACCAAGACGCACCGATTTGCACCAAAATGCATGACGCCCTGCGTCAAATCCTACGTCACAAAATTGATCCGCGGGGGGAGGCCGTGGCAAAGTGATCCGATAGAATCCCCGTTCCGCCGTATGTTGCTTGCCATACAGGACGTTATCCCCTCATTACTGATCACAACCAACAATTGCAGATCGCAAGCTGCTAGAAGAATATGTATTTGACCGCCTGAATTGGGATGGGATACCTTATGGGCATATGGGGATATCTGGTCCCGCCAATGGTGGCCGAATAGCCTGACTGCCCTACCATTGTGGCTTGTGTTCCTGAATGCAATCAAGCTCACATGTAGTGGTTATTTATGCTAAACCTTTCCACAAACGAATCAAAACTACTTTTAAGCATCTCGGAAAAACTATCCAGGAGTCTCAGTCAGCAAGAGCTAAGGCTCTCGGCGGGAGAGGATCTTTTGCGACTTCTCAAGGCCGACTTTCTGGCGTCTTATATTTGGAACCCAGAGCTCCAGATTTTTGAACAGGGCGTCAGCCTAAACATGGACCCCAAAAACCTGGCCTGCTACGACGATTATTTTCAGTACCGTGATCCCATCACTCCCGCCCTGCAGAAGCGCAGGCGTGCCACTCTGGTTTGCCAGGTAATGCCGCAAGAGGAACTGGAGCGGACGGAATTTTTTAACGATTTTCTCGCCCGGGACGGCCTGCACCATGGAATCAACCTGTATGCATATGATGGAAATCTAAATATTGGCGATCTGCGTGTATGGCGCGGCAAGCGCAGGCCCGCCTTTGACGAACGAGACATCCAGTTGCTTGATTTGGTAACGCCCCATTTCCGAAATGCGCTCCGCAATGCCAAGGTCCATCTCGCCATGCGGCAAAGGACTGATCCTATGCACAACTATTGGGAGCGTTCCCCCACTGCCTGCTTTGTGTTTGACAGTGAAAGAGCCTTGATTTACCAAAACCAGGCCAGTGTGGAGTTGGAAAAGGAGCTATCGGGCCGACAGTTTTCCCAACTGATGACCAACGTGTTGCGGGCCAGTAGGAGAAATCTGCCCCAAGACAGTTGGGGACCGTTTTACTTGTCTGTATTTCGTCCCGATTGCAACCGGGATGAAAAGCCGCGCATCGTGGTCCATGTCCAACGTGCCGCTGCGCCTAAGCTGGATTCAAGGTGGCTACGCTCCCAGTTCGGTCTGTCCAGGCGTGAGTCGGAAATAGCCATGCTATTGACAAAGGGCCTGACTGACAATGAAGTCGCGGGGATGCTGTCGATCACTTTCAATACGGTGCGGGCTCACCTGAAGAGCATCTTCTACAAAATGGAGGTTACGAACCGCACCGAATTGATACACGCCATGATGAACGGCCTTGTGGAAATTTCATTAGATTAGACCCACCTCCCCAATCCTGGGGATACCGCATTCCGCGCCACCATTATCTACTACTCCTTGGGAAATTAGATCAACACCACCAGCCCAAAGGAGCAGTCATGCCAAAAACCGATGAGATAAACAGAAGACAGTTTGTAAAGATGTCTTTGGCCGCCGGAGCCGGGCTTGCCTTACTTCAGGGGCTGGGCACCGGTGCGTTTGCCTCCGGAAAAGCCGGGGGATTGGCCGGTCTGCCCGTTAGCTTGCTCGAGCAAAAAATCAGAAAGGGTGAATTGACCGCAACCAAGCTGGTCCATCTCTACCTGGAGCGAATAGCAAAATACGATGGCAGGGCCGGATTGAACTCCTTTATCACCGTGGCGGCCAAGCAGGCATTGAACCAGGCCGAAAAACTGGATGCCATGGCCAAGCGAAACCAATTCGCGGGCCCCCTGCACGGGATTCCGGTGGCGGTCAAAGACAACCTGGACACCATGGAAATAGTAACCACCGGCGGTTCCAAGATTCTGTCACAATGGCGCCCTCCTCAGGACGCATATGCCGTTGCCCGTTTAAAACAAGCCGGCGCCATCATTCTGGGCAAAACCAATATGCACGAGTTTGCTTTCGGCATCACCACCAATAACCCTCATTACGGACCTTGCCGCAATCCATATGACAAAACGCGCATCCCCGGCGGCTCCAGCGGAGGATCGGCCGCTGCGGTGGCAGCCGACCTGTGCGCCGCTGCATTGGGCACCGACACCGGGGGGTCGGCGAGAATCCCTGCTGCTCTTTGCGGCGTAGTGGGTTTGAAACCAACGCTGGGTCTGGTTGGACGAGGCGGCATGATGCACCTGTCGTTCACCCGAGACTGTATCGGCCCCATAACCCGATCAGTGGCCGATGCCGCCATAATGCTGGAGGCCATCGCCGGGCGGGACGTCCGGGATCCTGAAAGCGCTCCGGCTCCATCATCGGTTCCGCAATATTCGGCATTTCCGAGGACGGGTCTCAAGGGGAAGAAATTCGGCCTGCCCCGGAAATATTTCTTTGACAACATCAGCGCCGACACCGCCCGGGTGATGGAAAAATCGTTGGAACTTATAGAAAAACAGGGTGGGCAAATCAAGGAAGTCGAAGTGAAGCACATGGACTTGGCCACCCCCACCGGCTTCAACATAGTGCTCGCCGAAGCTGTTTACTTGATGGAGGACTATCTGCGTTCCTTCGACCCCAAGGCCACCATTGATAAGTATCTGGAACAAATGGGCCCTGACGTCAAAGCGGTTCTAGGTAGCCAGAAAGGGACTCCTAAATCAAATCCCGTGCCCGGATGGCTTTACTCCAAATCCCTGCGCAAGGACCGCAAGTTGATGATCTCTGGTTTCGCCCAGGCCCTGGAAGGCCTGGACGGCCTTCTGTTGCCCACCACACCGCTTCCCGCAACCAAGATTGGCGAAGATGTGGAGATAATGCTTAACGGTAAGAAGGCGAACACCTTCCTAACTTTCATACGAAATTGCGATCCGGTAAGTGTCGCCGGCTATCCGGCAATTTCGGTTCCCGCCGGGTTTTCCAGTGAAGGGTTGCCCATTGGCCTGCAGATTGTTGCCAGGCCCTGGGAGGAAATGAATCTTTTGTCCTTGGGCTACGGTTTTGAACAAACCGCCAAGGCTCGAAAGCCGCCTAAGCTCTAGGATCTGGGTGGGATGCTCTGTCGTATTGGGAATAATCGGGCGATATCGTCTCTTTGACCTACGGCGGAATACGCCGGAGGGCGAAGCCCTACGTCAATCCTACGTCTAGTCGATGGTTCCAAAGGAAGAGGGCCTAGCCGAAATGGCTAGGCCCTCTTTATTATGCGTGGCGGGCTCGGACCGGCGGCCTCCGGCGTGACAGGCCACTGCCGATGATGTGCCCTGGAGCGTGGGTGCAAGGCCGGCATGGTTCAGGCGTGACCGCGTCCGGCGGCGTCGGGGGCCGCCGCTCGGTTGGGGCTTTCTTGAGCTTCCTGGGCGTCGGCGGCGGCGATCGCCGCGGCCCATTCCTCCTCGGGCCGGCAGACCATGTGCTCGTTGTCCAGGCCCACCGGCAGATCGGTGAACTCGCCTTTGGCCGCGTCCATGGCCCCCCGCACTTCACGGCTGACCGCCCCCAACTCCCCGTCGGCATCGATGGCCTGCTTGACGCTGGCGCCTGCCTTTTTGACCTGGCCCACCACCTGGGAGGCCCCCTTCATGAATTCGGGCAGCTTGCGCGGACCGATGACCACCAAGGCCAGGCCAGCCACCATGAGCAATTCGCCGGGTCCGATGCCGAACATGGATGCCTCTCAATGCTCGTGGCAGCAGCACATGGACTGCTGGTCGGCATCGTGAAAATGCCGCCGCCCGATGCGCCACCACTCGGGGTTAAGGGGAGGTTGGGCCTGGTGTTCGTCCGAGGCGTGGGCCAGCACCCGCAGGCCCGCTTCGGCGATCGGCAGGCCGGACGAACCGGCCAGGCCCACCCACAGCCTGGCCCAGCCCGGCGGGGGCTGGCCCACACCATCCGAGCGGCGCAGGGCGCAGGCCGCGGCCGGACCCCGGCCCTGGGCCAAGCATAGGGCGGCCACCAGGCCGTCGACCAGTGGCAGGCCCAGGTCCCAGGCCGGCACGGCTTCCCCGTCGGCTGGAGCGTCCCAGGTCAACTGGTAGGGTTGGCCAACTCCGTCCAGGCGCAGGGTCAGCCGTCCCAAAATGAATAGATCGGTGTCGCCCAGTTCCAGCGCTCCGAAAATCGGGGTGCCGGTGTGGTCGAATGCCGGGCTCAGGCGCAACTCGCGCTCCTGCTCGGTGAATTCGGCCATGGCCGGCTCCTCGGGGCTGGGGAAATAGCGCAGGGCCAACACGGCCTCGGCCCCCAGTAACGGCGCAGACGCGGCGTCCACCATCTCGAGCTGATAAGCCCCGGGGCGGCCGTTGCACCACAGCAGCCAGCCGGGCAAGCCTCGGGCGTCGGCAAGTTGATGAATGGAGGCCAGGCCGGTGAGGTCCCGCGCCTGGTCGCTGGCGAAAACCCTTTGCAAGGCCGCCGACAGCGCCGCCTCGGCTGCGGCCGCCGCATCGGCATGGGGGTGAACTTGAGGGCTCACCGCTTGAGCCTGTAGCCGGGCCAGCCGTCCATGAAGTTGTCCTGGATGTTTAATAGCACCATGATCATGATCAAGAAGGCCGCAGCGTTTTCCGAGGGGTGGGAAACGCCCTCGCACACGCCCAGCAGGGCCGGGCCGAATTCATAATAGAGCCAGGCAAAGCCCAGGCCCAGGGCCACGGCCAGCACGGTGCCCAGCAGGCCTGCGGCCAGGGTGCCCAGGCGCTTAAACAGCGCGCCGAACTGCTGGTTGAGCACCATGGCCGGCACCACGATGAACGCGCCCATGGTCACGGTGTGGCTGTAACGCCAGCCGAAGTTGGCCTCGTTCTGCCCACCGATGTAGGCCTCGTCCCACATGTAGTCCATGATGGCCAACTGAGTCTTGAACAGGGCCAGGCCCAGGGCCAAGCTGCCGATAGCCAGCAAAAGGAAGCGCCAGGGCTGCTTTTCGACCAGATTCCAGGGGCGGCCTCGCCACAGGTGGATGGTGAGGAAAACCATGATCACCGAGTCGAAGATGATGCCCAGGCTGAACTCGCTGCTAGTGGTCTGGGCCAAGCCCTTCCACCACGGGGGCACCGCCGCATAAATCTGGGCGGGGTAGAACATGAAACCGATGTGGGGGTGGAAAAGCAGGAAAAAGGCCGGTAGCGCGAGCACCGCGACGAACAGCCAGTTGGCCAGGCCCAGGCGTGGCTGGTTCAGCGTGGGCCAGACATCGCGCCCCACGCCCAGGGCAAAGACCACCGAGAACCAGAAGAACGGGACCGACAGGGCGATATAGGCCCACGAAGTCGTCTCCCGGGCCGAGAGCACGTCTTGGCCGAGTTTGCCGTGGGTGGTCAGGCTGTGCCAGTTGAAGTAGGTGATGCCGTAGGTGCCGATGAGGTAAAAGAACAACCCCAGAATGAACACGGCGTATACCCCCAGCATCATCGCCGTGAGCGCTCCGCCCTTGGCCAGGGGGTTGGCCTGGCGCAGAAAATTGCGCGACAAGGGCCAGAAGTCGAAGATTTCGGTCTGCCATACCGTGATAAGCAGCAGCCATATCACCAGCGAGAAGCCCAAAAGAGGCGTGTAGAGCTGGTACACGCCACTGGTGCTGAACAACAGCCACCAGCAGGCAAAGGTCGCCGCCAGCATGACGGCCAGATTGACCAAGCCCGAAACCAGTGGATTCCAGCGGGGTTCCAGAGTGCGTTCAGCCAACCAGCCGTGGGGGTTGTCCGGGGAGTTCATGGCAAGTTCCTTTCCCAAGATGCGCGGATGCCGGATGCGCGGCTATCACGATGCCCCGTCCCTCCCCGCGCCTTAGGCGCGGGGAGGGACGGGGGGAGCATGGGCTCGGTTAGAACATCACCGAGTCGCCGTTGCCGATGTAGACGTTGGAGGTCTTGGCCTTGGCCAAGGTGCCTACTTTTTTGTAGGACTTGTTTTTGTCGGTGCCCATTACGATGGGTATGCCCGCGGCCTTGGCCTTCTCGGCCCAGATCCAGCCGGTGCAGTGGTTGCAGGCCACCTTGGTCATGTCATAGTGCTTCACGCCGGCGATGATGTCATCGAACTTGGGGTCCCAGTTCTCGAACACCGAGATGTGCAGGCCGCCGTAGCAGCCGTAGTTTTTCTCGCCGCCGGCAAAGTTGCGCCGTGCATAGTTGATCAAGGTCAGGACGCCGGGGTGGCAGCAGCCGGTGACCGTGACGATGCCTTTGCCCTTGACGTTGAAATAGACCACGTTTTCGCCGCGCACCTGGAGAGTGGCCGGTGCGTCGAAGTAGACGATGGCCATGCCCGTCTGGGGCTGATAGATCTTGTTGACCTTGGTGACGATCAGCTCGCCGGTGTGGGGCACGCTGTTTTTCACCTGCGGCTTTTTGAAATCAGCCCCCTTGAGCAGCTGGAAGCTCTTTTCCATGGAGCCGCCTGGCATATAGATTTTGATGCCGGGCTGGTGCTTTAGGGTGCTTTCGATGCCCCAGTAGTGGTCGATGTGGTCGTGGGAGACTATGAGGGTGTCGATTTCTTTGGACTTGAGCATCTTGTCGATGCCGTCCTTGTTGAACACATAGTCCATCCAGTCGTTGGACCAGCCGGTGTCCAGCAGATACTTGGTCTTTTTGCCGTCCAGGGCCTCCACTTCGATCAACGCGGCGTAGCCTCCCAGGTTTTCCTGGTTGTAGACCACGTCGTATTGGTTGGTGTTGATGCCGCCGGCGGCTTTGATGTCCTTGCCCAGGGTGGCGTTGTCGAACCAGCTGGTCTCGGAGATGCATTGCACCTTTACGCTCTTGACCATGCCGATGTCTTTTTTCTTGCGTCCGGCCAGGGCCTTGCCCCCGAACGGGATCATGGTGGAGGCGGCTACGCCGGCCGATGAGGCGGCCATGCCCTTTAGAAATTCCCTACGCTTCATTGCTGTACCTTCCGGTGTGTTGTGCGGTCGGGCGACCGGCGCTGTCCGCGCCAAGAGAGCCGGACCTGTTGCCGATACCTTTAATACCCTAATCCAATACAAAGATTAGGTCTTTGGGGGGAAAGCTACTTAATCCGATAATCAGTGTCAAGTGTTATCAGCCGCAAGAATTTACAATTTAAGTGGTGCCATGCGAGGGATAGTTATCCCTGAAGTGGCTCAGGCGGGATATTCCAATAATTGCCGTGACCTGCGCCCGCATATGCGTTCGCTGATCCCCGGTTCGGGAGCTTGCTGATTTCCCTACGCCAGCTTCGTTCAGGCGGGGAAGCGGCCCAAATGCTTTCCCTAGACGAGATCTTCCTGCCGGGGGTTTTGCCATGTGTTGTCACGGCTAAAAGAAGAGGGCCTAGCCGAAACGGCTAGGCCCTCTTTATTATGCGTGGCGGGGACGGCCGGGCTCGAACCGGTGGCCTCCGGCGTGACAGGCCGGCGCTCTAACCAAACTGAGCTACGCCCCCGCGTAGTATATTTTCTTAACCAGTGTCGGTTCGGGCTCACCTGCCACCGTCCTCAACGGGGAAGATGGTAGGCGGAACAGGGCTCGAACCTGTGACCCCCGGCTTGTAAGGCCGATGCTCTCCCAACTGAGCTACCCGCCCAAGTCCCGGGACCATGCGATATTACGCCCGGCCCCGTACCCCGTCAAGGGGACTACTATTTATCAATACGGCCGCGATCTGTCAAGAGATTACAGCCGATTAATGCGCTATAACGTCGGTGTTGGCCTTTCCCTCCGCCTCCGCTGGCAGCGCGTAGGGCTGGGGCAATTCCCTAAAGATTTTCTCGGGGTTTTCCGCGGCCAGGGCGTGGGCCAAAACTTGGTCCATGTGCTCCACCGGGATCAACTCCACCGCCTTGAGAACCCTCTGGGGAATCTCCTTGATATCCTTTTCGTTGTCTTTGGGAATCAGCACCTGGGTGATTTGGGCCCGGTGGGCGGCCAAGACCTTCTCCCTGAGGCCGCCAATGGGCAGCACACGGCCGCGCAGGGTGATCTCACCGGTCATGGCCACCGTGGCCTTCACCGGTATGCGGGTGAGGGCGCTCACCAGGGCGGTGGCCAAGGTGATGCCCGCCGAGGGGCCGTCCTTGGGTATGGCCCCCTCGGGCACGTGGATGTGCAGGTCCACCCTGGTGTAGAAATCCTGGGGCAGGCCCAAGGATTTGCCACGGGAGCGCACATAGCTGAGGGCGGCCTGGGCCGACTCCTGCATGACCTCGCCCAGCTTGCCGGTAATGGTCAGCTTGCCCTTGCCGGGCATGATTATGGCTTCGGTGGTGAGCACCTCGCCGCCGGTTTCGGTCCAGGCCAAGCCGTTGGCCAGGCCCACGTGGTCGGTTTCCTCGGGCAGGCCGTAACGGAACTTGGGTATGCCCAGGTACGACTCCACCGCGCTCACCGGCACCCGCACCTTGCCCTTGACGTCGCCGTTGCTGACCAGGCGCTTGGCCACCTTGCGGCAGACGCTGGCCAGCTCCCGCTCCAGGTTGCGCACCCCGGCTTCGCGGGTGTAGCGGCGGGCCATCTCCAAAATGGCCTTGTCGCTAAGTTGAACCTGCTCCGGCTCCAGGCCGTTGGCCTTGGCCTGCTTGGGCAGCAGGAACTGGGTGGCGATGCCCAGCTTTTCCAACTCGGTGTAGCCGGGCAGTCGGATGATCTCCATGCGGTCCTGCAAGGGGGCCGGAATGGAGTAGAGGGTGTTGGCCGTGGTGATGAACATCACCTCGGAGAGGTTGTAGTCCACGTCAAGGTAGTGATCGTTGAAGGCGTAGTTCTGCTCGGGGTCCAAGACCTCCAGCAGGGCGGCGCTGGGGTCGCCCCGGAAGTCGGTGGACATCTTGTCCACTTCGTCCAGGCAGAACACCGGGTTTACACTGCCGGCCCGGCGCATGGACTGAATGATTTTGCCGGGCAGGGCCCCGATGTAGGTGCGGCGGTGGCCACGAATCTCGGCCTCGTCGCGCACCCCTCCCAGGCTCACCCGGATGAAGTTGCGCCCCATGGCCCGGGCGATGGAGCGGGCCAGGGAGGTCTTGCCCACCCCGGGAGGGCCCACGAAGCACAGGATGGGGCCCTTGATCTTTTTGGTGAGGGCCTGCACGGCCAGAAACTCCAGGATGCGCTCCTTGGGCTTGTCCAGGCCGTAGTGGTCCTCGTCCAAAATGGTCTGGGCCGCCTTGAGATCCAGGCTGTCCCTGGTGCGCTCGCGCCAGGGCAGGGCCATGAGCCAGTCCACGTAGTTGCGAACCACCGTGGCCTCGGCGCTCATGGGGGACATCATCTTGAGCTTCTTTAGCTCGGCCTCCACCTTTTGGCGGGCCTCCCTGGGCATGGGCTTTTTCTTAAGCTTTTCCTCAAGGTCTCGGACCTCGCCCTTGAGGTCGTCCTTCTCGCCCATCTCCTTTTGGATGGCCCGCATCTGCTCGTTGAGGTAATACTCCCGCTGGGTCTTTTCCATCTGGCGCTTGACCCGGCTCTTGATGCGGCGTTCGATCTGCAGTATCTCGATTTCGCTACGCAAAAGCTCGAAAAGCCGGCCTAGGCGGAGGTTGGGTTCTATAAGCTCCAAAAGCTGCTGCTTGTCGTCCAGCTTAAGGGGCAAGTGACCCACCACCGTGTCGGCCAAGGCGCCGGGGTCGGTGATCGCCTCCACCGACAGAAGCACTTCCTTGGGGATTTTTTTGTTGAGTTTGGCGTATTGGTCAAAGGAGGCCACCACCGAACGAATGAGGGCCTCGGACTCCAGGTCCGCGGGGAATCCCTGGTCCAGCACCTCCAGGTCCACCATGAAAAAATCCGGGTTGGGCTGGTAGCCGGTGATGCGGGCTCGCTCACGTCCCTCGATGAGGGCCTTGACCGTGCCGTCGGGCAGGCGCAGCAACTGCAGCACCGTGCTAAGGGTGCCCAGTTGGTAAATGTCGCCCTCGCGGGGTTCATCCACCTTGGCTTCGCGTTGGGTGGCCAGAAAGATGGTCTTGCCGTGTTCCATGGCGTACTCCAGGGCCGCCACCGAACGGTCGCGCCCCACGAAAAGGGGAGCCACCATGGAGGGAAAGACCACCACGTCTCTTAAGGGCATCAAAGGTGCGCGCATATGCATCGTCCTCTCTTTTGAAGAGGATAAGTATTGGTTAGTCCGGTTGCACGATTATTTTGCCGTCCCGGAGGCGGACGGCCCCGGCCGGGCGCGCCTAGGCGTACTCGGCCTGGTCCGAATAGAGCAGTAGGGGCTGTTCACCCTTGGTGATGACCTCCTCGCCCACCACACACTCGGTGACCTCCTTGAGCGACGGCAACTCGTACATAATGTCGAGCATGGACGCTTCAAGGATGGAGCGCAGGCCCCGGGCGCCGCTCTTGCGGGCCAAGGCTTCTTGGGACACAGCCTTTAGGGCCTCGTCGCTGAACTTAAGCTCGACGCCCTCCAACTCGAAAAGTTTCTGATACTGCTTGACCAGGGCGTTCTTGGGCTCGGTGAGGATGCGGATCAGGGCCTCTTCGCTCAATTCCTCCAGGGTGGCCACCACCGGCAGGCGCCCCACGAATTCGGGGATGAGGCCGAACCTGATTAGGTCTTCCGGCAGGCACTTGGCCAACACCTCACCCAGGGGGGTGTCCTCGGGGCGGTGTTTAACCTGGGCGGTGAAGCCCATCACCTTGGCGCCCAAGCGGTTTTTGATCACTTTGTCCAGGCCCACGAAAGCTCCGCCGCAGATGAACAGGATGTTGGTGGTGTCCACCTTGACGAACTCCTGCTGCGGGTGCTTGCGTCCGCCCTTGGGCGGCACCGAGGCCTGGGTGCCCTCGATGATTTTTAAGAGCGCCTGCTGTACGCCCTCGCCGCTGACGTCGCGGGTGATGGAGGGGTTTTCGCTCTTGCGGGCGATTTTGTCGATCTCGTCGATATAGACGATGCCCCGCTGGGCCCGCTCCACGTCGTAGTCCGCCGCCTGGAGCAGGTTGAGGATGATGTTTTCCACGTCCTCGCCCACGTAGCCGGCCTCGGTCAGGGTGGTGGCGTCGGCGATGGTGAAGGGGACGTTGAGTATCTTGGCCAGGGTTTGGGCCAACAGGGTCTTGCCGCAGCCGGTGGGGCCCACCAACAGGATGTTGGATTTTTGAAGCTCCACCCCGCCCATTTCCATCTTGGCGTCGATGCGCTTGTAATGGTTATGCACGGCCACGGAAAGAATCTTTTTGGCTTTGTCCTGCTCAACCACGTACTCGTCGATTATCGCCTTGATTTCCACGGGCTTGGGAATGGCGACACGGCTGGCGGCGTCTTCTTTCTGATACTCCTCCTCTATGATTTCGTTGCAAAGCTCGATGCATTCGTCACAGATATACACCGAGGGGCCAGCGATGAGCTTTTTAACCTCATCCTGGCTCTTTCCGCAGAAGGAGCAAACTAGATCGGAACCCTTGCCGTCGTTCTTCTTGGTCATTTAGACCAGCCTCCGTCCCCTGGAGAACACGCGGGGTATTTAGGTTTCATCCAACTCCCGGTGGGTGATAACCTTGTCCACGATGCCGTACGCCTTGGCCTCTTCCCCGCTCATGAAAAAGTCGCGTTCCGTGTCGGCGCTGACCTTTTTGACGCTTTGGCCGGTATGCTCGGCCAGGATCAGGTTAAGATCCTCCCTGATACGCAAAATCTCTCTGGCGTGAATGTCGATATCGCTTGCCTGGCCCTGGAAGCCGCCCATGGGCTGATGGATCATGATGCGCGAATGGGGCAATGAAAAGCGCATGTTCGGTTCCCCGGCGGCCAGCAGGATGGCGGCCATGCTGCTGGCCTGGCCCAGGCACAGAGTGCTTACCTTGGACTTGATGTAGCGCATGGTGTCGTAAATGGCCAGCCCGGCGGTCACCTGGCCCCCGGGCGAGTTGATGTACAGGTTGATGTCCTTGCTGGGGTCTTCGGCCTCTAGGAACAGGAATTGGGCGATGAGCACGTTGGCCACATGATCATCGATGGGCTCGCCCAGGATGACTATGCGGTCCTTGAGCAGGCGCGAATAGATGTCATAGGACCTCTCGCCGCGGCTGGTTTGCTCGATGACAAAGGGAATAAGGGGCATCAGCGCCTCGTTTCGTTAATCAGAATCAGCTAGCGTTTCAGCTCTGGTCCTCACCGGTTTCTTGGCCGCTTTTTTCAGCCAATTCGGCTGGGTCTACTTGTTTAATAATAGCACCGGCCTTTATGGCCTGCAACGTCTTTTCTTCCAGAATTCGGGCGGACAGTGAAGGTAACGCATTGTTTTTATTATAGATATCCTTGAGCGCCTTGGCCGGCTGGCCGGTGCGTTCGGCCATCATTTCGAACTCGGCGTCAACATCTTCTTCGGCCACCTGCACTTGTTCCATCTCGGATATTTTGCCCAGGACGATGCCGGCGCGGACCTTCTTCTCGGCCTGGGGCCTAAAGTCGTCAGCAAGCTTCATGGGGTCCAGGCCCGCTATTTTGGGGTCCATGCCCGACTGGGTGAGCCGCTGCATGAAGTCCTTGACCATATCCTCCAACTCGCCCTCCACCAGGGAGGTGGGCACCTCGAACTCTCCCAGATCGCGCACTTGGTCCAAAATCTGGCGGCGCGTTTCCTGGTCCTTCTGCTCCTGGTACATCTTTTCCAGGTCTTGGCTTATGCGGTCTTTCAGCGCGTCCATGGTCTCGAACTCGCCGCCCAGGGAGCGGGCGAAGTCGTCGTCCATCTCGGGCTTTACCTTGCTCTTGAGGCCCTTCACCTGCATGACGAAGCGGACGTCCTTGCCGGCCATTTTCTTGTTGGGATGGTCATCCTCGAAATGCACCATGGCCTCGGTGGTGTCGCCCACCTGGGCCTTGACCAGGGCCACTTCGATTTCCTGCTGGCTCTTGCCCGCGCCCAGGTCCACTTCCACGTTTTCCGCGGTGCCGCCGTCCAGGGGCTCCTCGCCGTCAAATGCCTGGTAATCCACCACCACCACGTCGCCGATGGCCGCGGGGCGCTCCTCCTCAACCGGCACCAGCACCGCCTGGCGTTCGGCCAGTTGCTCCAGGCGCTGGGCGATCTCCTCTTCGGTTACCTCCAGCTTGGGCTCTTTGATCTCAAAGCCTTGGTAGTCTTCTGGCTTGAGTTCAAACTCGGGGCGCACGTCAAAGGTCAACTTGTAGACAAAGTCCTGACCAGGCGCTGGGGCGTCGAAGTCGAATTCTGGCTGGGCCAACGGTTCCAGGCCGCTTTCCTTGAGGGCTTCGGAGTAGGTGCCCCCTAAAAGCTCCTGGGAGGCCTCCCCGGCCGCCTGATCCCCGTAGTAGCGCTCCAGGATGGGCCGGGGCGCCTTGCCGGGCCGGAAGCCCTTTATTTTTACGGAGTTTTTCAGCTTGTTGTAGACCTTGTTCAAGGTCTTGTCGACTTCTTGGGCCGGCAGCTCCACCGTGATGCGCCGCTGGACCTGACTCAGCTCTTCCACGTTGACCTTCATGAACGGTATTCCTTGCCCTCAAGAGGGGTTAGAGGTAAACGAATTCGAAATTGTAGAGGTATAACACCCCACTGGGCAGGCCGCAACCCAAAAGCGGCGCCCAAGGGGCCGTAATGCGTTGGCTTTCAGTAAGCGGCCAGCTGCCGGCGAACCAGTTCGAGATCCTCCGCTTCCAGAAGGAAGGGGTAATTGCGCAGGTCCGGCCCGGGCCGTTCGTTGCCGTAGGGCCGGTTGCAGGCCACCTCGCCGGAGGCCCCGGGGCACCCCGAAGTCATGAAGGGCCGTCCCGAATCTATGGCCTGCTCCACTGCGTCCGGGTCGTCACCGAAGAACACGATGCGCCCTTGGCCGTCAAAGGCAAGGTCCGAGGCCCGGACCTGGTCGTGGTCTATGAGCCAGCGGACCAACTGGATGCGGCGATAGCCCGGGGCCGGGGGCTGGGGAGTGTCGCCCATGGCCGAGAAGCGCTCGGGATAGAAACAGAACAAATGGGTGTATCCGCCCATGCGCCGGGCCCGGTCCATGGCCCACACCAGATCTTCTTCGGTTTCCCCCAGGCCGTAAATCAGATGCACCCCCACCATGTCCTGGCCGAATATCTCGATGGACTGCTGGTAGATCTTCCAGTAGTGCTCCCAGCGGTGGGGGCCGCCGGCGGGCTTGCCCCGGAGTTGGTGGAACAGCTCCGGCGTGGCCGCGTCGATGGCCACCCCGATGCGGTCCGCTCCGGCCTCCTTCATCTCCGCCAAGTCGTCGCGCCCCAGCAGGGTGGGGGCGATCAACAGACTCACCGGCAGGTTGCTGCCCGCGCGCACCCGGCGGCAGACCTCCAGGGTGTCTTGCCTGGCCTGGGGGTGGGTGATCATGGAGATGCACACCCGCTCCACGTGGGGCGGGGCGGCGGCGCAGGCCTCGATGACCCGGTCCAGCTCGTAGGCCCGCCATATCACCCGGATGAACTTTTGGAAGCGCGGGTCCTCGGCCGGAATCTGGCTTTCCCGGGCCAGCCCGCAAAAGGCGCAGTTGGCCTTGCACCCGCCCGGGTAGGTCAGCAGCAGGTTGATGCAGCCCAGGCAGGCGTTGCGATAAAAACGGCCCTCGGCAAATCCCAGGGTCATGGCCGCGGCCAGAGAAAGGCGCACGTATTCCGGGCTGGATTGGCTGAGGGTGGCCGGGGCGGCGGCTAGGGACATGTGGAGTCCTCCAAGGTTCAGGCCAGGGAGCAGCAGGTGTCCTGGAAGGTTACTTCTACACCCAGGCGGCGGGCTTGCTCAAGGGCTCCGTCGCTGGGTATGGCCAGGGCGTTGATGCCAGCCCGCACGGCCAGAGCGTCAAGCTCGGCCCGGTAGCGTCCCCTGGGGCGGGCGCAACCCAGGTGGTGGCGGGCGGCGGGCAGGCGCAGGCGGGCCCGGGCCATGAAGCGCACCACTTCCTCCACGGTGGGAGGCTCGGCCTGGGCCAGGGGGGTGTCCTTCAGGGGCATGAGCACCACGAACACCACCCGTTGGGGATTCAGCTCGGCCACCAACTCCAGGGCCTTGTGCTCGCCGATGAGTTGGCCGTGGTCCAGGCCCATGATGATGTGAGGCACCACCTCCAGCCCGGCCTCCCGGCAGGCGGCCAGGGTTTCGGTTTGGGCGGCCAGTCCGTCGGGCAGGTGCAGCACTCGCCGGGCGGTGCCTTCGCTGCCCACCACGTCGATCAAGGCTTGTCGTATCCCCGCAGACTTCAGGGCCCTGGCCGTGGCCGAATCCATGCGCCCCACGTGGGCGGTGAGCACCAGATCGGTTTCAGCGGCCAGACGCTCTATGGCGGGCAGCACCCCGGCCCAAGGCAGGCGTCCCACGGGGTCGCTGCCTCCGGAGATGAGCATGCCCACTTGCCCCTGGGCGGCCAGGCGCTTGCCCAGGGCGTAGAGGGCCTCGGCTCCCAAGGCCGGGTGCATGGTGCGCAGAAGGTGCCCCCGGCAATGGTCGCAGCCCTGCTGGCACTCGGGTCCGGTTATGCTAACCGCCGGGTAGCGGCCTTTGCGGCCATAGGCGGTGAACATGCCCGGCAAAAAGATGCCCAGGTTGGGGCCGTGGTGTTGCCAGGACAACTCTCGGGCCTGGTCCAGGGCTTGGTCCAGATCAGCCACGGCGGCCTCCCCAGGCGGGCCAGGTGCGGGCCATGAGTTCGGCAAAGCCGCCGCCGTCCCAACCCTGCTCCATCTCCTGCCGGGTGGCCACGCCCCGGGCCAGGTGGCCGCCGTAGCGGGTGGAGATTTCCTGCTGGTACTCATCGCCAGCCTCGGCCTGGCCCCCGGCCAGGCGCGCGGCGGCGCGGCCCGCCTCCAGGCCGGAAAAGACGGCCTGGGGTATGCCCGCCCCGGTGACCGGGTGGGTGAGTCCGGCCGCGTCCCCGGCCAGGAGCACCTTTTGCCTCGCCAGTTCCGGACGCGGGCCGCCAACGGGGATGGCCCCTCCGGTCAGGGCCAGCACCCCGGGCAGGACCAGGCCTTGCCCGATCAGCCGGGCGCGCAGCTCTTCCAAAAGCCGCATGGGCTTGGCCTCCACCCGGCAGCCCAGGCCCAGGTTGGCCGCTTGGTCCCGGGGAAAGAGCCAGGCGTAGCCGTGGCGGAAGGCGGGCTCCAGATAGACCTGGGTGCGCTCCAGGGGCCGGGCCAAGGGAACCTGCATCTGCACCCCGGCCATGAGGGCCTGGGAGGGCCAACCGGCCAGGCGGGCGGTCAGCGAGGCCGCGCCGTCGGCGGCCACCACCGCGCCGGGGCGCACCCGAAGCCTCTCGGCTCCCCGCTGAATCTCCCAGGTTTCGCCCTCGCGGCCCATGAGCTTGGCCCCGGCCCACACCCTGGCTCCGGCCTGGGCGGCGGCCAGCACCAGGCCGTGGTCAAACACCTGGCGGTCCAGAATCCAGCCCGGCCCGGGGGTGAAGATTTCATCGCCCTCCAGGACGGTGAGCATGCCCTCCACCGGTTGCACCTGGCTGCGCGCCGGGAAGGTTACTTCCCTGGCCAGCAAGCGGGGCACGAATTCGGCGCAGTGGGGCAGGGCGCCAAAGCGGCGCTTCTTGTCGATCAACAGAACCTCGGCCCCAGCTTGTGCCGCTTCCTTGGCGGCCAAGGCTCCGGCGGGACCGCCGCCGATAACCAGCACATCCACCCGCTCAGGCATGGCCCATCCTCCGGGCCACCTTTTCGATCAAGGCGATGTTCATCTCGGTCTGGTTGTCGAAGTGGCCGGCATAGGCGGCCATGCCCTTGCCCAGATCGTAGCAGGTGGTGGAGTCCAGATTGACCAGCACCCCTTGGGCCCCGCTGTCTTCCATCTCCCGCTGGTGCTTGGCGTAAAAGGCCTCGCAGCAGGAGCCCAAGAACCAGCCGCCCTCCTGATGGATCAGGGCCAGGTTTTCCATGAGGTGCTCGAATGATTGGATGCTCACCGGCTTGAGGCCTAGCTCCTCGCCCAGGGCGATCATTTGAGTGAACTGGCACTCGCCGCAAACCCCGCAGTCGGGCACGTAGCGATAGTCGCAATCCGGCGGCTTGGAGCAATAGGGGAGCAGCAGCCAGGCCGGTTTTTGGGCTAGGGCTTGGTCCGGGGTGAGGTTCACCAGGAAAAGCTCGGCCGCGTCTTCTTGGCCCAACTCCCGGGCCAGGACCAGGCGCGCCCCGGCCTCGGCCACCGCCCGGGCCGCCTCCTGGGGGGTGATGCCCACCAACTCGCCGGAGGCGTTGGCCAAAAACTCCTCGACCACCCGGCGCAACTCTTCCGGTTGAGCCTTGACGCCCATGAGCGCCGCCTCCAAGTCGGGCACCAGTCGCTGGGGCCGGGCAAAGAAGTCGCCGCTGATGAGCGCCTTTTGCACCCTGGCTCCCCGCCGGTCCAGCCAAAGGTGCACCCGCATGCTTCCGCCCTCGCCCTGCACGTAGTGGCGCAGCCAGGCCGGGCGGTCCGAGGGGATGGATTTCAGCTTGAGCCACTTCTCGGAGCGGAAGTAGGGCAGGCGCTGGGCCAGTTCTTCGCGTTCGCCGCTGGTCAATTCCCCGGGCTCCAGGCTGAGGCCCAGCCCTTGGGCCAGGCCCGTGGCCAGAGCATCTTTAAGCTCGGCCATGGGCAGGGGCCGTCCCAGCAGGTCCTCCAAAAAGGCCATGCGCTCCATGAGCGATTCGATCTCCCGGCGCTTGAGCTTTTCCACCGGCACCCGGAGGGCCTTGAGGAAACGTTCGATCTGGTTGGTCACCAGCACGGTGCCTTGGAACAAGGCCCCGTTTTCCAAGACCATGCCCCCGGTGCCGGATACCTTGCGGCCGTCCACCTCGATGTCGTTGCGGGGGCGGAAGCAGGCTTCGATGCCCAGGCGAGAGAGTCCCTGGGCCGCGGCCAGGCAAATTCGCTCCAGGGCCGCGCTGAAGCCCCCGGCGAATGGCCCCTGGCCCCAAGGGGCTATCAGCTCCCAGCCCAGGGCCGACTCCTGGAACAGGAGCGCCCCGCCGCCGGTGACCCGGCGGTTCACCTCGATGCCCTCCCGGGCGCAGTAGTCCAGGCGCAACTCCCGCTCGGCCTCCTGGTGATAACCCACCAGGGCCGCGTCGGGGCTGAAGCGAAGAAAGCGCAGGGTTGGAGGGGAAAGGCCGGCGCCGGCCCGGCGGGTGAGCACCTCGTCCAGGGCCATGTTCTCGGCGGCGGTCAACAAGCCGGTGTCCAGTAGGCGAAAGCGGGTCAAGGTTGGTTAACCCCCCGGTGGCTCGAAATAATGTGTGGTAAAGCTACCTCCGCGGGCGGGCCAGGGCAAGCGAAAGGCCCTAGGAATGCGCCTCGGGGCGAAGCTCGAAATGCTCCCGGTGCAAACTCTGGTTGGGCACCACCTGGATGGTGATCTGGAGCATCTCCTCCAGCTCCTCCAGGGCGAAACGCTCCTCTTGGAGCATCACCTCGGCCACCTGGGGATGCACCATCACGCTCACCGTGCCGGCCACCGAGTTTTTCAACTCCCGCTCCAGGGCGCGGAATATCTCGTAACACACCGTGGTGGGGTCGCGAAGACGGCCGGAGCCCTCGCAGTAGTAGCAGGGTTCGCCCAGGGACTCGCCCAGGGACTCGCGCACCCGCTTGCGGGTCATCTCCACCAGGCCCAGGGGGCTCATGGAGAGCACGTTGGTCTTGGAGCGGTCGGCGCTCAAGGCTTCCTTGAGCGCCGCCACCACCCGTTCGCGGTTTTCCTCGCGCTCCATGTCGATAAAGTCGATGACGATGAGCCCGCCGATGTCCCGGAGGCGGATCTGGCAGGCGATTTCCTTCACCGCCTCCAGATTGGTTTTGAGTATGGTTTCCTCCAGGTTGTACCCACCAACGTAGCGTCCGGTGTTCACGTCCACGGAGGTCAGGGCCTCGGTCTTTTCGATTACCACGTAGCCGCCGCTCTTTAGCCAGACCTTGCGCTCCAAGGCCCTGGCCAACTCCGCTTCCACCTCATAGGCATCGAACATGGGATCGCCGCGGTTGTAGAGTTCCACGCTGGGCATCAGGCGGGGCATGAAGGTGGAGACGAACTCCACCACTTGGCCATACTCCTCATGGCAGTCTATTATCAGATGGTCAACCTCGCGGGTGAACAGGTCGCGCACCGCCCGGAGGCTCACCGACAGGTCCTGGTGCAGCAAGGAAGGCACCGAGGCAAAGCGGCGGCGCTGGCCAATGGAGTCCCACAAGGAGCGCAAAAAGTCCATCTCCGCGGACAACTTCTGGCGGCTGACCCCCTCGCTCACGGTGCGGGCGATGAAGCCCATGCCCGCCGGGCGCAGCTCATCTATGAGCCCCCGCAGGCGCAGGCGCTCCTCGGGGTCTTCTATGCGCCGGCTCACCCCCACGTGTTCAATGGTGGGCATCAAAACCAAGTTGCGGCCGGGCAGGGTAACATGGCTGGTGATGCGGGCCCCCTTGTTGCCCAGGGGCTCCTTGGCCACCTGCACCATGATCTCCTGTCCCTCGCGCAACATCTGCTCTATGCGGCCGCCCGGATTGCGCTGGGCCTCGGGGGGCACCTCGCCGGCCTCCCATTGCAACTCCTCGGGGGGCTCGTAAACGTCGCTTACATAGAGAAAGGCGGCCTTGGGCAGGCCGATATCCACAAAGGCGGCCTGCATGCCCGGCAGCACCCGGGCCACCCGGCCCAGATACACGTTGCCGGCCAGAGACATTTGCTTGTGGCGCTCCACGTACACTTCCACGCATTGGCCGTTTTCCAAAAGCGCGACGCGGGTTTCGTAGGAGCGCGAGTTTATGAGCAGAGTGGCCGCCATCAGGCTTGTTCTTCCTCCCTGGCCTCTGTTTTGAGGGCCCGGCTGGCCGCTGCCGCCTGGGGGCTGAGGCCAAAGACGCTGGTCAACACCTCCGCCGGCTTGGGCCGGCCTCCGGCCGAAGCGGTGGCCAAAAGCAGACCATGACCGCTCAACTCAATTTGGCGGATGGCTGCCTTGAGGTCTATCTCCCGCTGGCCCTTGGGGGAGAGCCTAAGCATAGTCCACTTTTCGGCCTTATGGAAAGCGTCAAGGCGCTCCGGGTCCAGGGGCGCCGCCGGGGTGATCCGGTACACCGCCACCGGCGGGTCGATGAGTTTTTCCCCCGGCCGTCCCGGACGGCCGTCGGTCAGGCGAAGCCCCGGGGGCAGCAGGGCGTTGACCCGGGCGGCCAGTTGGTCGGGGTCATAGGCCCGGATAGTGGCAACCTCCAACACTTCCACCAGGCTCTCCACCCCCAGGGACAGGGCCGCGGCGGTCTTGACCAGGGCGTGGGGGTGGAAGCCCTGGGTGTAGGCCAACTCCACCCCGGCGGCGCGCAGGGTGCGCTCCAACAGGCGCATCATCTCCAGATGGCCCAGATAGCGGGTTGCACCGGTCTTTTCCAGGCGGAAGCGCCAAGTGAGGCGCTCGCCCTCGCCGGGCGCGGGCGGCGGGGCGGGCAACTCGGCATCGGGGCACAGGCGCGGCTTGATGAGCTTGTGGTCGCACACCCCGCAGTCGCCGCAACGGCCCGCGCGGCAGTCCGCCGTGGACTGGCCGGCCAGGGCCTTTTCCCTCTCGGCCAAAAGGTAGGCCTTGCTAACCCCCACGTCGATGTGCTCCCAGGGCAATACCTCGTCCTGCTCCCGGGGGCGCAGATAGTCGTCCAGGGAAAGGCCGTTGTCGGCCAGGGCCTGGAGCCAAGCCTGGTAATCAAGATGCTCGCTCCAGCCGTCGAACCGGCAGCCCAATTCCACCGCCCTAAGCAGCACCGCGCCAAGGCGGCGGTCCCCCCGGCTGAGGACTCCCTCGATGATGCTGGTCTTGGCGTCGTTCCACTTGGCCTTGACCCGGCTGTCGCCCAGGTTGGCCTTGGCCAGGGCCAGGCGATCCCGGGACTGGTCCAGCCCGATCTGCCCCTCCCACTGGAAGGGGGTGTGGGGCTTGGGCACGAACAGGCCCAGGCTGGCGTTTACCACCGGGCGCTTGCCCCGTCCCCGGCCGGTGGCCTTGGCCTCGGATGCGGCCAGAGAGGCCAGGCGGCCGATGGCGGCCACGTCTTCCTGGGTTTCGGTGGGCAGGCCCAGCATGAAATAGAGCTTCACAAGGTTCCAACCCATGCCGTACACCGCACGTGCGGTGCCCAATATCTGCTCGTGGCTGAGGTTTTTGTTTATCACCCCGCGCAGGCGCTCGCTGCCCGCTTCCGGGGCCAGGGTGAAGCCGGTCTTGCGCACCCTTTTGATCTGGGCGGCCAGCTCCGGGCTCAGGGAGTCCATGCGCAGGCTGGGCAGGCTCAGGCTGATGCGCCGGGGCTCCAGGGCGTCCATGAGCGCGGCGGCCAGGGGCTCGATGCAGGAATAGTCGCTGGTGGACAAGGAGAGCAGGGCCAGCTCCTCCAAGCCACCGGCGGCCAAACCGGCCAGGGCGGCCTGGTACACCTGCCCGGCCGGACGCTCGCGCACCGGACGGTAGATGAATCCGGCCTGGCAGAACCGGCAGCCCCGGGTGCAGCCCCGGGCCAGCTCCACCCCCAACCGGTCATGCACCGGGGTGACCGTGGGCAGGATGGGCCGTTGGGGCGGGGGATAATCGGCCATGTCGGGTACGATCCGCCGATGCACCACCGGGTGCTCCGGGGCCAGGGCCTTGATTTCGGTCAAGCGGCCCTGCTGGTACACCGGCTGGAACAGGGCCGGGGCGTACACCCCCTCGATCTTTACCGCCTCCCGGTAAAGGCGCTCCCGGGGCCAGGCCTCCTGCTTGGCCATGATGAACAGGTCCATGAGGGGATGGATGATTTCTTCGGCCTCGCCCACCACGGCCAGGTCCAGGATGTCGGCCAGGGGCTCGGGGTTGACCATGGTGGGCCCCCCGGCGATGACCAGGGGGTGGGCCGGCCCGCGCTCTTCACGGCGGGCCGGGACCCCGGCCAGCTTGAGCATCATCAGCAGGTTGGTGTAGGTGAGTTCGTATTGCAGTGAAAATCCGATGACATCGAAGGAGCCCAGGGGGCGGCCGCTCTCCAGGGACCAGGGGGTTTCGCCCTCGGCTTCCATTATCTCCATGAGGTCCAGCCAGGGGCAGAACACCCGTTCAGCGGCCACATCGGGCCGCCCGGCCAAGGATTCATAGAGCACCTTGATGCCCAGGTGGCTCATGGCGATCTCGTAGATCTCGGGAAACGCCAGGGCAAAGCTCAGGCGCACCTTATCAGGGTCCTTGATTACCGAGCCCGGCTCTCCACCCAAGTAACGGGCCGGTTTTTCCACCCGGCCTAATAATTCCCAATGAGGCACGTTTTAGGCCGCCTCCCCCAGCGTGGCCGCTTGGTTGGCCGCCTTGAGGGCCTTGAGCAAGGCCGCCGCATCCTCCGGGGCCAGGCCTGTTTCAGGGACGGCCAGGCGCTCGGCCAGCTGGGCCAGGCGGCTACTGAGCAGGCGCACCTGATCGGCAAGCTCGGCCGGCTCGACCTTGGCCAACTCCACCGGACGGGCGCCGAGTTCCAGCACCTCGTTCCAGCGGGGAATGTGGAAGCGCACCTTTGGGAAGCGGACATGGGCCAGGGCCTTGAAGGCCACCGACTGCTCCTCTTCGCCATGGATCAGGTTCACCTTGACGCCCGGACGAATGAGGGGCTCCATCCAGGCCAAAAGCTCGTTCTGGTCGGCATGGGCCGAGAAGCCGTTGATGGTGTGCACCTTGGCCCGCACCGCCACGTCTTCGCGGAATATTTTCACCTTGGGCGCGCCCTCCACCAGCAGGCGTCCGGTGGTGTTCTTGGCCTGGAAGCCCACGATTACCACGTGGCAGTTGGGCCGCCACAGGTTGTGCTTCAGGTGGTGCTTGATGCGCCCCGCGTTGGCCATGCCGCTGCCCGCGATGATGATGGCCGGGCCCATGTAGCGGTTGATGTTCTGGCTTTCCTCGCTGGTGGTGGTGAACTTGAGGTTGGGGAAGTTGAGCGGCGTGTCGCCGTTGGCCAGAATTTCCTTGGTCTGCTCGTCGAAATATTCCGGGTGGTCCCTGAATATGCGGGTGGCGTTGATGGCCAGGGGGGAGTCCAAGAATACGGGCAGGTCGTCGGGCAACTCTCCCCGGCGGTGGGCGGCGGCCAGGATGTAGATAATCTCCTGGGTGCGCTCCACGGCAAAGGCCGGGATGAGCACCTTTCCCCCCTCCTGGTAGGCCTGCTTCACGACCTCCAAGAGTTCGTCCACGCTGGCGGGTAGGGATTTATGGGTGCGGCCGCCGTAGGTGGTCTCCATGAACAGGGTGTCCACCGGGTCCATCTTGCCGGGATCGGGCACGATGAGTTGATTGGGGCGGCCCAGGTCGCCGGAGAAGCCCACCCGGTGCATCCCATTCTCGCCGGTCAGGGTCAGGTGCAGACTGGCCGCGCCCAGGATGTGCCCCGCGTTTACAAAGCAGGAACGCACCCCGGGCAGCAACTCTTCGTAGCACTCCAATTCCACCGGCCGCAGCAGGGTGATGGCCGCCTCGGCGTCGGCAACCTCATACAAGGGCTCCAGGTCGTTCTTGCCCTGGCGGCGGTTCTTGCGGCTCTGCCATTCGGCCTCCATCTGTTGGATGTTGGCCGAGTCCAGCCAGAGAATCTTGAGCAACTCGCAGGTGGGTTTGGAGGCGTACACCGGGCCGGAGTAGCCGTTGCGCACCAGGCGGGGCACCAGACCGGAGTGGTCGATGTGGGCATGGGTGATGAATACGGCGCTCAAGTCGGGCACCCGGTAGGGCCCGGCTATCCAGTTGCGGCGTTCTATCTGCTGGCTGCCCTGGAAAAGACCACAGTCAACCAGGAAGCAGCGGTCGTCGTCCAATTCGATAAGATAAGATGATCCGGTGACAGTGCGGGCCGCGCCCATGCAGGTGAGTCTCATTAACTCCTCCTTGGCCTGGTGGAATTGCCCCGGCCTGACCCGCGGCTCATGTCTTGACAGCGGGCAACCGTTGCGTGGACTATACGAAAACGAATGTTAGTATATCAGGGTCTACGCCGCCGGTCCCATGGCCGGGGGCCAATCCCCCCAACGAGGTGAGGTCATGCCGGACACCAGCGAGCAACAATACGTAATCGACGCCCTCAGCGCCCGGGAATCCTGGCGCATGTTCCGTATCATCAGCGAGTTCGTGGACGCCATAGACACCATGGGCCGCATCCCCAGGGGAGTGAGCATCTTCGGCTCGGCCAGAGTGGCTCCGGGCAGCCCGGAGTACCTTTTGGCCGAAACGATGGGCCGCGGACTGGTGGAGGCCGGCTTGTCGGTGATCACCGGCGGCGGCGGGGTGATGGAGGCGGGCAACAAAGGCGCCACCGAAGCCGGGGGGCATTCGGTGGGGCTTAACATCGAGCTGCCCTTTGAGCAGCGCCCCAACCCCTATGCCAACGTGCGCCTGAGTTTCCGCTATTTCTTCGTGCGCAAAGTGGTCTTCGTCAAATACTCGGTGGCCTACGTCGTAATGCCCGGCGGCTTCGGCACCCTGGACGAGTTGGCCGAGGCCCTGACCCTCATTCAGACCAAGCGCATACGCCCCTTTCCGGTGGTCCTCATGGGCAGCGAGTACTGGTCCGGCCTGGTAGACTGGATCAAGAATACCCAGATGGCCGCAAACATGATCAGTCCCGAGGACCTGGACTACTTCAGGGTCATGGACGACCCGGCCGAGGTGGTGCGTTTTATCAAGCAGGTGGTGATACTTTAGGACTGGTATTCTTGTGCTTTGGACGCGGAGCGTAACATGAAAGCACCCATGATAAAGACGTTGGCATTGCTGGCTGCGGCCCTATTTTTAACTACAATGGCCGGGGGCGAGACCCTGGCCGCAAGGAGCAATCCCGTGGTCAAACTACAGACCAGCCTAGGCGACATCGAGGTAGAACTGTATCCCGAAAAGGCCCCCAAATCGGTGGAAAATTTCCTGAGCTACGTCAACAAGGGGTTTTACAACGGCACTGTCTTTCATAGGATCATCAACGGCTTCATGATCCAGGGCGGCGGCCTCAACGACAAGATGCAGCTCAAGGCCATCGGGAGCCCCATCCAGAACGAGGCGGACAACGGCCTGACCAACGACGAGTACACCCTGGCCATGGCCCGCACCATGGACCCCCACAGCGCCACGGCCCAGTTTTTCATCAACGTGGCTGACAACGATTTCCTGAACCACAAGGGCAAGGACCCCCAAGGTTGGGGCTATGCCGTATTCGGCAAGGTAATCAAGGGCCAGGACGTGGTGGAAAAGATCAAGGCGGTGGAAACCACCACCAAGGGCATGCACCAGGACGTGCCGGTGACCCCGGTGGTGATCGAGAAAGCGGAAGTGGTCCAGGAGTAAAACCTTGGCCAAAAGCGCGGGCGAAAAAATCGGGCGGGGTTTTTCCCCGCCCGACCCCGCCAGGGTAAAGGCGGTTTTGGCCGGACTGGCCAAGCTCTACCCCAAGGCCGCCTGCGCCCTGGATTTTAAGACTCCGTGGGAGCTGTTGGTGGCCACCATCCTCAGCGCCCAGTGCACCGACCAGCGGGTCAACCAGGTTACGCCTGGGTTGTTCGAGAAGTACCCCACCGTGGCCGACTTCGCCCGGGCAAACTTGAGCGCCCTGGAAGAGGCGGTGCGCTCCACCGGCTTTTTCCGCAACAAGGCCAAGGCCATAAAGGGCGCGGCCCAGGCCATCGTGGAAAACCACCATGGCCAGGTGCCCGGCAGGCTGGAGGAGTTGGTCAAGCTGCCCGGGGTGGGGCGCAAGACGGCCAACGTGGTCCTGGGCGACGCCTTTGGGGTGCCGGGCATCACCGTGGACACCCACGTGGGCCGGGTGTGCCGCCGCCTGGAGCTCACCGACCAGACCGACGCGGTGAAGGCCGAGTTCGCGCTCATGGAGATAATCCCCCAAAAGCGCTGGACCTCCTTCAGCCACCAGGTAATTACCCACGGCCGCCAGGTGTGCCATTCCCGCAAGCCCGCCTGCCCGGGCTGCGGCCTTTTGAATAATTGTCCATTCGGGCAAATGCACGTTACCGACCAGGATTAGGGATCATGGAAAAAGAGCGCGTCTTCGTGGTGGTCATCGGCAAGGACCAAAAGGGAATCATCGCCCGGGTCAGCGGGCTGTTGTTCGAGCAGGGGGCCAACATCGAGGACGTGCAGCAGAAGGTCATGGACGGCACCTTCGTGATGACCATGCTGGCCGACATCACCGACAGCGCCGCCGGTTCGGCCGGCCTGCGCCAGGCCCTGGACGAGTTGGCCGCCCCCCTGGGGCTCAAGGTGATGGTGCACAACGAGGCGGTCATCAAGGCCATGCACCGGGTTTAGGAGGCCGCCGTGGAATTCGGAGTAGACGAAGTATTCGAAACGGCGGGGATGATCCTCTTCGAGCATTTCGACATCCGCGCCGTCACCCTGGGGGTGAACCTCAAGGACCTCATCGACCGCGACGCCGGCCGCCTGGCCCGCGACGCCCATGATCGCCTGGCCGGACTGGGCAAGCGCCTGGTGAGCGAGGCCCGGGCCCTGAGCGAGTCCATGGGCCTGCCCATCATCAACAAGCGGCTGTCCATTACCCCGGCCGCCTGGCTCATCGAGCCCTGCGCCCAAGCCGACGCCCCCCTGGTGCTGGCCCGGGCCCTGGACCAGGCCGCCCATGAGGCTGGGGTGGACTTCATCGGCGGCTTCGGGGCCCTGGTGCAAAAGGGAGCCACCACCGCCGACCGGCGCATCATGGAATCCCTGCCCCAGGTTTTGGGCTCCACCCAGCGTATTTGCGGCTTTCTGAACCTGGCCACCACCCTGGCCGGCATGAACATGGACGCCATCGTTCGCCTGGGCCACATACTCAAGGACATGGCCGCCGCGGCGGACAAGGGCATCGCCTGCGCCAAGTTCGTGGCCTTTTGCAACGCGCCCGAGGACAACCCCTTCATGGCCGGGGCCTTCCACGGCGGGGGCGAGGCCGACGCGGCCCTGAACGTGGGCATCAGCGGGCCCGGCGTGGTGCGGGCGGTGGTGGACAAGCACCCCGAGGCCGACCTCACCGAGTTGAGCGAGATCATCCGGCGCACCGTGTTCAAGATCACCCGGGGGGGCGAGCTGGTGGGCCGCGAACTGGCCCGCCGCCTGGGCGTCCCCTTCGGGGTTGTGGACATCAGCCTGGCCCCCACCACGGCTATGGGCGACAGCGTGGGCCGCATCCTGGAGGGCATGGGCTTGGAGCGGGTGGGCGCGCCGGGCACCACCGCCGCCCTGGCCTTGTTGATCGACGCGGTGAAAAAGGGCGGTGCCATGGCCTCGGGCCGGGTAGGAGGCCTCTCGGGCACCTTCATCCCGGTGAGCGAGGACGAAGCCATGATCGAGGCGGTGCAGTTGGGGGCGTTGAGCCTGGAAAAGCTGGAGGCCATGACTGCGGTGTGCTCGGTGGGCCTGGACATGTTCGCCGTGCCCGGAGACACCAGCGCGGGCACCTTGTCGGCCATAATCGCCGACGAGTTGGCCATCGGCATGGCCAACAACAAGACCACCGGGGTGCGGGTTATCCCCGCGCCCGGCACCGTGGCCGGGGACATGGTGGACTTCGGCGGGCTGTTGGGCCGCGCGCCGGTGATGCCGGTGTGCCGCTTCTCGGGCGAGGCCTTCGTGGCCAGGGGCGGGAGCATGCCCCCGCCCCTGCGCTCCCTGCGTAATTAATCCGAAGATAGCGGCAAGGCGGAAGGCCTGCCCAGGCCGGGCGGCCCGGGCTGCGCCGCTGGCTGGGGGGAAAGAGTGGATTTTCAGGTCCGGGTGTTGTCTTCCATAGCGGTTCTGGTGGGCCTGATATGCCTGGCGGTTTTGCTGCGCAAGCTGAAGGTGCTGGAGGAGTCCCACGGCGCCTTGTTTGCCAAGCTCGTCTCCCAGGTGACCCTGCCGGCAACCATCTTCGTCTATTTGGTAGAGCAACCCATCCCCTGGGAAGAGACCCAGTTGGCCGGAATAATGTTCCTGGCCGAGGTGGCCTGCCTGGTCTTGGCCTGGTTTGTGGGCCGCTGGTTTTCGCTGGACCGGCCCCGCATGGGCGCTTTCATACTCACCGCCGGTTTCGGCTCATCCTCCTTGCTGGGCTACGCTCTGGTGGCGGAGATATACCCCGGCCAGGCCCAGGCCATCGTGGACGCGGTGATAATTTCCGAACTTGGAGTGGGCCCGGCCCTGTTCACAATCGGGGTCGTGGTGGCCATCTACTATGGCAGCCGCCAGGTCGAGGCCGGGGAAAGGGCTTCGGCGGTGCTGGCCTTCTTCCGTTCACCCATCTTCTTCGCTCTGGCCGGGGGACTGATTTGCTCCGCGATCGGCTTGCCAAAGCAAAACCCGGTCGTCGCCTCCATCCTGGACGGCTTGAAGGTGGTTGCCGGGGCCAACACCCTGGCCGTGGCCATGACCGTGGGTTTGATTTTGAGGCTGAACGTGCTCTCGGCAGGCGTCGGGCTGGTGGCGGCGGTCTGCGCCATTAAATTGGTCGTCAAACCGCTGCTGGTCTGGCTGCCCCTGTCCCTGTTGGACCTGCCTGATTTGGGGAAACACATCCTTATCCTGGAAGCGTCCATGCCTTCGGCCATGTTGGGCGTGGTGCTGTCCAAGCGCTACGGCTGCGATGGCGGCCTGGCCGCCAAGCTGGCCTTCGCCACCACCATCGCCAGCGCGGCCACCATGCTGCTGGTGGCCGGGTTGCTCATTTGAGCCAGCGGTCAAGGCGGTATCAGGCCGCAGGCTGACCCTCAAACCAGGTCTGTAACATGAGCACCGCCCAACTCCTGCTCTGCCGGGGCCGTCTGTCTATAGAAGACGGCTAAACCACGCAACGCCTTATAATCACCAAACAAAAAACATGTGCGCCCCAGTCGGGTCCCTGTCCATTCGAAACCGGCACGAGGCGTAAGGGCTTGAACCAAGCAGGGCCTGAATGCCATGATGATTAATATGGCCGGGTCTTCCCGCTGAGGGCATGGCGGTTTCCCGGCAAAGGGAGCCGTACCATGCTCAAACGGGTGTTGGTTGGATGCGTCGCGCTGCTGGCCCTGGCCCTGGCCTTGCCGGCCCCGGCGGCGGAGGATTACGCCGCCGCGCGCCAGCTTATGGTGGCCCGGCAATTGGCCGCGCGGGATATAAGCGATCCCCGGGTGCTGGCGGCCATGGACCAGGTGCCGCGCCACGAATTCGTACCCCCCGCCCTTCGCGGCCAGGCCTACCGCGACCACCCGTTGCCCATCGGCCAGGGCCAAACCATATCCCAGCCCTACATCGTGGCCTTCATGAGCCAGGCAGTGAAGCTTAAGCCCGGCGACAAGGTGCTGGAGATCGGCACCGGCTCGGGCTACCAGGCGGCGGTGCTGGCGGCCATGGGCGCCAAGGTCTACAGCGTGGAGATAATTCCCGAACTGGCCGCCCAAGCCGAGGCGCGCCTCAAGCGCCTGGGCTACGCGGTGCAGATCCGGGTGGGCGACGGCAACCAGGGCTGGCCCCAAGAGGCGCCCTTTGAGGCCATATTGGTAACCGCCGCCGCCCGGCGCATCCCCCCCAAGCTACTGGAGCAGCTAAAGCCGGGGGGCCGCATGATTATTCCGGTGGGCTCCGGCCCCTGGTCCGAGGAACTGGTGTTGGTCAAAAAGGGGCCCGGAGGCAAGGTGACCAGCCACTCCTTGATGGCGGTGCGCTTCGTGCCCCTGGTGGGCGGTGACCAGCCCAAACCTTAATCGCGGGGAGGGGAGGCCATGGAAATTTTCCTGATGCAGCACGGGCCCAGTCTGCCCCCGGAAGAGGACCCCCAAGAGGGCCTGAGCCGGGAGGGGGAAAAGGCGGTCACCGCCACCGCGGTGGCCCTGGCCCGCATGGGCCTGCGCCCGGGGCTCATGGTGGCCAGCCCCAAGGCCAGGGCCCGCCAGAGCGCCGAGATAGTGGCCCGGGTCTTGAACTACGACCTGGAGGACATCCTGATAAGCGATGACGTGAAGGCCATGAGCGAACCGGGGGACACCTTGCAGTTTTTGGCCGCCCACCAGCAGCGGGCTCCCCTCATGGTGGTGGGGCACCTGCCCAATTTGGCCAAGGTGGCGGGCGGGCTATTGTCCTCCCGCAGACAGGCCACGGTGGATTTTAAGCGGGGCGGAATCTGCGCCATCGAGGTGGAAGAACTGCCTCGGGGCCAGGGCAAGCTGCTGTGGTATCTGCCGCCGGCGGTAACCACCCTGATGGGGGCATGACGGCAGATTCTTTGGCCGCCGCCGTAATTTTAGGCAATCATTAGCGATAAAGTATATTTTAACGCTGGGCTTGGCCCAGCGGCTGGCCGGTTGACTGGCTCTTGCCGGGCCAGTATCCTTGCAAACTTCATCTTTCCCCTGCAATGCCCGAGTCATCGGGTCAAGGTATTTGCGATGCTCAGGCGCTGGTCCCAACCCAATGGCTACCGCCAAGTGCTCGTGGTGGGCCTGCCCCTGGTGGTGAGCTTCGGCACCACCTCCCTGATCCATTTCACCGACCGGGTGTTTTTGGCCAACTATTCGGTGAACGCCATCGCCGCCGCTCTGCCTGCGGGCATCGCCTCGTTTTTAAGCCTGTGTTTTTTCATGGGCGTGGTCAGCTACGTCAATGTCTTTGTGGCCCAATACGTGGGAGCCGGCGCGCCACAGCGAGTGGGGGCCTCCTTGTGGCAGGGCATCTATTTCTCCCTGGCCGCCGCCCTGTTTTTGGCCGCGCTTTATTTCATCGCCGGTCCTTTATTCGAGTTGGCCGGCCACCACCCCGAGGTGCGCCGCCTGGAGGTGGTCTATTTCCGCATCCTCACCCTGGGGGCGGGCACGGTGGTCTTGGCCACCACCTTGAGTTGTTTTTACTCCGGGCGGGGGCTCACCTTGCCGGTGATGCTCATCAACCTGGCCGGGGCCGGGCTTAACATCCCCCTGGATTACGTGCTTATCAACGGCGTGGGGCCCTTCCCGGAAATGGGCATCGCCGGGGCCGGGGTGGCCACGGTCGTATCTCAGGCTCTGGTGATGGTGCTGTTCGCGCTGGCCGTGTTCCGCCGCCGCAACGATCGCATTTTCGCGGTGCGCCGGGCCTGGGCCTGGGACAGCACTCTGATGCGACGCATGTTGCGCTACGGCCTGCCCGGCGGGGTGCAGTTTTTCCTGGACATCCTGGTGTTCACTTTCTTCGTGTTCATGGTGGGGCGCCTGGGCCTGGCCGAACTGGCGGCCACCAATATCGTAATAGCCATCAACACCCTGTCCTTCATGCCCATGGTAGGCATGTCCGTGGCGGTGAGCACCCTGGTGGGGCAAGCCATCGGCGCGGGGCGTCCATCCGGAGGGGTGGAGGCCACCACCAGCACCCTGCACATCGCCCTGGTTTACATGGGCCTGATCGCCTTGGCCTTTTTGCTTTTCCCCCGGGAGCTTCTCAGCTTTTTTGAAACCGACGGCGCACCGGCCGCGGCTCAGGCCCAAATGGTCGAACTTGGGGTGGAACTTTTGCGCTTCGTGGCGGTTTATTCCATGTTCGACGCCATGGCCCTGGTCTATATGGGCTCCCTGAAGGGGGCGGGGGACATCTACTTTGTCATGTGGTCCATGGCCCTGGTCTGCGTGGGCCTGGTGATAGCTCCCTTGCTGGTGGGGGTGGAGGCCATGGGCTTGGGACTCTATTTCATCTGGGGCTGCGTCACCCTGTACGTGGTGATCCTGGGCTTGGTTTTCCGCTGGAGATACGCCCGGGGATTGTGGCAAAAGATGCGTGTCATTGAGGCCGCGCCCAGGGCCGCGGTGATTCCCGAAGGACTGTCCTAGGTTATTGCCCCGTCCCAAGTGAAACGCGGCCCGAGGAATCGCGCGTCTTCGGAGCCCTTGACCCAGCGGGGCCATGGGCCTAAGGTGGTTTTCATCCGATCATATTTCCCACCACCTGTTGGAGTTGCTAAAAGGTGAGCACGCCTGAAGATTCCATCATCGCTCTGGATTTGCTGGACCAAACCCCGGTGGCGGTGACCGCCCTGGACCGCCAGGGAGACATCGTATTCTACAACCAATATGCGGCCGGCATCGTGGACCGCAAGCCCGAGTACCTGGGCCGCGACATCCGGGGATTCCACAAGCCCGAGAGCAATGCCAAGGTTGAGAGCATCTTGAACGCCTATGCCCAGGGCGGACGCGAGGAGTACAACTGGCGCCTCAAGCGGGGGGACAAGGAATTCCAGATTCGGGTGAGGCCCTGGCTGCAAGACGGCCGGTGGATGGGCTTGGTACACGCGGCGATGTTGCTGGGGTGACGCCCGGTGCAGGCCCAGGCTAAATCCTATCCCCCGCTCTGGTTGAGCGGGCTGGTCTGGGGTTTGGGCGCTCTTTTCTACCTCATGGGTTTTTACCAACGGGTGGCTCCGGCGGTGATAACCCAGGAGTTGATGAGTCAATTCAGCCTCACCGCCGCCGCCTTGGGCAACTTGTCAGCCTACTACTTCTACGCTTACGTGGCCATGCAACTGCCCACCGGGGTGCTGGCCGATCACTGGGGGCCCCGCCGTCTGCTTTGCGCCGGGGCCCTGGTGGCCGGGGTGGGGTCGCTGCTTTTCGGTTTGGCGCCATCCTTGGTTTGGGCCGAATTGGGCCGGTTGTTGATCGGCGGGGCGGTGGCGGTGGCCTGGGTGGCCCTGCTCAAGCTTGCCAGCCATTGGTTCAGCCCCCGGCGCTTCGCCACCATCACCGGCATGGGCCTGTTGGTGGGCATAATCGGAGCGGTGAGCGCCGGGGTGCCCCTGCGCCTTTTGGTGGACGCCTTTGGCTGGCGGCCGGTCATGGTGGCCTCGGGGGCCCTGATCTTGGCCATCGCCTTGGCGGTGTGGGTTTTCATCCGCGACGACCCAAGCCAGCGAGGCTGGCGCAGCCACGCCCCGGAGCAGGCGGTGAACGGCCCCGCCATCGGAGTGCTGGCCGGGGTTCGCCAGATATGGCGCTACCCCAACACCTGGCTTTTGTTCTTTGCTTCAGGGGGGTTGGTTGGGCCGATTCTGACCTTCGCCGGTCTGTGGGGAGTGCCCTACCTTCGCCTGCGCTACGGCCTGGGCTCGGCCGAGGCGGCCTCGATCTGCTCCTTGCTCATGATCGGCTGGGCGGCGGGCAGCCCCCTGCTGGGCAGCCTGTCCGACCGGCTAGGCCGGCGCAAACCGCTGTTTTTGGGCGGCGCAGGGGTGGTGGTCTTGGGCTGGGGGCTTATGCTCTATGCGCCGGGCCTGCCGTTGGCGGTGTTCGTGGGGGCGGGCATCATCACCGGCCTGGCCACCGGCGGCATGATCATCACTTTTGCCTGGGGCAAGGAATCGGTGCCGGCCAACCTGGGGGGCACGGTGAGCGGCGCGGTCAACATGGGGGTGATGCTGGGGCCCACCCTGTTGCAGCCCCTGGTGGGATGGCTGTTGGACCGCCATTGGGCGGGCCAGATGGCCGGGGGGGCGCGGGTCTATGATCTGCATGCCTATCAGGTCAGCTTTCTTCCCATGGTGGGTTGGGCCTTGTTGGCGGTGGTATTGGTGGCCTTGGCCCGGGAAAGCCGTTGCCATCAGCTTGCTTGAACTACTGACTCTTTGGCCTCTGCTTGTATTTCGATCTTGTACTGGTGCGCTCTGGGTTTGAGGTCCGGGGCCTTTAATGGTAAACAAGCGCAAGACAAACCGAGGATTTGCACAGCGAGGGCGATTTTTCCATGAAGCATCTGAACTGGGCGGAGCGCCCGGTGATTATCACCGGCGCGGCCGGGTTTTTGGGCCGTCACTTGTTGCGGGCCCTGGACAAGGCTGGGGCCCGGGTGCTGGCCCTGGATCAGGCCGCGCCGCCGGCCGACTTGCCGGCCAAAGTGGAGTGGCGCCAGGTGGACCTGATGACCGCCCAGGGCATGGCCGAGGGCTTGGCCCACGGGCCGGGGCCCACCCCGGAAACCACGCTGTTTCACTTCGCCGCCTTGAGCATGCCCTTTGAGTGCGCCCGCGAGCCCGAGCGCGCCCGGGCCCTGAACGCGGGCATGGCCCTGGCCCTGGGCCGGGCCTGGCGGGACTTGGGCGGCCGCCGGCTGCTTTTCGCCTCCAGCGCCCTGGTCTACGCCTCGGTGAGCGACGGGCGCGACATAATCGAGGACGACCCGGTTCTGGGGCGCAATCCCTACACCGAGGCCAAGCTGGCCGCGGAGCAGGGCCTGGCTTCCCTGGCCGCCGAAAGCGGCTTGGCCTTGCAGATTGCGCGCCTGAGCAACGTCTACGGCCCCGGGGCGCATGACGGGACCGTGGTGCTGGAGGCCATGGACATGGCCCAGGCCGGGCAAACCCCGGTGATGCGGCGGCCCGGCGAAGAGCTTGATTTTCTGTACGTGGACGACGCGATCCAGGGCATGCTGCGTTTGGCCAGTCTGGAGCCGGTCCCCGGCTGCCGTTTCACCAACTTGGCCACCGCCCGGGGCTATCGGGTGGCCCAGATGGCGGCCATGATTAGCCGCCTGGCCGGAGTGGAGCCTCCCCCGGACGACGACACCCAAACGGGCCATGGCTATCGCCTGGTCCTTAGCAACCAACGCTTGCGTCAATTAACCGGTTGGGCTCCCCAGACCGGTCTGCCCCAGGGCCTGGAACTAACCTGGAGGGCCTCCAACATCTAGGCCTCTAAAGCCATTAGCGGCCATTTTACAACTTCAGATTATTTTTCGGCGGTGGATATGCGCAGGGTCAACCCGGGCGGCAAGGGTGGGCCCTGTCGGCTGAGGCGCAAGTAACGCGTTTCGGTGGGGTCAAGCTCCAGGCGCACCGGCCCCGGCATGGCGGCCATGGGGGCCAGGCCGGCCCAATAGAGCCGCCCCGGCCACAGGGCCCTGGCCGGGGCGGGCGTGTATTCAGCGCCATCCCGGGAAAGCTCCAACCTTAGCCCTGCAAGGCTGAGGGCCTGGCCCTCGGGCGGGACCAACTCCATGGAACCCACCCTCTGGGAGCCACCGAGGTCGGCCACCAGGGCTTGGCCCTCGCGGCGGGGAGTCACCTGGCGGCCGGGACCGGCGGCGGCCGGGGCGGGGGGCGGGTCGGCGATGATCAGGGTGTAGCCATGGGCCGCGCGGTGTTCGCTTTGCCATCCCGCCGAGGCCAATGCCTCCAAGGCATAGGATGCCCGGCCGGTTTCACAGGCAAAATAGAGGCGCCGGTCATCGGGCAGCAGCCAAGGGGCACGCAAATAATCGGGCAGCCAGGAGGGCTGGGGATGACGGTGAGGCCGGGTCCGCATGCCCTCGGGCAGCCAGGCGGCCAGGCCCGGCGGGCACCATATCCGGGTTTGGGGTCCCAGTTCCCCGCGCAGCCAGGCGGCGGCGGCCTGGGGGTCGGGCCGGGGGGCGCCGGCCGCGCCCACCAAGACCTCCAGCACCGACCAGTTCCAGCGGGGCCGGTGGCCGGTCTGCTCCAGGCGCAGATAGCGCAGGCTGTGGGGCGGGAAACGCAACTCCTGCCAGTTGTCAAAGCGCAGGGCCACCAGCTTGTCCCCCCCGGTCCAGGCAAAGGGCACCGGCAGCCCCTCCACCTCCACCAGCTGGTCCCAGGTTTGGCCGTCGGAGCTGCCCCGCACCAGGATGCGATGGGGGGCGTCCTCGGCCATGCCGTTGAACAGCAGCACCTGGCACACGCCGCTGGTTATCTTGCCCAGGTCCACCACCAGGCGCTGGCCGGGTTTCTGGCCTTGCCCGGTGCGCCATCCCAGGCTGGCGTTATAGTCCGCCGCCCTGGGCGACCAGAGAGGATTGGGCTCGGCCTCCAGACGCCAGGACGCCGGAGACGCCACCTGGGGATGATCCGGGGGCGCGGCTACATCATAGAAAAGGCGCCACCCCCGTATCTCTTCTTCCGCGAAAGATGCTCCCAAAGACTGGAGGGTGGTCCGCAGCATGCCGCTGTCCCCTGGGCCGTGCTCACACAGGGCGAAGCGTTTGGCCCTTAGGAGCCCCCGCTCGAAGGCGGGGTTGCGGTCCTTGCGCGAAACCACGAACACCACTTTTTTGCGGCAGTCGAAGGAGAGCACCGGAGCCACCCAATACTGCGACACGTAAGCGTGGGTCACTCCCTTTCGGGCCAGAAAATCGGCCATCTCCCGGGCCAGTGACACCTGGCTTTCATAGCGGGGCTTCAGGCTGGGGTCGCCCAGGGGGGAAACCTGGTAAACCCCCACCGCCAAGAGCGCCGCCACCGCGCCCAGGCCGCCCCAGGCCAGGAGCTTGGCCGCCTGGCCCAGGTCGATCAGGCGGCAGAAGGCCCAGGCCAGGAGCAGGGGCCACACCGCGTACAGGGGCACCAAATAGCGGTGGGTGCCGGAGGAGGATAGGCCCATGGCCCCGAACACCAGCACCACCGTGGCCGCGGTGAGCAGCAGCAGCTCGGAGCCGTCGCCCTTGTCCCCCCAAACCAGGCGTTTGAGCAGGTTCTTGCCCCAAACCAGCAGCCCGGCCAAGGCGGCGGCCCCGGTGAGACCCAACACCGCTTGGCTCAGGCCCGGCGCCACCACCGCCTCCTTGCCCACCAGGGCGAAGTGATGAGCCCCCAAGAGCACCGGCAGGCTGCGCTGCCAAATGAAGGTCAGGCTCTGCCAGAAAGGCTCCTTGGGCTTGGGGTGGAACATGAAGTAGTAGGTGGACCAGTCGGTGACCAGGTTGTGCCACCACAGGGGGGCGCTGCCCAGGGAAAAGGCGGCCACCATCAGGGCGAAGGCCGGGCGGATCACCAGGCGGGGGTCGCGCCGCCACCAAACCAGGGCACAGGGTAGGATGAAATACACCGCCAGCATGTGGCACCAGATGGCCACTCCGGCCATGAGGCCGAAGGCGGCGCAGAGCCAGGCATGGCTTCGGGTGCCGGGCTGGCGCCGCAGGGCCTTGAGCGTGACCCAGATGAGCCAGACCCCCAGGGCCAGGGTGTCGATGTAAATGGCTCGGGGCAGCACGGAGTGCCATATGAGATAGAAGGGTCCCAGGGAGGCCAGGAACAGGGCGGTCAGCCCGGCGCGGCGGCCCCACAGGTCCCGGCCGATAAGATAGACGGCCCACAGGTAGAACATGGACATGAAGGTAGGGGAAAGGTAGAGGCTCTGGCGGCTAACCCCCAGCAGGGCGAAAAATCCGGCGGCCACGATGGATTCCAGGCTGCCGCCGTAATCCTGGCCCCAAAACATCAGGGGAAGGCGTCCTTGGAGGATGTCCATGCCCATGAGCCCCACCACGGCCTGGTCAGCGTCCAGGGTGGGGGCCAGAAAAAACAGGCCCCGCACCGCCATGGCCAGAAGCAGCAGACCGGCGATCCACAAGGCCGGGGTGCGTTTTTTGTCCTCAGTGGCAAGCATGCTTGTTGGATTCCGGTGGTATGGGCATGTCTTTGCGTCGTGGGGCCTAGCGCAGGCGCAGCAGGTCCAAGCCCACCGCGTCGCGGCCATTATGTTTCAGCATCACCACCTTTAGGCGGTATCGGCCCGAAGCGATTTTTACCGGCAGGCGGTAAGTTCGCCAGGCCGTGTCTTCCACCAATATCCGCCCCAGGGGATGTTCGTCCAGATAAAAAGCTATCTCCGGGGCCGTGCCTTCTTCGGCAAGCCCACGCACCCGGACGGCCTTCACTTCCAGGGCGGTGGTTCCCGAACCCACAACCACCATGGTCTGGCCAAAGTCGGCGGGGCCGCGCAACACCAACTGCACCCGGGCGTTGTAAAGGTCGCCGTAAAGACGGGAGTGGGGGGTGCGCAGGTTTTCGGCCTCTATGTAGCCGGTGGGCACTATCCATCCCAAGCTCACCGTCACGGCGATCAACGCCGCCACGAGCGCCCCGGCGGTGAGCCCCAGGCGTCCCAGACCCCAAGCCGGCCCCGGTTCGGCGGAGCGGGGATCGCGCCATAGGTAGATGCCCCCCGCGATCAGCAGGGCCAACCAGGGCAAGGCAGGCAGAATGGGCTGCCAGGACACCTCGTTGAAGGAGGGCCAAAAGCGGTGCGTCACGCTGCCGGTGGCCTGGTCCAGCCAGGCCAGGAGGTTGTTGATGCCGGTGCGGCGGTGAAAGCGCCACTGGGGAATGAGGGTGAAAACCCAGGCCAGGGACAGGCTGGCCAAGCCCAGGCTGGCCGAGAGAAGCCTCCAAAGGTGGCCCGCACGGGACCAGGCGGGCAGGGACCACAGGGCCAGCACCGGCAGCAGGGGGGCCAAAAAGCGTCCCGGCGGGGTGAAGCCGCCCTGCCATTGCACCCAGCGCCACAGCACCACAGCCAGCAGGGCCACCCCGGCGGTTATCAACGAATAAAGCATAAGGCGCGGCTGCGCCCGGCCAAAGCGGGCCGCTCCGGCCAGGCCCAAGAGCAGCCAGGGCGCGTAGGCCAACAGGCCGAACTGTTGGTCAAAAAACATGGCCGGCAGTGAGAGCAGAATGGGGCCGGGCTCGATTCGGTAAAAGTTGCCCATCTTGAGGGTGAGGGCTTCGAAGGCGGGGACTCTCAGCCAGACGGCCAATAACAGGGCCAGACACAGACCGGCCAGTGCCGCACCCGCGGCCAAGACCCGACGCCGCCAAGCGGGGTGCGCCACATACAGCGCCGTCAAGGCGGCCAGGGACAGGCCCAGGGACACCGGAGCCAGGCGCATCTTGACCAGGGCCAAGGTAAGGGCCAGGCCCGCGATGCCAAGTAGAATCAACCCGGTGCGCCGCTCGAGGCGATGCAGCCAATACAAGCCGGCCGTCACCCCAAGCACCCCCAGGGCCCCGGGGTAGACATGCTGGGTGAGTTGCAGCAGAGGCAGGGAGAAGCCCAGCAGCCAACCCGCGGCCAGGACGGGACGGGCGCGGTAACCCAGCTCCAGGGCCAGGCGGCAGAACAGGCCCAGAGAGGCGGCCCCGGCCAATGCCAACATCGCCAAGGCCCCCAGGCGGCCCGCCGCCAGCCAGCCCGGCCCCAGCAGAGCGAAAAAGGCCCAGGATTCCCCCAGGGGCCGGGCCAGGCGACTGCTCCAGCCGCCCCAGTAAAATTCCAAACGGCACTGGGGCAGGTGAGCCTGGCCCGAGGACAAGCCAATGGCGGCCATGAGCCGGTCGGTGTTGATTAGATAGAGAGTTTCGTCGCCGCAGGTGGACACCGCCTGAGTGACCCAAAAGTTCAGGGCCAAATACAAGGCCAGGCCCAGGCCCGCGCTGCCCCAAACCAACAGGTGATGGTTGGGCGAGGGACGCCCCCCCGCCTCCCAGAGCACCGAGGCGGCCAGCACCGCCTGCCAGGTCAGGGCGGCCAAATAGGCCGCTCCGCACATGAGGGGCCAGGCGGGGGTTTGGCTGTGCATGGCGGTGAAGGCCAAGATCAGGGGCAAGGCCAGGTAGGCCAGCCAGTCGAACTTGGCCAGCTTGGCGGCGCGGGTAGGTGCTTCTGGCCCGGCCCAGCGGGCCAGCAGGTGCCCCGCCGAACTCATGAGCAAGAGGCCCAGAGGGGCCCAGTCGCCCATGAACTTCCACCAGAAGCCGGGGCGGTCCAGGCCGATGAGGGGGGCAAGCTCCCCGGCGGGGGAGTCGGGCAGCCCCAGGCGTTGCGCCAACAGGCGCAGGGTCAGAGCCCACAACAGAGCCAGGGCCGCCTTGCCCAGCCATGGGCGCAGGCCTCTGAAAGCCGTTGTCTCCCCTTGTGGAATAAAGAGCATTAACCCCCCTTCGCCGTTCGGGGCGCGGCCTGATCCCCTTTAACGGCACGGTGGATGTAAGATACCAGCCGCCCGGGGGCAGGGGCAATAACATGGCTCCCTGAAACAGGGCAAAAAAAGGCCGCCGCTCCCACATGGGCGCGGCGGCCGTGGTTTGCCGTGAGGTAGGGCTACTCGGGTATGGCCTCCTTGACCATGGCCTTGGCGTTTATCGGGCCTACCTTGCGGTATACCTCGCGGGGGGCGCGCTTTACGCCGTCCACGGTGAGCAGGTCCTCGATGCTGATGCCGAAGTGGCGCTCATTGGCTTCCAGGTAGGGGACGATAAGCTCCCAATCCTGGTCGGTCAGTTCGTAGTAGGCCCCTTCGTTGAGTTGTTGCTCCACCAGCTTGTGGTGGGGGTCGCGCACGTATATTGCCCCGCCGCTGGCCAGGGAGAAGAGGTTGGAGCCGGGGTAGGGGGTCTCCTGCTCGATAACCTTGCCCTGCTTGTCGAAGGTGATGCCGTTGAGCACCACGAAGCCGCCGCCGTTGTGGGGGTCGCCAGCCATGAAGGACTCGGCCAGGAAGTCCAGGCAGGTGCCGTTTATCACCACCCGGGGCCGTCCCACCGCGTTGATGAGCGGGCGGCCCGCGCCGTTGCCCAGTATGAACACCTCGCCGCCCTTGGCTCCGTACATGAAGGCCTGGCCCACGTCGCCGTGAATGACCAGGGTGCCGGCCTTCATGATCTGGCCCAGCTGATCCTGGCCGCTGTCGTGGATTTGGATCTCCATGCCGTCCATGCCCGAAGCCAGGTAGTCGCCCGAGGAGCCGTAGATGTCAAAGCGCACCTCATCGGTGGCCGGGCCCAGGCCGCAGCCCTGGAAGCGCTGGCCCTTGAGTCCGTAGACGATGAAGCGCTTCCAGCCGAGATGGTAGGCTTCCACTTCAAGGCGGGCGTCGCAGTCGGCGCCCTCGGGCGGGAAATGATGGGCGTAGACCACCAAGACCTCTTCGCCGCCGGCCGGGGCCCGTAGGTCGCCCTTGGTTTCCCAGTCGATGCGGGCGTATCGCCGGCCCGCGTTCTCGCCCATGGCCGGGGTGCGGTCCAGGATGCCCATGATGGCCCCGCGCAGCATCTCCAAGACCACCGAGCGCTTCTTGCCGCCGGTGTCGTAGCGGCGATTGTTGAGCAGGGTGAGAAGTTCCAGGGCCCAGGCGGTCCCTTGGTCGCTTGCCGCGGCCACGGCCTCCACCCGGTCCACGAACCAACGCAGCTGGGCAAAGCTCCAGGAGGCCATGTTCGCCGACGTCTGGCCGAACAGATCGAAAGCATCGGCGCCCTCGGGCGCGGCGCTCATGGCCTGAGCCAGCCCTTGGGGCAGCTCCGGGGCGGCGGCCTCCTCGGCCGGGTCGAAACGCCACTGGCCTTGGTCCACCTCGATGGGCTTGCCGAACTTGTCCACGCAGCTCAACTCGTAGCCATCGCCGTTGCCCTGGACGTTGAACAGGAAGGCGCCGCCGTCGGTGGCGCTGCCGCCCCGGGCGTTCCAGTAGCGGTCGGCCACCAGGCGGAAGCGGGGGTCTTCCTGGTTGAGGGAAAGCAGGGTGGCGTCGATGGCCTGCTTTTCCGAGCCCACCAGGCCGATGGACACATCGCCCTCCTGCAAGGCGAACACCTGGGGCCGCAGCATGGAGGTGTCGGTGATGCCCAGGAGCTGGTAGAGGTCCTTGTCCGGGTTGGAGCGGGCGATGATGAAGAACCAGGGGCCGTCGGGGCTGCCGTGCATGTGCATGGCCTGGATGGCCCGGTACACCGGTTTCTTTTCGGCCGCCAGACGCTCGAAGTCCATCTCCGTGGTGGGGGCCATGGCCTCGATGACGTATTCCAGGGGGTAGTGGTACACCCGGGTCCACAGGTCAAACAGCAGCACGGCCACCTCGGTGTCGGTGAGGAACTGGGTGGCGATGCCGTGTTGGCGCAGGTACTCGCTGACCCCGTAGTAGTTGGCGAAGTCGCCGTTATGCACCAGGGCCTCGTTTAGCCCGATGAAGGGGTGGCTGCCGCCGGGGTGCCACACCCGCCCCTTGGTGGGGTAGCGCTGGTGGGCGATCCACACCTGGGCCTTGAAGTCGTCCATGCCGTAGTACTGCACCACCGTCTCGGCGTAGCCCACCACCTTCATGATGACCAGGTTGCGGGCGTGGCTGAGAACAAAGGCCCGCTTCTCGCCCAAGCTGGTGTAGAAGGTGGCATTGAGGCGGTTGGAGTTGCGGTAGATGAACTCGTCTTCCAGGGCCCGCCCGGCGAGGCCGCCGAAACCTTCGTCAACGGCGAAGGCTTCCAGGACCGCCTGCTTGGCCCTCACGAAATAGCGCACCACGTCCGGAGGCTTCACCTCCAGGCCGAAGTCGCGGTAATCGCTCTGGGTCTGAACCCGCGCCTTGTGGTGTATCTCCAGGTAGGGGCTGATGCACTGGGCCTCGACCTCTTGTTCCGCCGCCGGGTCCAGAAGGGCCACCTGGAGGATGTAGTCGCTTTTCAGGGTGGCCGCGTCCACGCCCAACTGCCCGGGGTCCAGGCAGGCCGCGGCGATGCCGCCGCCCTTGCCGTTGCCCCGGTTGTGCATCTGGATGGAGGGCTCGAATATGTGCCGGCCCCGCACGGGCACGCTGGCCGCGAAGCCCACCACGCCGCAACCGCCTTCTTCGGCGGCCCTGTGGGGGCTGAGGGGAGGTGCGTCCGCCGCCGCCCGCCGGCGGGAGGCCAGGATGGCCTCGGTCATGCGGGTCAGCTCCTCCCGGGAGGGGAGGCGGTCTTGTCGTCCTTGGGCTTGGAATAGGTTGGCCACGATGCCGGTTCCTCTCTCTTTCAAGCCTTCCTTATGTAATCCAGGTGGGTGAGCAGGTCGCTGCGGCCCACCAGGTCCCGAACGCTTCTCAGTCCCAGGCGCCACAGAATGTGCCGCAGCTGTATGGCCCAGGAGTTGAACAGGTTGATAACGCGCTGGGCGCCCCAATCCGAGTCATAGGCCACCGACAGATCGGGGTCGGTGGTGGCGATGCCCCGGGGGCAGCCCCGGCCGGACTCGCAGTTGGAGCAACGGATGCATTCCAGGGCCACCATGTCCGCCGTGCCGCAGACGATGCCGTCGGCGCCCAGGGCGATGGCCTTGGCCACGTCCCAGGCGGTGCGCACGCCGCCGGAGGCGATCAGGGTGATCTTGTCGCGAATGCCCTCCTCGGTGAGGAAGCGATGCACCATGGGGATGGCGTACTCGATGGGCATGGCGATGTTTTTCTTGGCGATGTCCGGAGCCGCCCCGGTGCCGCCGTAGCTTCCGTCCAGATGCACGATGTGGGCCCCGGCGTAGTAGGAGCCCACGGCCACCATGTCCACGTCCATGGGGGTGGAGACCTTCACCGAAATCAGGGCGCGGGGATTGATGTGCTTTATCCAATCCACGTGCTTCTTATGGTCCTCCACCGAATACACCGAGTGGAAGGGGAAGGGGCTGAACAGGGAGGTGCCCACCACGGCCTCGCGCATCTTGGCCACCGCCGGGGTCACCTTGTCGCCCAGCAGGTGCCCGCCCAGGCCGGGCTTTGCGCCCTGGGCGTACTTGAACTCCACGATGCGCACCCGCTGGATGGTTTCCTCGCGAACTCCGAAGAGGCCGGTGGCCACCTGGGTGATGACGTTGTCGGAGTATTTTTCCAGCACGGGCGGGAAGCCGCCCTCGCCGGTGCAGGTGAAGGAGCCCAGCGCGGTGTAGGCCCGGGCCCGGCTCTCCATGGTGGCTTGGCTCACCGAGCCGAAGCTCATGCCGCCGCCATAGATGGGGAAGTCTATATTCACCGCCGGGCGTTCGTCGTCGTCGCGCCGGTTCAGCGGCAGGGACAGGTCCACGTCTTCGGGGCCGAAGCCGGCGTCCGGCGGGTCGGCCGGGAAGGTGAACTCCATGCGGTCGAAACCGCCGCCGCTGGCGCCCTTGCGGTACTCCAGGCCCTCTTGGGGCGGCAGGCCGGTTTCGGCCTGAATCCAGGTGCTCACCAACAAGTCGGCCGGCCAGCGGGGGTCGCCGAAGGTCTTCCACACCGGGTTTTGCCCCACCCGGATGGCTTGCACCGGGCAGGCATCGCCGCAATAGGAGCCGATGGAGCGGCAGTAGTCCGCCCCCCGGCAGGTGCGGCTGCGCGGGGCCAGCATCTTTTCGCCGGCCTTCAGGTGCACCCCGAACTTGCAGACCTCGGCGCACTTGCCGCAGGCCACGCAGGTGTTCAGGCGCTCGGCCTTATACTTGGTCAGGGCGTTGCGATAGCGCGAAGGCGCGTCAGCCACCTCCACCGGCAAGGCGCTGTAGGTCCCCGGGTCCAGCAATGGCGCCGGGGTTGCGTGGGCCGGCTCGTAATCGGTGACTCGCTGGCCGAAGATGGGCGCGAAGCTCATCTTCTCCAGGTCCTCGAAAACCATGGCCCGGCCCATTTCGCCGCGCAGGCGGCGCACCTCGCGGATGCCCATGGCCCCCATCAGTTCGATGATCTGGGAATGGAAGGCGCCCATGAGGTTGAGCAGGCGCTTTTTGCCGTGCTCCTCGCCGATGACGTCCAGGCCCACCGGGCAGTCGAAGCCCTCGGTGCAGGAGCGGCACAGGCGGCACTCCATGGCCACGTTGAGCACCAGGTCCAGGCCCACGCCGTCCGCGCCGCAGAGGATGGTCTTGGCCACGTGCTCGGCCAGGGCCACGCCGCCGCCGGCCAAAAGGGTCACCTGGTCGCGGCAGGCCTCGTCCACCAGGCGCAGGTGCACCCGGCGTATCAGTTTGGTGATGAAGGTGCCCGACGCCTTGCCCAGGCCCTGGCCCTTGTCGCCGGCCTGGAGGTAGAGCACCTCGGCCCCGGCCAGGGCCAGCTCGGCGGCCCTGTCGGCCGCGTTTTCGTCCAGGGGCAGGCGAACCGCCACCACCAGGTCCGGGCGCAGAGCCTTGATCTGGGCCACCTGGCCCATCACCCCGGAGGTGTAGGGCATCTCGGCCATGGCCGCGCCCTCCAAGGGGCCCAGGCCGGCCGGTACGCCGTCGATGCGCACGATCAGGTTGGCCCTTAGATCGGCCAAGAGCCCGGCGGCTTCTTCATAGGTGGCCACGGCCAGGGTCTTGGCCTCGCGGGCGGCCAGGGCCATGGCCCGGCGGGTGCCCGGGCCCATCTTGCCCCAGGGAGGCAGGTCCAGCACCATGGGCGTGGGCAGCTCCACAAAGGGTGGAATGTCGGTAGCCAGGTCGCCGGCTTCGTCGAAGACCAGGCGCTCGGGCCGCCGGCCCAGCTCGATGACGGTGCTGATGTACTCGCGGCCGTGGATGCCGTCGCGGGTGGGCCGCACGATCTCGCTCATGTCGGTCCATATCTGGTCGAAGCCGGGCCCCGAGAAGGGGCCGCGGTAGCCGGCCCCGGAGACCGGGATCTTGCCGGTGGCGGCCTGCTTCCACAGGGCGGAGATGATGTCCGGCCGCCAGTATTCGTCGCCCATGGCCTCGAACTGGGGGTTCACGGCCCGGGTTAGGATGTTCTTCTTGCACTCCTGCACGCAACGCATGCAGTTGAGGCACATGGAGTCGGTGGTGTCCACCACCTGCCCGGCGTCGAAGGTCTTTTTGCGATAGACATCGTAGATGCAGCTATCGCGCTTGACGCACTTCAGACAGCCAAGGCAGCCCTCCGTCTCCATGGCGGCCAGCTTGGCCACCGGGGTGAAGCGGGGGTCCGTGGGTTCCACCTCGACGTGATACTTTTCGCCCATGATAAAAATCCTGCTCGTCTGCTGGCGGTGAGCCCGGGCCGGGGTCTAGACCTCCGGACGGGGGGACAGGCCGGCCTGGTTGATGATCTCGGGCAAAAGCTCCTCCGCCTCGATGGCCTGAAGGTGCACGCCCTTGACTCCCGGCAACTCCCGAACCTGCTCTATCAGCTCCAAGGTCACCTTGATGCCCTCGGCCTGGGGATCGGAGGCATCCTTCATGCGGCCGATGAGCTCCTGGGGGACCACCACGCCCGGCACGTTGTTGTTCATGTAGTTGAGCATGCCCGCCGAGCGGGGCACGATGATCCCCGGCAGGATGGCGGTCTTCTCGGCCAGGCCCATGTCCACCGCCTTGGCCATCTGCTGGGCAAAGGCCTTGATGTCGTACACCGCCTGGGTCTGGATGAAGTCCGCCCCGGCGGCCACCTTCTTGGCCAGGCGCAGCACCCGGAACTCGATGGGCGGCCCCAGGGGGGTCCAGGCCGCGCCGATGAAAAACGCCGGCTTGCTGGTCAGGGCGTCGCCGCCCGCCTGCAACCCCTCGTCGCGCATGCCCTTGATGATGCTGATGAGCTGCATGGAGTCCACGTCGTAGACTCCCTTGGCTCCGGGATGGCCCTTGAGCTTGCCGCTGGCCCCGGCGCCCTGGTGGTCGCCGCTGATGGCCAGGATGTTCCTGAGCCCCAGGGCGGCCGCGCCCAGCAGATCGCTCTGCATGGCGATGCGGTTGCGGTCCCTACAGGTCATCTGGGCCACGGGCTCCAGGCCCGCGTCCAACAGAATCTTGGAGCCGGCGATGGAAGACATCCGCACCACGGCGGTCTGGTTGTCGGTGACGTTGTAGCCGTCGGCCAGGCCCTTTAGAATCCGGGCCTTCTTGAGCACCGCATCCACGTCGGGGCCCCGGGGAGGTCCCACCTCGGTGGTAAGGGCGAAATGGCCGGCGGCCAAAACCTTCTCCAGCTTGGTTCCCGCGCGCAAACTCATGACCGAAGATCCTCCCGAAGCATCCTCTTGGGCCCGCCGGCCGGCGAGTTGGACCAGTTCTTGGGAGGCCGGACCTGGGTCAGGTCCTCCAACCGGCCGCGGGCGGTGGCCCGCTCCACGATCAGCCGCCAGATACAGGGCGTGTCCTGGTTGATCTCACACATTCCATCGGTGCGGGTGCCGCCGCAGGGGCCGTTCATCAGGCTCTTGGCGCAGCGGGCCACCGGGCACAGGCCGAAGGTCAGCCCCAGCACGCAGTCGCCGCAGGCGGCGCAGCGGCTGGTCCACAGCCCCGGCTCCTCGCGGAGGCTCAGGCTGGTGGTGTTGACCCCGGGGTAGAGCGGGGTGTCCACAAAGCGCTCGGCCACCAGCTGCATGCCGATGCCGCAGGCCAGGCTCACGATGGCGTCGGCCTCGGCCGCCGCCTCGGCGATGGCCTCCACGAACTCCGGTTCGCACTGGCGCTCCAGGGTGGCGCTTTTAACCTCCACGGGGTTGCCGTCGTTTTGCATGGCCATGGCCAACAGAGGCGCCAGGGTCTCCACCTCGCGCTCCCCGCCGGCGGCGCATTCGGCCACGCAGGTGGCGCAACCGATTACCAGCACCTTCTTGTGGCCGCGCAGGTAACCCACCATCTCCTCAATGGGCTTCCACTCAGCGGTGATCATCGGCGCTCAAACTCCTTTCATGGGGTTGGGCCCCAGGGCCCGCGCGGCATCGGCCCTACGGCCGGCCATTTGCATTAAATCTTCCAGGCTTAGGCCAGCGCCCCGCTCCAGGCCAAGGCGCTCGGCTCCCATGCCCACCTGCTCCAAAAGCTCCCGGCCCCGGTTCAGGCGTTTTTCGGCCCTGGTGCTGCCCACCAGATGTTGGCAGGCCTTTTCGGGGCAGGCCGCGATCTGCAATCCGTCGCTGCCCTGCTCCAACAGGCGCATCAGATGGGGCAGCTGCACCTTGCTGCTGCAAGGCAAGAGCACCAGCCGCACGCTGAAGCCCTGGCCGGTCCGGCTGCCCTGCACCGGCTTGACCTCCGGGGCCAGGCTCTGGCGGCAGTAGAGCAGGGTGATCCGCGGCTGAAATTCTGCGGTTGAATTGTTGGCCATGGTCTAAAAACTCTCCCGGGTCCCCGCCCGGCATCTTGGCCGGGTCTGGCCACTCAAAAGAACGTTGCGGCTACCGGTTTGGTCCACCGCGGCAATCCCTAACGCCGCTTGTTGGTGTTGCCGAGGCGGCTTCAAATCGGGGCGGCGCGGGTTTTTGACTACATTCGTCACGCCGGGAAGCGGTTGAGGGGTCTAAAGCGGTCCCCGGCAAACACGGCAACCATTGCCTTTATGACAGAGCAACCCCACGTTGTCAACACCCTGGCTTCTAGTGGGAATAATTATGCTTCATCCAATGGAATTAAAAGGATAATAATCCAATGTTGCCCCAGAAGGCCCGCGGGTGTCGCGGGGACGGTTCGAGTTGTCGGCAATAGACGGCAGTATTGCCGCATATTGACTTGACTTCTGTGGCAGAGGCGGTTAGTTTGAGACAGGTTGTCCGTAGAGACTTGGCCCCTGCCAATTCTGACAAACGCAAGGAGTGCTACAGGTGGACGAACGCAGTCGGCGCAAGATATTGGATGTGCTCAGGGTGCTTTCCGAATCGGATAAACCCCTGGGCGGCACCCGCATCGCCCACGCCCTGGCTCTGGCCGGCAAGGACATGAGCCAGCGCACCATCCGTTATTATTTAAGCATAACCGATGATGAGGGGCTGACCCAACAGGTTGGCCGCCGGGGACGGCAACTGACCCTCCTGGGCCGCCGTGAGTTGGAAACCGCCTATGTGATGGACAAGGTGGGTTTCGTGGCCGCCCGGGCCGAGGCCTTGATCTTCGGCATGGACTTCAAGCTGCGCCAGGGGAAGGGCACGGTGGCGGTGAATCTTTCGGTCCTGCGGGCCAAGGATCTGCCCCGGGCCAAGGAGGTGATGCGCCAGGTGTTTCAGGCGGGCTATTCCCTGGGCGACCGCTTGCTCATCGGCGAGCCGGGACAAAGGGTGGGCAGCTATGTTCCCGGCCCCGGCGAGGTGGTGGTGGCCACGGTGTGCTCCATAGCCATCAATGGGGTGATGCTCGACGAGGGCGTGCCCATGACCAACCGCTTCGGCGGACTTTTGCAGGTCAGCGAACACAAGCCTTTGCGTTTCACCCAGATCATAAATTACGACGCCACCACCCTGGACCCGCTGGAGATATTCATCAAAGGCAAGATGACCACGGTTAAGCAGGCCGTGGCCACCGGAGAGGGAGTGATCGGGGCCAGCTTCCGCGAGATTCCCGCCCCGGCGGCGGAAAAGGCCCGCCGGTTGGCCGTGCGCCTGGAGCGGGCCGGCTTGGGCGGCATAATCCTGGTGGGCCGGCCCGGCCAGCCACTGTTGGAGGTTCCCTTGGCTCCCGGCCGGGTGGGCATGGTGGTGCGGGGAGGGCTCAATCCCATGGCCGCGGTGGAGGAAGACGGCCTCGTCACCATCAACCGGGCCTTTAGCCAGTTGCTGCCCTTCGAGCAACTCAGCCATTGGGAGGAGGTGCTGGCATGAGCCCTGCTCAGGTCAACCCCACAGCTCATCCGCGACGCCACCGCCGTTTGCCCTGGTTCAAATCCCGGCACCTTTGGCTTTTCGTCACCCTGATGGTCTATTTTTTGTTGGTGCCGGTGATTGAGCAGTTGATTCCTCGCACCAGGACCATACTCGACTTGTTCATAGTACTGGTGCTGGTGGCCGCGGCTTATACGGTAATCAACCGAAAACATCTGTTTATCTTGGCCCTGATCTTGTTGGTGGCCGGCTTGGCCTTGGTGTTTACCACCCTGCGCATGGAGAGCGCTACGAGCCTGGTGACGGGCTGCCTCTGCTACGTGGGATTCTTGGGTATTGTCATTTACTCGATATTGAGAGAAGTGCTCACTCTCAAGGAAGTCTCTTTTGACGCCATCAGCGGAGCCCTGAATGGCTATCTGCTCATGGGCCTGATGTGGGGCTTCGCCTACCAGGCGGTGGAAGCGTCCTGGCCCGGTTCCTTTGCCATGGGAATGGATGTTTTTACCAAAGTCTCGGGGTCCAGTTATGTGGCGCCCCACTTGGCGTCGCTTATCTACTTCAGCTTTGTCACCATAACCACCACGGGATATGGCGATATCACCCCAATAAGCGCTGTGGCCGGTCAGTTGGCCATCACCGAAGCGGTGGTGGGCCAATTTTATATGGTGGTGTTGGTGGCGCGCCTGGTGAGCCTGCAAACCATGCATCGCAATTGATGACGCAATCCGTCAATAAATTTAATTAATATCAAGCTTATTGACAATGCTCAGGCTATCTAACAAGATAGGCGTGTCTCTAGGAGGGCGAAACAAATGCATCTGCGCACGCGGGGTCTGAGCCCGTCATCCGGTATTGTCGTCATCTTCCTTGCCGGGCTGGGCCTTTTGGCCTCGCTGGTTTTGCCCGGCTGCATGAAAGTAGGGCCCGATTATAAGCCGCCCAAGACGGAGGTTCCCGCCGCCTGGCAGCAATCCACCGACCCCGCCCTGGCGAGACGGGAGGCGGACCTGACCAAATGGTGGACCGTTTTCAACGACCCCCAGCTGACCGTTCTCATCAAGCGGGCCCACACCGGCAACCTGGACTTTAAGGTGGCCGTGGCCCGGGTCAAGGAGGCCAGGGCGCAATTGGGGGTTGTGCTGGGCGCGGAACTGCCCTCGGTTAACGTTCCGGCTTCGGCCGTGCGGCAGCAGACCAGCGAAAACGACTTGGCCGGCGCCGGCATCACCGGCAACAACATCTCCCTGGGCCTGGAGGCCAGTTGGGAAATCGACCTGTTCGGCCGGGTGCGGCGCTCGGTGGAAGCGGCTCAGGCCGACTTCCAGGCCAGCCAGGAAGACCGGGCCGGCGTGATGGTGAGCCTTTACTCCCAGGTGGCCCAGACCTATCTGGTGGTGCGCACCCTTCAGGCCCGCATATCCGCCACCAGCGAGAACATCGAGTCCCAAAAGGGAGTGCTAAAACTCACCCAATCCCGCTTTAAATGGGGCCTGGCCACCGACCTTGACGTTTCCCAGGCCCAGACGGTTCTGGGAAGCTCCCAGGCCCAATTGCCTCCCCTCAAGAGCGACCTCAACCAGTCCTTGAACACACTTGCCCTGCTGCTGGGCCTGTCTCCCGGTTCGCTGGACCCGGAATTGACGCGGCCCCGGCCCATCCCCGCGCCCCCGCTCCGGGTGGCGGTGGGAGTGCCGGCCGACCTGATGCGCCAGCGGCCGGACATCAGGCGGACAGAGCGCCAGTTGGCCGCGGCCTCCGCCCGCATCGGTGTGGCCACCGCGGACCTCTACCCTCGCTTCAGCCTAATCGGCTCCCTGGGCACCGCCGCCACCACCGGCGGGAACCTGTTCAACGGAGGCAGCACCGTCTTCTCCATCGGACCCAGCATGTCCTGGAACATTTTTGCCGGCGGCAGCATCCGCAGCCAGATCAAGGTGGAAGACGCACGCACCGAACAAGCCCTTTTGACCTACGAGAAGACCGTGCTCTCCGCCTTGAAGGAGGTGGAGGATTCCATGGTGGCCTTCCAGCAGGAAAAGCTGCGCCAAAAAGCCCTGAAGAAAACGGTGACGGCCTCGCGGCGCGCGCTGAAACTGGCGGTACGGCTGTACAAAGAGGGTTTGCAAGACTTCCAGCGGGTGTTGGACGCTCAACGCAATCTGTTTGACTATGACAACCAGTTGGCTGCTTCCCGTGGGCAGGCGGCCATAAATCTGGTCAATATCTATACGGCCCTCGGCGGTGGCTGGGACCCGGTGGCTAAACGCGAAACTCCGCCCAACAATGCACTGGAGGCGGCCAGCCGCTAAGGCCAGGCGCCGGGCACCTGCAAGGGAAATTGCCATGATCAAGGGGATAAGCAAACAGGCGCTTACCGCCCTGGCCCTGTCGGCCGGGCTCATTCTTCTGGCGGCTGGCTGCGACCGCGGCCAGGAAAAATACGCCGCGCCTCCGCCGCCCCAGGTGACGGTGGCCCAACCTGTGACGCGCACGGTCACCGACTACGCGGTGTTCACCGGCAATACTCAGGCCATGTATTCGGTGGATATTCAGGCCCGGGTTGAGGGTCAGCTAAGAAGCGTCAACTTCGAGGTGGGCACCTTGGTGAAAAAGGGCCAGTTGCTCTTCGTCATAGAGCCGGAGCCCTACCAGGCCAAGGTGGACATCGCCATGGCCAACCTGGCCGTGGCCAAGGCCCAGCTGCAACTGGCCCAGGCCACCTTGGTGCGCAAGGAAAACGCTTACCAGGACCGGGCGGTTAGCGAGGTTGATGTTATCCAGGCCAAGGCCCAGAAAGCCGAGGCCGTAGCCAAGGTGGAAGCGGCCAAGGCCCAGGTGGAGCGAGCCCGCATCGACTACGGATACACCCACATTCATGCTCCTATATCTGGACGTATCTCGCGCAACCTGGTGGACGTGGGCAACCTGGTGGGGGCCGGGCAGTTCACCAAGCTTTGCTCCATCGTCATGGACGATCCCACCTATGCCTATTTCACCGTGGCCGAGCAGGACCTGATGGAGGTCCGCCAAAACGAGCGTAATAGGGCGCTGCCCCTGGATGAAAAGGGTCGCCCGATGGCCCGCCTTGAGGCTTCCGGCGAAAAGAACTTCCCCCATCCCGGCTATTTGGACTGGCTGGACAACAAGGTCGACCCCAGCACCGGAACCATCCAGGCGCGCGGGGTTTTTCCCAATCCCAAGGGAGTGCTTATGGCCGGCCTGTTCGTGCGGGTGCAGGTGCCGATCGGCATAATCAAGGACGCCATTTTGACCGAGGACCGGGCCCTGGGCCGGGATCAGCGGGGCACCTACCTGCTGGTGGTGGACAAGGACGACACGGTGCAATACCGCCCGGTGGAAATCGGGCCGGTGCAGACGGACGGCAAGATAGTCATCCTAAAGGGCATAAAGGCGGATGACCGGGTGGTGGTGGTCGGCTTGCAAAGGGTGCGCCCCGGTGTCAAATGCACCCCTCTCACCGCAGAGCAGGAGAAACAGGCCCAGGCTGCGGCCCAACAGAAGGCCCCAGCCAAGGCCAAGGCCAAGCAAGAGGGTAAGAGCAAGCCCGAAGCCAAGGCCAAGGACAAGCCCGCCAAGGGCGAAAAGTAGGCGGGTTTATAGATGTTCTCACGCTTTTTCATCCAGCGGCCCATCTTCGCGGCGGTGGTGTCCATCGTCATCGTGCTGGGCGGCCTGCTGACCTTGGCTGGCCTGCCCATTTCCCAATATCCCAACATCGAACCGCCTACGGTCACCGTTACCGCCAACTATCCCGGGGCCAGCGCCATGGTCGTGGCCGCCACCGTGGCCCAGCCCATCGAGGAGCAAGTCAATGGCGTGGAGGGCATGATCTACATGTCTTCCAACAGCGCCTCGGACGGCTCCTACACCCTGACCGTGACCTTTGAAACCGGCACCGATCAGGAC